>JAJYDU010000137.1 GCA_021790475.1 Planctomycetota bacterium | reverse complement strand
CGCAATGGTGAAACTCGGCGCGTTGATCGGGGTTCTGGCCCTGGGCGCCGGTTTGCTCGGCTGGTTCCACTGGACGGCGCAAGAGCAGACCGTTCATTATCCCGGTCCCCCCGCCATTTTCTTTTACATTTTCGCCGCCATCGCTCTGGCCGCGGCCGCGGGCGTGGTATGCCATCCGCGTCCCCTGTATGCGGCCCTGTATTTCGTTCTGCTGACGCTGGCCGCCGCCGCCCTGTTTCTTCTGTTGCGGGCGGAGTTCATCGCCGTGGTTCTGATCATCATTTACGCCGGGGCCATACTGGTTACTTATGTATTTGTCATCATGCTGGCGAGTCCAGGCGGGGAAATTCCGGCGGCCGATTATGACCGCATCAGCGCCGATCCGCTGGCGGCGGTGCTGGTGAGCTTTCTTCTTCTGGGGACGATTTTGCAGATGATGTCTTACGGTCATGCGGCTTTAAGGCATGGCCCGGGCGCCGCGCCCTCCGCCGGCCCGGCCGGTTTCGGCGGCATGGGAATGCTCGGGGCGAACCTGTATTCGCACTACGCGCTGCCCCTGGAATTGGCCGGCGTCCTGCTGACCGTGTCGCTGGTGGGCGCGGTGATGATTGCGCGCAAAAACGAACCGCCGGTCCGGATGCTCGACTCCGGCGAAATACCGGCGGAATAACTGCAACTTGGTGAAAAAAAGATGGAATCCATGAGCAATCCGGTTCTTTACCGTTACCTGGCCCTTGGGGCGGCGCTCTTTGCCGTGGGGTTGGTGGGTTTTCTCACCCGCCGAAACATGATCATGATCTTTCTTTCCACGGAGATCATGTTTCAGGGGATCGCCATTAACCTGATTGCCTTCAGTTGTTATCGCCAGAACGCCGCCGGTCAGTCTTTCGTGATATTTCTATTGACCATCGCCGCCGCGGAGGCCTCTCTGGCATTGGGCCTGGTGGTGATGCTGTTTCGGCGTCGCGAGACGTTGAACGTCGACGCCTGGTCGGACATGCAGGGGTAATCGGCGGGGAAGGAAAGACCCGCCGGGCGCTTGAGAAATCCGGGAGTGTAACGTGTATTCTTCATGGACGCCGCATGAGGCGGCGATTATTTTTTCCGCCTTGATCCCGGCCTTCCCTCTGGCGGCAGCGATCATCCTTGCGCTGCTGGGCGCCAAATGGTTCAAAAAATCCGCGCACGTGCCGGCCATCATCAGTGTGGCCCTGTCGTTTGCGATCGCTTTCAAACTGTTATTGATGTTCCAGTCCGGCCAGTTGGCCGCCCCCAACGCCACCTATATTCAATCCGATCTGTGGACATGGATCGGCGCCGGGGGGTTCAAGGCTTCCTTCGGTATATTTCTGGATCCGCTTTCCTGCCTGTTTGCGGCCTTTGTCACCGGCATTTCGCTGCTGATCTTCATTTACTCTTCCGGTTACATGGAAGGCGATTACGGCTACTTCCGCTTTTTCGCCTACATGAGCATCTTTGTGTTCTTCATGACCACTCTGGTTCTGGCCAACAACTTCCTGCTGGTATATCTGGGGTGGGAAGGCGTGGGATTGGCCAGCTATCTTCTGATCGGTTATTACTATCCGCGCCCGGCGGCGCGCGACGCGGCCACCAAGGCCTTCATCACCAATCGCGTCGGCGACACCTGCTTCGCCGTCGCCGTGCTGATGATCTACCTGACCTTCCACTCGTTGAAATTCAGCCACGTGTTTTACGGATCGCTGCAAAGCCCGGCGTTTCGCGCGGCGCATCGGACGGTTCTATTCTGGATTCCGCTGCTGCTGATGTTCGGCGCATTCGCCAAGTCAGCCCAGTTTCCACTGCATGTGTGGTTGCCGGACGCCATGGAAGGTCCCACGCCCGTATCCGCCCTTATCCACGCCGCCACGATGGTCACGGCCGGCGTGTACCTGATCGCCCGCTGCCTGCCGCTGTTCCTGCACGACCTTCCGGTCCTGCACCTGGTGGGCCTGATCGGCTGTTTCACGGCCTTCATGGCGGCCACCATTGCAATGTGCCAGTACGACATGAAACGCATCTGGGCTTATTCCACCATCTCGCAGCTTGGCTACATGTTCCTGGGACTGGGTGTGGCGACGGGAACCGGCGCTGTGTTTCACGTATTCACGCACGCTTTTTTCAAGGCCCTGCTGTTTCTGGCCACCGGTTCGGTTATGCATGCCATGGGCGGCGAACTGGACATCCGAAAAATGTCCGGCTTGCGAAAGAAAATGCCCATCACGGCCATCACCATCCTGATGGGCTGCCTTGCCCTGTCCGGATTTCCCGGCTGGTCCGGCTTTTTCAGCAAGGACGATATTCTTTCCGCCGCCATGAATTCAACCTGGCATTTCGGACCGTGGCTGGCGGTGGTGGGCCTGCTGACCGCCCTGATTACCGCGTATTACACCTTCCGCGTATTTTTCCGCGTGTTCACCGGCGAGTTGATCCTGCCCGCAACGGCGGGTCAACATGAACCTTCTCCTTTTTTTCCACCGGGTGAGACGCCCGGTGGCGAATATGTCGCCAATCACGGCCGACCGGCCGCCGATGGCGCGGCGAAAGACCGGCCTGCCCATGCCAAAAAGCCGCGATCTTTTGACGGCGAGCCGGCTATGTGGCTGCCTCTGATTGTTCTGGCCATCGGTGCGACATTTGCCGGATACCTGGGTGTTTTCGGCTCCCACGCCCCCGGCGGATGGATCGGCGGGTTCCTCGGCCGAGTACCGCTCAATGGAACCATTCAATATGTTCCCACCCTCCCCGCCGGCCTGCCGCAACCGGCGCCCGGGCGCATCAATCCGACTCTCATCATGGGAATCGGCGCGGCTCTGGCGGTACTGGGAGTTCTGATCGCGGCCTATTTTCATCGCATCAATCGGCAGGCGGCGGCCAAGGTAGCCGTTGTCCTGCGACCCCTGGTGCATTTTCTGGAAAACAAGTGGTACATTGATGAGCTGTATCACTACACGCTGGTTCGACCGCTGCGCTTTTTAGGCCATATTCTTTCGCTTATGGACCGGTTCGTTGTGGACGGCCTGGTATTCGTAATCGGATTTATTCCCCAGCTTACCGGCTTTACGATCAAACCGACGCAAAGCGGCCGGTTGCGGTATTACGGCATCGGCATGGTCGCGGGAATGGCGGTGGTGCTGCTGGGCGTGTTGTATCTGCTGCGATGAGCGGCCTGCTTGAAAATTGAGATAGGCTCGTAAGATTTATGAACCACCTGATTCTACCCATGATGCTGCTGATACCCGCGCTGGGCGGGGCGCTGGTATTTATGTTGCCGCGCCGGGCGGCACGGACCACCGGGCCGCTGGCCTTCGCCATATCCTGCCTGCCCGCCATTCTGGGCATCGGACTGCTTTGCCGGTTCCATTACGCGCACGGCCGCCAATGGCAGGAAGCCTTCGTCTACAACTGGATGCCGCAGTTCGGCGTGAAATTCTCTCTCGGAGTCGATGCCATCAGCCTTTGGCTGACCATGCTGGCCGTGGTCATCATGCCGCTGGCGATTCTGGACAGTTTCGACAAAATCCACCATCGGCAGAACGAGTTTTACGGATGGATGCTGTTGCTTTACGCCTCCATGATCGGCGTATTCTGCGCGCACGACGTGTTGCTGTTCTATCTGTTCTTCGAATTCACGCTCATCCCGACATTTTTTATCATTGGCGTCTGGGGGCACGCCGAGCGCCGCCGGGCCGCCGGCAAGTTTTTTCTTTACGCCTTCTCCGGATCGGTGCTGCTGCTGGCTTCGTTGATTTACCTGGCCTGGGTGCACCAGGAAAAATTCGGTTCGTTTTCCTTCTCGCTCACCGGGCTTTACCAGGCCGGACGGTCGCTTTCACCGTGGCAACAGGGCCTGGTTTTTCTGGGACTATTGATCGGATTCGCCATCAAGGTCCCGCTGTTTCCCCTGCACACCTGGATGCCGTTGGCAATAACCGAATCGCCCGCTCCCGGCGCGGCAACGATCGCCGGTTTCAAACTCGGCGCCTACGGCCTGCTGCGGTTCGCCCTGCCCATGCTGCCGCTGGCGGCGCAACGATTCACCCCGTGGCTGGCGGCTCTGTGCGTGGTATCGATCCTTTTCGGGGGGCTGGTAAGCTGGGTGCAGCACGACATGAAAAAACTTGTCGCTTATTCCGTGGTAAGCCACCTGGGCCTGTGCGTACTGGCCATACTGGCCCTGACCACGACGGGCCTTATCGGCGGCGTCATGGTGATGATTAATTCCGGCATTCTGGCCGCCGCCCTGCTGCTGGTCATGGGCATGATTTACCGCCGCTATCACACCCGCGATCTCCAAGAGCTTTCCGGCCTGGCCCGGCGCTTGCCGGCGCTCGGCTTTTTCGCCGTCTTTTTCGCCCTGGGAACCGCGGCGGTTCCGGGCTTCAATGGCTTTGTAAGCGAGATACTCTCGCTCGTGGGAACTTATGTAAGCGGTTCACCGGTGCATGGCGGCCACCTGGGGCCCGCGTATGCCATTCCCGCCGCCCTGGGAATGATCCTGGGCGCGCTGTACATGATTTACTGGGTCGCCCGCGTCATTTTCGGTCCGCTGGTCGAACCGGAAACACAAGGTGAATCCGCCCCCGGACACCCGCCGCGGCAATCCAAAGTGCCCGATCTTTCGTTACGCGAGTGGTGCATATTGACGCCCCTGGCGGCGCTGGTGCTGGTATTGGGAATTTATCCGCCGCCGGTGCTGCGCTCGATGCAACCCGCGGTAAACCATATTCGCTCCCGGGTTCTGGCGGGCGACGCGGCGCCGAAACCAAAATATTTTTTCAAACATGAAAGGGGCGCGAAAGAAGCGGTCAACAGCCACCAGGGACGCCAGGAGAACGGAAAAATGATCGTTGGAAAAATAAGAAATGACGGCATGGCCTGTCCCGATGATTATCAGAACGGCCCGGTCGCAATGAAAGAATGTTCAGCAATAAAACCGAGGTTTTCCAAGTGAACATCAATCTCCATGGTCTTTGCCCGGAAATCATCATGCTCGCGGCGGCGGCGCTGGTGCTGCTGGTCGGCCTGTGTCCGCGCGACGGGGTGCGGCGCTCCAGCCAATGGATCGCCGCCATCAGTCTGGTGCTGGCGTTCATCGCCGCCTGGAATCTCGGCCCGATCGGCGATTGGCGCCGCTGGACGCTCTGGCCCCTGGCCACTTACGATTCCATGCTCGCCTCCGGAATCGGTCTGCTGACGGTTCTGGCTTGCTGGGGCATGCCGTTTTTGGACGACCCCGCCCAACCCGACAAGGCATACCGCGGCGAATTTTTCGCCATGCTGCTCTGCTCGCTGGCCGGTTTGAGCATGATGGCCAAAGTCAATGATTTAATCTGGCTGTTCCTGGCACTCGAGCTGGTTTCCATTCCCACCTACATCATGGTGGCCGCGGGGCGCGGCAACCCCGCCGCCCAGGAAGCCGGCGTCAAATACTTCTTTCTCGGCGCGCTGTCCGCCGCCATTTATCTCTTCGGGTTCAGCTATCTCTATGGTTTTGCCGGCAGCACGCGTTTTACCGCTATCGCCGCCGCTTTCCACAGTGCCCTGACCGGCGGGCATCTGCCCTACGTAGCCCTCATCGGCCTGCTGATGGTGGTGATCGGCATCTCCTATAAAATCGCCGCCGTTCCCCTGCATTACTATGCTCCCGACGTATACCAGGGGGCGGCGACGCCCGTCACGGCGTTTCTCTCTTTTACTCCCAAGGCCGCCGGGTTTTTTGCCCTTATCATCGTATTCAATCTCACCGGCTGGAAATTGTCCGGTCCCGGCGCGGCGGGACACGTCCTGCCCGATTTGCTCATGGTCCTGGCTGTGCTGACCATGTTCGTCGGCAACGTGCTGGCCCTGTTGCAGAGAAATATTAAGCGCATATTGGCTTACAGCTCCATTGCCAACAGCGGCTACATGCTCGTGGGATTGGCCGTCGGGCCGATATCGTCGGCCGGTTCCGCGATCAACGGCCTGAGCGCCACGCTTTTTTACCTGGGCGCTTACAGCCTGATGACCGTCGGCGCTTTTGCCGCGCTGATTTACCTGCAGGGTAAAACCGACGCCGCCGAGGACCTCGACGACATTGCCGGCGTCGCCGGCGAACATCCGCTGGCCGCCGCCGGCATGGCGGTTTGCCTCTTCAGCCTGATCGGCATGCCCGGCACGGTGGGATTTCTCGGCAAGTTGTTCCTCGTGCAGGCGGCACTGGCGGCAAATCATCCCGTACTGGCCGTGCTGGTGGTAATCAATGCGGCCATCGCCGCGGCGTATTACCTGCGAATTGTCGCCGCGATGTACCTCCGCGATGCCTGGACGCCATTTTCCGTACGGCGGGCCTGGGCGCCACCGTTGGCGGCCGCCCTGGCCACGGCGCTGGTAATTTTCTTCGGCCTTTTCCCGGCACTGCTTTTCCAGCAGTCGTCCGCCTCCGGCCAGGCGGTTCAAACCGCGGCCATCAGCCACAAGTCCGCTCCGATTGTGACCCGATAGCCATTTTGATCCGGCCTTCTTCCCCTCCTTCGCTGGAAATCCGCGGACGCCGCCTCCTGAAATTCTCTCACCCCCACTGAAAAATGGGTAACCGTTCACGGATGGAACTCCATGTGCAAAGCCACGACCCGCCGCATGAAGCGGATGTTCCAAGCCACTTTTGACGTATCTCATTTATTTACAATGACTTACGTGTGTTTTTCGCATTTACGTGTAGCCACTAATATTCGCTATGGTATTTAATATTTCTCTTGCTTTTAGA
>JAJYDU010000012.1 GCA_021790475.1 Planctomycetota bacterium | reverse complement strand
GCCGCTTACATTTTGGATTCTTGTACACCAGGCCAAACCCTTGCAAGCCGCGTCCCCTTGCGTTTTCGCCGTGGTCTTGCCAGAAATCCTGCCGGGGGAAACTAGCGTTGTAGGAATAGCCGAGGCCGAATATCTTTTGGTCAGCCGCTTGGAATGGGCAGGAAGACTGAGGCTGGGTAATATTGGCGACCTTCATGTCAACTTCCAGTGATGGGAAGTCTATCCCGTAAGCCGTATTTCCCTCTGAAAAAATATAGTGATCTTGAAGCACAGCCCGGAGTTTTCGCTCAACCCATGTGCCAATGGCTTTGCCGTCCGTAACTCCAAAGAGTTCGGGACTTGCAAGTTGCGACTCGTCACGTGCAAATATCCCCGCCAGGGCGCATAACGCGGTGACGGTGAGAGGTTCTTTCTCGGCCATGTTGCTTCTTCCGCTCCTGCAATACAACGCCATCTTACCCGCAGGGCGACTTGCTTTCACGGCGCGCGTGACGGTGCAACAATCCCGGCGTGGCAATATTTCCGGGCAGCAGCCGAATTTTGCTAAGCAGGGCTTAAACCGAACGCCGCTGCGAAGTCGCCAGGGAGTAGAAGCGGCCCTGGGGACAGCCGTGCTCCCAGGGCTGCCCGGAAAAATTGCCACCCCCCCCCAACAATCCGCATGTTGAAGTGCCCGTTTCCCGAACCATCATCGCAGGTATAATCGTGGACCGCGGTACGTAAAAGGAGGCTCGGGTCATGAACAAGCCGGATCGCAAACGACAGGAGAGGCGAAAACGCCTCGGCACAAAGAGCGGCGATCAAACTCAAAATACCGATCTCCCCCCGATGCCACCGCGGCATGTTGTTGAAAGATCCTTGCGAAATATATTTGCCGGCGGTGGAAATGTCCGCCGGGCGCGCGCGCAGGATCTGGCTTTTGAGGCGATGGAAGCCATCGAGCAAGGCGAAGCCGCGCGGGCCGTGGAACTTGCCGGCCGGGCGGTAGAAACGGATCCTGCTTGCGTGGATGCCCTGCGAATCCTCGCGCAGGCATCAAGTCGCGACAAAAGCGTCGTCATTGTGAATATGCGGCAGGTAGTGCGGCAGGGGGAAGAGACGCTGGGGCAAACATTCTTTGAGAAAAATGAGGGGTATTTCTGGGGCATTCACGAAACCCGCCCTTACATGCGGGCACGGGCTGCTCTGGCGCAGATGCTGGCCAAGTCCGGCCAACGGGAGGAAGCGGTGCGCCATTACGAGGGAATGCTGCAACTGAACCCGAATGACAATCAGGGGCTGCGCTATTCGTTGCTGGGCCACTATCTGGAATTGGAACGATTGGATGACGCTCGGCGGCTGTTTCAACAGTATGAAGATGACAGCAGCGCCATGTTCGCCTGGGCGCGCGTCTTGGAGCAATTCCTATCCGGCGGCGCCGGCGGTAAAGGTGCGGACCAGGCGCTTGACCGGGCGCGAAAAATCAATTCTCGTGTGGAGTCTTATCTGACCAAGCGAAAAACATTGCCCGCGGAACTTCCATCTTACTATGGGCTTGGAGATGAAAACGAAGCGGTGATCTGTGCCTATGAAATAGGTGAGGCCTGGCGGTGCCACCCCGCGGCAATTTCCTGGCTTCGCGAACGATCCTGACCAGCCGTGCGGGGATAAAAAAGGCCGTCTTTTTTTTACGAAGACCGGATCGAGCCGGGATACTGATTTTCCGGACGCATGGACTTGTCCGGGACGAACAAATATAATCATTCTACGATGTGGGTGGAACGTAATCGACCGTCCACGGCGATAATTAAGTTGGAACAAATGCTTAACGAGGTTGGCGCATCAGCATAGAAGAAATCGAATCATCCCGACGGAGTTGGTCCACTACCGATAGCGAAGTCTCGCCGTCCCAGGCTGCGGAGAGAGGCTCAACTTCCGGCGCGATCGCCGGCCCATCCGCTGATTCACCGGCGGATTCGCAGACAAGCCATCACTCCGCTCAGGGGCGGCCGCGACGCCGCCGCCGCGGCGGTCGGGGACACGGGCGGCGCGGTCGCGGCCAGGGGGGGCGCAAGTCCCAGGATCAATCGGCATCCGTTGCACCACAAGCAACCGGTCTCACGGGAGAATCCCGGTCAACACAAGAATCACCGGTGCGGGAAACTTCCGTGCCTCCCCCGGCGGCGTCGACTGTGATTGCGCAAACGCGTGTCGTTCCCACGCCGGATGAATCCGCAAGCGCGGGTTGGAAATCCGTCGATCAACCCGTTAAGTCGGCGGACAAGCCGGAAATCGTCAGCGGGGATACTTTGACGCACCGTCCCGGTGCGGGAAGAGTCGTAGCGCGGGCCGCTCCGGGAACGACACGCCACTTTGGCCGTCGCTCGTTTGGAGGGGGTGGCCGCGTTCGTCATCAATTCCGTCCCAGCACCGCGCCTCCCACCGGCGAACCTCCGGCGGCTCCCGGGGTACTTACGCGGGCGCCCGGTTCGGACCTTAATCCAAAGGTTCCGTCCGCGGTGGAATCGCGGCCGATAACAGGTGTGCGCGAAAACGCAGCCGTCCCAACTGCGCCTGGTACCATCAATCCAGCCACTTCCGTGGACAACGAGGAAATTTTTGAACCGGCCATGGAAGCCGGCTTGCATTCTCATGAAGGAGGCGTATCGGCGTCGGACCTGCCGATATCGGCAACCAATCATACGGCCGCAGTCGTCCCGGCCGGTGAAGCGGACGCGACCTCCGCGGCGCAAGAGAGCAAGATCGAATCCGCCCGTGGCCGTCAGCAAGGCCCGCCGCGACAAATGCTCATCAACGCGCAGGAAAAAGACGAAGTCCGCATCGCCGTCATTTGCCAGGGGAGGCTCGAAGAACTTTACGTCGAACGAACCAGCACGGAATTACACGTCGGCAATATCTATAAGGGCCGGGTGCTCAATGTGGAGCCGTCCATTCAGGCGGCGTTTATCGACTTCGGTATCGGCCGGAACGGCTTTCTGCACATCAGCGATCTGCACCCGCAATATTTTCCCGGCCATGCCTCTCGTCCGGGGCGTTCCGCCGCCGGCGCGAATAAACCCGCCGCCGGAGAATCACCCGATAATACGGCGCCGGCCGGCGACGGCGAACGGGAAGCTCCGGAGGGCGTCTACGGCGACATATACCCGCAACTGGCCGATGAACTGCTGGAAGCCGCGGACCTGCAGGTCGATCAGGACCACATTTTGCCCATGGAAAAAGTCGGCCGTAAAACACCGCGCCACAGTCGCCCGCCTATTCAGCAGTGCCTGCGGCGCGGGCAGGAAATCATCGTCCAGGTCACTAAGGAAGGTATTGGCAACAAAGGACCCACGCTCACCAGCTACATCAGCGTACCCGGACGCTACCTCGTGATGATGCCCGGCATGAGCCAACTTGGGGTATCCCGTAAGATCGAGAATATCGACCAGCGTCGCGCCTTGAAAAAAATACTCCAGGAACTCAATCCGCCGCACAATCTTGGTTTTATCATCCGCACGGCGGGCATCGACCGGACTCGCCGGGAACTCCAGCAGGATCTGCATTATCTGGTTCGGCTGTGGAAACGCATAGCCCATCGGCTGGAAACTCTGCCCGCCCCGGCGGAGCTTTATCAGGAAAGCGATCTGGTGATTCGCACCATTCGCGATCTGGTCGTCCACGACATGGACCGAATTCTGGTGGATGACGCCGCTGTCGCCGAGCGGGTTCGCGACTTTTTATCGATTGTCAGCCCGCGCTCGGCGGAAATGGTAAGTGTATATTCCGACGCTCTGCCGCTGTTCCAGCGCCACAACGTGGAGCAGGAAATTGAAAAGATCAACGCCCGCCGGGTGGAAATGTCCAATGGCGGCTCGCTGGTGATCGACTCCACCGAGGCTCTCGTCGCCATTGACGTGAACTCCGGCCGCTATCGCGAGCACCGCGACGCCGAGCTTACCTCTTACAACATCAACAAAGACGCCGTCCAGGAGATTTGCCGGCAACTGCGGCTTCGGGATCTCGGCGGCGTGATCGTGATCGACTTGATCGACATGCGCGAGGATCGCCACAAGCGCGATATCGAACGTTTGCTGCGGGATCAGCTCAAGCAGGACCGCGCCAAAACCAAAGTGCTGCGGATGAGCCAGTTCTGCATGATTGAGATGACCCGCCAACGCGTCAAACCGAGCCTCAAACGCGGCATTTACCAGGATTGCCCGTATTGCCACGGCGCCGCGCTGATTAAAAACCCGGAAAGCGTTTCGCTGGACGTGCTCCGGCGATTGGCCGCCGCGGCGTTGCACCGCGACGCGGCACGGATTGAGGCGAGGGTTCATTCATTGGTCGCCGCGTATCTGCTCAACCGCAAACGCCGGCGGCTGGTCGAACTGGAGAACACGATTAACAAGCAGATTCACGTGCTCTCCGACTCCGCTTTGCCGGGCGACGCCGTACTGATGGAAGTTTACGATGTCCGGGGAAATCTGCTCAACGTCAAGTTGTAGCCGAAACAGCGGCGGGTTGCGGCGTCATCCGCACCGCGACCAGACCGGTTCCCGATAATAATTCCCGCGGTGGGAACATATCTGTTGCGTAAAAAAAATCCTCTCCGGCATTGTGCCGGCGCTTCACGAGTTTGATCGTACCGCCCTGGTTCCGGATTCCGCATCGGGCGGAACTTTCGAGAAATACTCCTGCGGTGAACCGGGTCCGCGCCAGAGAAGAGACAGACCGGAAAAAACGGCGCACAAATCTTCTTCGGTCTGTGGAGTCATTACAATTTTCCGGCGCAGATCCAGGATTGTTCTAAGCGCCGGCTGTTGGCTTTCATCTAGCAAATCCATTTTCACCGCCACCCGACCGCCGGCGTGCCGGCGTAGAACCTGGTCGAGTTTATCCACCGCGGTTTGATCCATGGCCAGAGCCGGGGCGACCAACACCACTTCACTGGCGAGCTTTTCGACAATTTGGCGCGGCGTGAATATTTCAGTAACGCGGAAACACGGCTGTTCCCGCGAGCGGTCCACGGCGCCGCGGAAAAACAGGATCGCCTCCGGCGCTAATTGGCCGGCGTATCGCTGGTATTCGTTGGAAAAAATCAGCGCCTTGAGCGTGCCGTGCAGGTCTTCGAGAATCAGAGTCGCCCATTTCTGGCCGGCGCGCGCCCCCGTGCGGGCGATCATCAGATTGACCTTGGAAATCAGACCGCCAACGATGCCCTCCCTGCGGTCGGGCGCTTCCAAAATAGTCTGACTATCAAGCGTGGTGAAATGAACCAGCACATTTTCCACATCGCGCAGCGGATGGCTTGTGACATAAAAGCCCAGCACGGCCTTTTCATAGGTCATTTTCTGGGAGGACGTCCATTCGGGCGCCGCCGGCAGCTTGAAATCAACCGTTGCTGCGGGGCCACCACCGCCAAAGAGGTTTTCCTGACCCGCGCGCCGCGCTTCCTGCGCCGCTCCTCCCACCTGGACGGCGTGTTCCACCGCGGCCAGAACGGCGGCGCGGTTGGCATGCAGCGAATCAAAGGCGCCGCACTTGATCAGTGCCTCCAGAACCGATTTGTTGGCCACCCGCAGGTCCACCCGTTCGCAGAAATCATGGAGACTGGTGAACGGTTTGCCGGCGCCGCCGGCCGAATCGCCCCGCGCCGCCAGGATCGCCTCAACCGCCTTTTCGCCCACCCCCTTGACCGCGGCCAGACCGAAGCGGATGGTTCCTTCCACCACGCTGAAATCGGCGATGCTTTTATTGATATCCGGCGGCAGAATGGCAATGCCTGCGCTCCCGTCGGCCTGTGGCAGGAAACGGCATTCCTCAATGTATTCGGTGGTTTTGGCCTGATCGTTCATTTCAAAGGTGAGCAGGGCGGCCATGTATTGCAGCGGAAAGTAGGTTTTCAGATACGCCGTCTGATACGCCACGAGGGCGTAGCGGGTGGAATGGCTTTTGTTAAAACCGTACTTGCCGAATTCTTCGATCAGGGCGAATATCCGTCCGGCCGATTCATGATCAATGCCGTTGCCGGCGGCGCCATCGATGAAATGCCGCCTTTCCGCCGCGATAACGGCGGTGTTTTTTTTGCTGATGGCCTTGATAATCTTATATGCGCGGGCCAGCGGAATATTGCCAAGCTGGTTGAATATCCGCATCACCTGTTCCTGGTACACCATGATGCCGTAGGTTTCCGACAGGATTTTGTCCATGATCGGGTGAACCTCCGGAACCTGCTGGCGCAATTGCTTGCGGGCGCAATAATCGGGAATCAGTTCCATCGGGCCGGGACGGAACAGGGCATTGGCGGCGATCAGGTCCTCAATGCGGTCGGGCTTCATCCGGATCAGCAGCTCGCGCATACCCGGCGATTCAAACTGGAAAACACCCTTGGTCCGACCCTTCTGGAAAATGTGCCGGTAGATCCGCGGGTCGGCCAGATCAATTTTCTCCAGGTCGATGCGGCCGGGGCGCCCCGGCATGACCGGATGAGTGGCCGCGCTGGGAGAATTTTCCCCGCCCTGCTTATCGTCCCGCGTGTGGCGCTCCGGCAAACCGCCGGCGAAGTCTTTTTCGATCAGTTGCAGTGCCCGTTCCAGAATGGTCAGCGTGCGCAAACCTAAAAAGTCTATTTTCAGCAGGCCGGCCTTTTCACACGTCGGCCCATCCCACTGGGTCATGATGTCGGTCCCATTTTTGTACAGCGGAACCACCTGTTCAATTGGTTTGTCGCAGACGATTACGCCCGCGGCGTGCATGCCGGCATTGCGGCACAGGCCTTCCAGACGCCGGGCAATGTCAATCAATCGTGTGACATTGGGATCTTCCTGGTAAAGTTTTTTCAGATCGGCCGTCTGCAAGGCGCTTTCCAGCGTTACGCCTATGCCACCGGGAATCAGCTTGGTAATTCTGTCCACTTCCGGCAGGGGCAGGCCCAGCACGCGCCCGACGTCCTTAATGGCCGCCTTGGCCCCCAGCGTGGAAAAAGTGATGATCTGCGATACATTGCCGTATTTCTGCCGGACGTATTCAATAACTTTCGCCCGGCCTTCCTGGCAGATGTCGATGTCGATGTCGGGCATTTCCGAACGGCTTGGGTCCATGAACCGCTCGAAAAGCAGATCGTAACGGATAGGATCCACGTCGCAGAGTTCCAACGCGTAACCCACCAGCGTGCCCACGCCCGAACCTCTGGCGCCTACCGGTATGCCGTTGCGCCGGGCGTAATTGCAGAAGTCCCATACGATCAGAAAGTAGCTGGAAAAGCCCTTATCCTGGATGACTTTGAGTTCCTGCTCCAATCGCCGCTGAAGAATCTCGTTGAACCGGCCATAGCGCCGGATGACTCCCTGTTCGCACAACTGCCGAAGATAGTCGTCGGCCGTGGTCGGCCGGTTGGTTTTCGTATCGGCCGGCGGCGTGTAAACGGGGGCGTGGCGCCGGGAAAAATCGAGATCCAGGTCGCACATTCCGGCGATTTTCAGGGTATTATCACAGGCTTCGGGCATGTCTTTGAAAATAGCCCGCATTTCCCGCGAGCTTTTCAGGTAAAGCTGGCGGGAGTAGCGCAAGCGGTCCTTCGCGTCGAGTGTTTTGCCCATACTGATGCAGCAAAGCACGTCGTGCGCGTCGTAATCTTCTTTCAGCAGATAATGGTAATCGTTGGTGGCCACCACCGGGCAACCGGCGCGGCGGGCCACCTCCACGAGCCACGGAATCTGTTCGATCTGGACCGGGTCTTCGTGGTTCTGCAATTCCACAAAAAAATTTTCGCCGAACATTTCCTTGTACTGTCCCGCCACGCCCACGGCGGCGGATAAGTCGTTGCGCGTCAGGCACGCGGCTATTTCCGTGCCTAGGTGGCCGTTGATGACCACCAACCCCTCGGCGTGGCGGGCCAATAGCTCCTTGTCCACCCGGGGGCGGTAGTAGAAACCTTCCAGGTAGGCCAGGCTGGCCAGTTTGAGCAGGTTTCGGTAACCGGCCTGATTTTTCGCCAGCACCACCAGATGATAGGCGGCATCGCCGATGCCATGGGCGTCTTTATCAAAACGGGAACCGGGGGCGATATACAATTCGCAGCCGATAATCGGTTTGAGGCCGGCCTTCTTCGCTTCCTGATGGAACTCCACCAGTCCAAAAAGGTTTCCGTGATCGGTTAGCGCCAGGGCGGGCATGCCCAGTTCGGCGGCCCTTCGGCATAAGTCGGGGACGGTAGCGCCGCCATCAAGCAGGGAATAATGCGAATGACCGTGCAGATGAACAAAAGAATCATTTTGATTCGCCATGCGTGCGCCTCCCTGCTCTCAACAGATAGCGTATCCGTTCACGGGAAAAAAATGTAGAGCCGATGCCCTCATCGGCTGATGAGGGCGTGGCAATTTTTCCGGGCATCCCTGGGAGCGCGGGTGTCCTCACCCGCTTGTGCCCTTGGGGAAGGCTCCGCGGCGTTATGAACAGGGCTTGTTTTGTTGGAATTCCGGCCCAGCCCGGAAATATTGCCACGCCCGCTGATGACCGCCGCAGGCGGCGGTCTCTACAAAAGGTCGGCTCCGGCCACGCAAAGGCCAGGCGGGTTCTGGAAATCATTTATTCTCCGGGACAATCGCTATTTTTATAACCCCGTGAACGGTTGCCAGATAGCGTGTTTTCGCTACCCTTGGAGATCAGGTTCTTACTGTGCCGCGAGTTTCGCGGCGACCCGGGCCGTATGCTTGCCTTGGAAACGGGCGATGGCCAGCTCGTTTTCGCTCGGTTGGCGCTCGCCCCGCGCGCCGGCCAGCGTGGTGGCGCCGTAGGGCGAACCGCCGGTGATTTCATTCATGTTTAACAGCCGCGACTCGGAATAAGGCACTCCCACAATCACCATACCGTGATGCAGCAGCGTGGTGTGGAAACTGGTGATGGTGGTTTCCTGGCCGCCGTGCTGGCTGGCGGTGCTGGTAAACACGCCGCCGACTTTGCCGACAAGGCCGCCCCGTAGCCACAACTGGCCTGTCTGATCCAGCAAATTACGCATCTGGGCGGCCATATTTCCAAAACGCGTCGGTGTGCCGAAAATGATCGCATCCGCCTCGGCCAATTGGTCGGGCTTGATCACCGGAATATGCGCAAATTGTTTATGCGCCGCCGCGGCCCCCATCTTCTCGAGCGTTTCCGGCGGGACTAATTCCGCCGTCTGAAAGAGACTGACCTCGGTGTGGGGAACTTCGCGGACGCCGGCGGCGATAGCCTCAGCCATTTTCCAGATATGGCCGTACATGCTGTAGAACACGACATAAACCTTGGTAGCCACGGCAAACTCCTTAAAAAACAGGTCCCATTATGTTTCGACAATAACCGCTCTCAGAGCCTGTCCGAACAGGCTCTTGCGGCAACGGCATTTTCGTCGTCGCGGGTTAAGGCTTCTTACCGATGTGAATTATAGTCGTGGTCCAAATAAAAAAAATGAAAGGCTGGAAAATTAAGACGCTTGTTTTGTCTGATGAAACATGCTACTATAAGTTTCGGAGTGTTCTACTGGTTCTTGCTTTGCACGGAGGCCAGCCATGGCACATCGACGCACGTCCGGAGCCAAGGTTCGTTCACACAAGATTGGTTTTAACAAGGGCGCTTTTCAGCATCGCAAGCAGGCGCGGCTGGAAGCCCGGCGGATGCTCTGCAATATGCCCCGCCTTCTTGTCGGCGATTGACGTCTGCCGATACGGATAAATTTTTGCTCGCGCGTAAGAGCGGTCCGTAGCTGGAGCGCCGAGAGAGCTTCCGCTGGCATGAGCGTCGGAAATGACGGGAAACTCCGTGTGGAAGGGATGAGAATACTGCCAGCCAGGCTTGGCGGTTCTTCTGTATTGCTCCAGCCGGCGAAATATGATCTCCCGGTATATGGTATCGAGATATGCCGTCTGACAGCGACGCGATACGCAGTGTTACTGTTTCATCGCCCGCTTGCAATTCTGGGCGGGACATGCGAGAATGACAGTTGCGACAGCGGGCTGGACCAGCGCCGAGATGCCGGTCGGCTCGTGATTTTCGGATGAAAACGGCGGCTTGAAAAGGCGCGGGTGTAATTCGCTTGCCGCGGACGCCCGCCAACCGTTCCAATGCAGCCGATGTTGTAAAGGTTCTGTTTATGTCTACGAAACCTCCTTCCACGGGGGGGGTGGGTACTGCGCCCGCCGCCGGTTCCCCATCCAGTTCAGCTCCCAAACCGGCCGACAAGAAAAAAGAGGCGGCAACCGCGCAGATCAGCGTTGCGGACGAGCAGCCCCAGGCCGGCCACCTGCCGGTGCTGGGCTATCGCCCGGGGCGGACCGATCGTTACATCGGCCTGACCGGCGCGCAGATTCTTCTCCAGATGCTGCATGAGCATGGCGTGACGGATGCGTTTGGTTACCCGGGCGGAGCGATCCTGCCGACTTTCGACCAGCTGTACGAGAGTAAGCTGAATTTTATTCTGGTGCGGCATGAACAAGGCGCCGGCCACATGGCCGACGGTTACGCCCGCGCCACCGGCAAGCCGGGCATAGTCATTGTCACCAGCGGACCCGGGGCGACCAATACCATCACGCCGCTGGCCACCGCCTGCATGGATTCGATCCCGATAATCATCTTCTCCGGCCAGGTGCGGACGTATGTTATCGGCAACGACGCTTTCCAGGAGGCGGATGTCACAGGAATCTCGCGGCCGGTCACGAAGCGCAATTACTTGGTCAAAAGCGTCAAGGATTTGCCGCGGGTCATCAACGAGGCGTTTATCATCGCCACGACCGGCCGGCCGGGACCGGTACTGGTGGATCTGCCGGTGGACGTGAGCACCGCCAGGGTGGAAGAAATCATCGACGACACGCCGAACCTGCCGGGCTACCGCATTTACAAAGGCGGCAACAGCCGCATGGTCAAGGCGGCGGCGGACATGATCAACGCCGCGCAGCGACCGGTGTTGTATGTGGGCGGGGGAGTGATTATCAGCCGGGCCTGGCCGGAAGTCCGCCAGCTTGCCGAGAAAGGCAACATTCCCGTCACGACTACGTTACTGGGGCTGGGCGCGTTCGATGAGAACAGTCCGCTGAGCCTGCACATGCTGGGAATGCACGGCAGCGCGTACGCGAATTACGCCGTGCAGGAATCGGACTGCCTGATCGCCCTGGGCGCTCGTTTTGACGACCGCGTGACGGGCAACCTGAAACTTTTCGCTCCCAGGGCGAAGATTATTCACCTGGACATCGACCCATCGAGCATCAGCAAGAACGTGCGGGTGGATGTGCCGGTGGTCGGCGACGCCCGCCTGTGCTTGCAGGACATGCTGGCGCACATTGAATATCAGCCGCGGCGGGAATGGTTTGACCGGATTAACCTGTGGAAGAGCCGCTACCCGTTCACCTGGAAGGATGATTCGCCGTTGCCCAAGCCGCAGGCGATCATCGAAGCGATCAATAAGCTGACCCGGGGACGGGCGATTTTCACGACGGGTGTGGGCCAGCACCAGATGTGGGCGGCCCAGTTTATCCGCTGGAGCATCCCGCGCAGCATGGTTACCAGCGGCGGCCTGGGTACCATGGGCTACGGTCTGCCGGCGGCGATCGGCGCGCAGGTGGGCCGGCCGGGCGAGTTGGTCATCGACATCGACGGCGATGGCTCCCTCCTCATGACGGTTATGGAGTTGGCCACCATGCACCAGTACAATTTGCCGGTAAAAGTGGCGATACTCAATAACCGTTTCCAGGGTATGGTCCGCCAATGGCAGAAGCTTTTCTACGGCGGCCGCTTTTCGCACACCGAAATGATCAATCCTGATTTTGCCGCCCTGGCGGCGAGTTTCGGCATACGGGGCGTCCGCTGTGACAGGAAAGAGGATGTCCCGCGCATTGTGGAGGAAATGATCCAATACCCCGGCCCCTGCGTGGTTGATTTTATCTGTGAAACGGATGAAAACGTGTATCCGATGGTGGCCAGCGGTAAAGGACTCCACGAGATGGAAATGGGCGTGGTGGGCGAAACGCCGCCCAACAGCTCGCGTGAAATGGGATCGTTGGCCTGATTTTGTTTTTCCATCGCAAGAGGTTCCATCCATGAAACATGTGATTACCGCCCTGGTGATGAATGAACCCGGCGTGCTGGCGCATGTGGCGGGAATGTTTTCGGCCCGCGGTTTTAATATTGATTCCCTGGTGGTGGGCCGCACGGAAGACCCGAATCTTTCGCGCATGACCATTGTGGTCATCGCGGACGAACGCACGCTGGACCAGGTTCGCAAGCAGCTCGCCAAGATCGTTACGGTGGTCAAGGTGCGCGACTTCAAGGATTTGCCGTTTGTGGCCCGCGATCTGATGCTGGTGAAGCTCAGCGCCACGCCGCGGACGCGCAGCGAAGTCATTGAACTGGCCGATCTATTCCGCGGACGAATTGTCGACGTGAGCCACAATACGATCTTGGTGGAAATATCCGGCGAAGAGGGCAAGCTCGACGCGTTCGTCGAACTGGTGCGGCCCTACGGCATTCGGGAACTGGCCCGAACGGGCGTGATCGCCATGGCCCGGGGCGCCGAATCCGTGCGCGCGGCGGGCGGAGAAGATCAACGCCCCGCGACCGGCAAGGTCCCGTCCGCGGTCCCGCGCCAGCCTACGCAGGAGGAACTGGAAGCCACGCCGCCGGGTTGATGAGCGCTTCCGGCTTGCTCCGGGGTTTGAACTTTCCCTGATTTCCACGCATCATATCGTCATGCAATAACTCCAAAAACGATATGGGATTGCGGAGTGGTACGGAGCAGACTTTACTCGCCTGTCGCCGGAGCAGCGGCAAAAAGCGACGGAGCAGACCACACGACCTTGTCCGTTCTTGTCTAAGCAGAACCACCCCGTTTCCTGCTCAAAGCTCGGCGGAGTGTGCTCCATCAGGGAATACCAGAGATCGGAAAATGGCCGGATATCGGCCGCCGGCACAATCCGAGCCACCTGCCCCAACCGATTCGAAGAAGGTGGTCTTATTTACCAATGGATCGGTGAGATACTCCTGAATTCTTCAAAGGCTATCCCGATCGGCCAGGTAAATTTTCTTGAGCGTGTGCCGCTGGCGAGGGTAGCGCACGAGTCGGCGAATCTGGACATTGAGGGACGAGAAGGCGTTGGTCGCATTGATAACGTGATGATCGTTCCCGACACTGCGCCATTACAGTGGTGCCCCGTCGAAATACAAGCCGTCTATTTTTCCGGTGACGCAATGGCAAAGGATTTTGCCGCCATTCGTCGGCATCGGACGGACGAGATTCCCTTCCCGGCTGGGAAGCGCCGTCCCGATTACCGAAGTAGCGCTCCCAAACGTCTGATGCCCCAGTTGCAGATCAAAGTTCCCACACTCCGTAGGTGGGGGAAGAAAATGGGCGTCGTCGTCGATGAAGATTTTTTCAACGCCATGGGGCGCATAAACACGGTCCCAGACCTCTCAAACTGCGATGTGGCTTGGTTTGTCGTGCGTTTCGACGACCGCTGTCGATTAACTCGCGAGAATGTCCTGTTCGCCACTCTGGAAGAATCCGTCCAGGGGCTCATTGCGGGAAAACCTGTAAGCCAATCAGTCTTCGAGGGCCGGATACAACGAAAGCTGGCCCATCTCCGCTCCGAGCCAGGCCAGGTCTCGCCCAATGAGTAGCTCGCGCAGAATGGCGTGATGGGTATTCTTCATGGCGACCTCCGCCGTATCAAAGCCAAAAGATTCCGCCAGCTTCCTGATTGGTCCGGCGCTGTCATAGGTCATGAGAAAATCGCCGCGGATATTGGCCGCCAGCTCGAACAGTCTGGCATGGTCAACATCCGAATGAGGGTACAACCTTCGCCCGGCGACGGTGTAAGGCGGGTCGATAAAAAAAACCACATGCGATGCCGGGGCGTAGCTGGAGATCACGTCCAAAGCATCGCTCTGAAGGAACCCAATGCGCTTTCGGCGCGCGGCGATATCCCTGATCCTTCGCGCGATCGTCTGCGGATACCATCGGGATGTTATGCCTTTGCCGTTCTCCCCATTCTTCATCAAGCTTGCGCCAGGAGCCATAATTCCGCCGTGCTGCACGCGGTTCTTTACCAGCGTCTGAAACGCACGCTCTTCCACCCCCCTCGGGGGCCGCGCAAGCAGCGCACAAACGGTATCGCGCGAGAGCGAAAACGTCTCCACGCGACGACTCAAAGCTTCACCGCTCCTTCCGAGTATGCTCCTCCACACTGCGGACACGTCGGCATCTTTTTCAACGAGCAGGACGCGGTCCGCAAGATCCTCGAACGCAACCGTCAGGCCGATGATCGCTCCCCCAGCGAACGGCTCAACGAAAAGGCGCGGGCGACCAATCGACGCCAGCCACGTACGCACTCTTGGGACAAGCCAAGTCTTGCCACCCGGATACCGAAACGGGCTGCGTTTCGGGACGGACGCTACGTTTACTACCGCGCTCATGCTTCCCTTTTTGCCGGATCCCGGCGGGAGAATGCTCCCGTCCGAGCCAAACCGGCCTGCATACACACTACTATACACCATGCGGTCATCAGTGGGGAACGGAGGAAGCCGACCTCGCCCATTATGGCGACGTGCAAGCTATATGAGCAATTCGGCCGGCTGCAACGGGGCGCGATGCCGGAGGCGATATATCGTTCCTTCCGGCGAGAGAACACTTTCCATCAGCAGGGCCTCGCTTATCCACCACGGACCGAGCGGATTTATCCGGTCCGCGCTGTAAGGCTCCAATCGCCGCAGCAGTTTGTTAAGCGAATGATTGCTCCGCACGCGGCCGAGCGTCAAGTGCGGCCGCAGCGGCCGCGTGTCCAGAGCAACGCCCAGCGCGCCCAACTCCTGATCGATCAATCGGTGCAGCCGCACGATGCGCATGTCGGGCGAACCAATTTCAGCCGTGATGATCCGCACCTTGCCGCGCGATTCCAGCCGGGACAATCCCTGAATCACCAGGGGAAATGCGGGCACTTGCGCGGCGGCTTGATCCAGGCGGTGGCATATCGGATCGAGTTGCGCCGGTTCCACCGCTCCGATGAATTTCACGGTGATGTGATATTGATCGGGAGGAACCCAGCGAACCTGCGCGGGCGTCTGCCGGAGGCGCCGCTGCCAGGCAGATAATTTCTCGCCGATATCGCCGCGCACATCGAGGGCAACAAAGAGCCGCATGACAAGGTCCCCGGGAAATCCCGGCGCGTCGGGATTTCTTCATATTTTTAGACCAGGCCGGCGGTAAGCATGTGTGCAAAGGCCCTGCGGCGGGCACGGATGCCGGGACGATCGGCCCGGCGCAAGCCGGCCAGGGAAAAAGCCTCAATGGTAAAGCTGGCCATGATGGTTCCCGCCGCCACCGCCTGTTTGAATGCCGCCGGATTCCAGCGGGGCCGGCCGGCCAGATAGCCCAACATGCCACCGGCGAAACTGTCGCCGGCGCCGGTGGGATCAATAACTTCGGCCGTGGGGAAGGCGGGCATGGGAAAAAATGATTGGCCGAAGGCCGCCAGGCAGCCGTGCTCGCCCTTTTTCAATACCACCAGGCGCGGTCCGGAAGGTTTGAGAAACCGGCGAATCTGTTCCAGCGCCGCGACCAGGTTCGTCTTATCGGTCAGCAGGCGCGCCTCCAGATCATTCAGGACCAGACCATCAACGTTTTTGAGACTCCGGAGCAGTTCCTTGGTGTAATTGCGAATCCAGAGGTCGCGCGTGTCGGACACCACCAGTTTCGGCCTTTTCACCTGGGAAAGCAGATCCATCTGCAAAAGCGGATGTGTCGCGGCCAGAAATACCACCGTGCTGTCGGTGAATGCGTCCGGCACTTGCGGCGTTTTTTCCGCCAGTACGTTCAGGTCCACGGCGGTGGTGGTGGCCTCATTCATCGCGGCGTCGTAGCGGCCGCTCCAGCGGAATGTTTTGCTTCCGGCGCGGCGCTCCAGCCCCCGCGTATCAATGTTGGGATGGATCAAAGCATTGCGGAACCGTGGAGGAAAATCTTCGCCAACCACCGCCACCAACCGCACTTTGCAGAACGCCGCCGCCGCCCAGCTGAAATAAACCGCCGAACCGCCCAGAACGTCGCTGACGGCGCCGTGCGGCGTGGTGACATTGTCGATGCCAATCGAACCGGTAACCAGTAAAGACATCTGTTTGTAGGCTCCGAAAATTATCCGCCGGTCGCCGCCGGCCCGCGGGCTCAATCCCTACGACGCGGGAGTATAAACGAGATGGCGGTATTCCGCCGCCCGTCGATCAAAATGCGCCATAACATCCGCCAGGCGGGATTCCTTATTCCGCATACGCCACAGCGCCCGGAATTCGCGCTTCAGTTTGCCGATATCATTCATGAGCGAAACAACTTCAGATTGAAACTTATCCGGGAGTTGATCGCCTTGTGCCCGGAGGATTGTCCGCCGCAGCGTATGCCGGATCAGCCGGACCGTGAATGAAAGTTCGTCCACGATCAGCGCCTGCGACCGGCTGTGGAAAGGCGCCCGTTCCAGCACGGCAAGATAGCGGTTCAGCCGGGCGATTTCCCCGGTGAACTGGTTAAGCCGGGCCCGGGTCAGATAGGTTGTCTGATCCCACGGTTCGCGGAAAAGATGAAAATCAAGCGAACTGTTGGACAGACGATCCCGATTGATGCGCTGGTAGACAAGGCCGATATCCGCGGTCAGCCGGGCTATCTTTCCGCCGGGGTCGTCGAACAGATATTCGCTTACCGCATTGCGGATGGGCCAATCGTGCGGCTGTCGATGATTCCAGGAAATCGACGCGCCGCAGGCCATGGGTAAAAGGCTCACCGCCAGCATCTGCTGGTGGCCGTTATCGCCCCAGTCGGTGTTGAGATATCCGGTCGCGCCGTGTTGCAGGCCCGCCCGCGCCGCAACCCGCATATTGGCCAGGGCGTTGGCCGTTCGCCCTCCGAGCGAATTCCAGCATGATGTACCGGGACAAACATAAAAAGGGCGTCCCGCGGCGGCAAACAATCGTCCATGTTCCAGGAAGGGGTGTTCGGCTCCATAACCCCATTCGAGCACGGTGGCATTGGACGGCAATTCGTCGATGAGCCGGGGATGATGCAGGATGATGTCGCCCCAAAGCTGCACGCGCTTGGCGTGTTTGGCCGCGGCGGCGGCGCAATATTTCACCCAATCGACATACAACCGCCCGGCGCCTTTTTCCCGCGCCGCGACCCGGCTGCGACCCAGCCCCAGGTCATATGATTCATCGCAGCAGATATTGAAAATCGGGCTGGAAAAATTCGGGAGGAATTCATCGTACATATCGGAAATAAGTTTTTTTGCTTCCGGATCGGTTACACAAAGCGACCAGGGATGTTCGCTCCCGACGTTGATCCCCCGCTTCTTCAGATCCGCCGGCTCGGCCTCCGCCAAATGCCGATAGCGCGGCAATCGGAGAATCTTCTCGAAATGTCCCAACGAGCTCAGCGAAGGAACGAAGTCGATATATCTTTGCCGGCAGGCGGCGTCGATCCGGCGAATTTCAGCGGCGGTAAGCGGGGTGGTGTCGAAATAAAAGTCGGGATGGCGGCGGAATTCAAACACATTTTCGATATAAAGTTGAAACTCGTTGATTTTCAGCTCGGCCAGTTTGTCCACCAGCCACAGAATGGTTTGTACCTTCGGCACTTTGCCGCGGGAAACGTCGTGATAGAAGCCGCGGCGGGAAAAATCGGGTTGATCGATGATGCGCAGGCACGGCCAGGCGCGCCGGCAGTGGCGGGCGATCTGCCGCAGGGTCTGGACGGCGTAGAAAAGGCCTTGCGACGTTTTAGCGCGTGCGATCACTCCCTCCGGGCGGATGTCGATCCTGTAACCCTGTTCGTGCTCGCCATCGGGGTCTAACCGCAGGGTGATTCCCCGCCTGGTCGGTGGGGTATGGCTCAGGCGCCATTTTCCCGCTCCCCTTTCCAGTAACTGCTGGAGCGAACGAGCGGCTAATGTCAGAGGTTCGTCGTCGCAACCGATGAAAATGCTTCCCGCCGCGGGCAACACCCATTGGCCGGCGCCCCGGCTGATCCGGCGGGGCGGGGGTATCAGGGGAAGGGGGGGCATAAGGTGTTTCTCCAGAACAGGTGGTGGCAAGGATAATGATCAGCAGGCGCTGCGCCAAACGGCTGTTATGATAATCCATTAACAGGAGAATATTTCCATGATCGCTTCTCGTGGGCCGGCCGATCAATCCTGGAAACACCGGCGAGGTCCCTGTCGCGCCAAGCGGCTGCCGGCGGCGTTTTTCCTGTTGCCGCTGATTTTCCTCTGTACCCGCGGCGGCGCAGTCCGGGGACAGGGATTGTTGGTCGGCCAGGCGGGTATGCAGCCGATTCAGAAGCGCCCGCACCATCGGGCGGCCATTATTACCATCCGCGGACCGGTGGATCAGATCACGTGGACCAGCGTGCGGCGGCGGGTAACCGCAGCGCGCAAGCTCGGCTGCTCGCTTATTGTGTATCGCATCAACAGCATCGGCGGGATGCTCTCCCCGGCGCTGCGCCTCGCCCATTTCACGCGTCATATCGGACTGCCGACGGTGGCGTACATTTCCGGATCGGCCATTGGCCCGGCTGCGCTGGTTGCGGTCTCGTGCCGGCAAATTGTGATGGCGCCGCGGGCGCATCTGGGCGATGGCCAGGCGTTTGAACTCCAGGGAAAGACGGCGCAACAGGCGGCGGCGAATCCACGGCTTGCATCGTCTTCGCCGGTGCTGCGCGATCTGCAGGCGTCGGCCAGGGCCAACGGCTATCCCCCGGCGATTCTGCTGGCCATTGTGGACCGGGCGATTCAGATTGACCAGGTACGCAATAAACTCAATGGCCAAGTTCGTTTTGTTACGCCGGCCGTCCGCCGGACGCTGGTGCGCGTGCAACAGGCCCGTCCGGGCCAGGCTCCGGTGCATCCGTGGTTTTTCGTTCGCCGGGTCAAACGCCGCGGAACACTATTAACCGTCGGCCCGCGCCGGGCCAAGCCGATGGGAATTTGCCAGGCCGAGGCCGGTAATAACGCCGCTCTTCCGGCAATTTTGAATATTACCGGCCGGCATATTTACATTCTTCGGCTGGATTTTATGGAACGGCTGGCCCGCTGGCTCGCCGCGCCGGGGGTTCGTTTTATTCTGTTTGTCATCATGGTGGTGTGCGGCTATATCGAGTTGAGCCATCCGGGGCTGATCGTTCCGGGAGTGATTGCCCTGGCCGCGCTGGCGCTGATGTTCGGCGGACCGATGATTACCGGTCTGGCGAACTGGTGGGAAATCGCCCTGGTGGTTCTGGGGGTGTTGCTTATCATAATTGATATTGTCCATTTCGGCGGACTGGGACTGCTGGCGATTCCCGGTTTTCTTATGGTGCTGGTCGGGTTGATCGGATCGTTCGTGCCGGTGGGGGAGTCCGGCGCCGGCCACGCCCTGCAGACGGGCATTTCGGTGATCGTTCTCGGGCTGGCCTGCGCGCTGGCGATTATTCTGCTGCTGGTGCGGTATCTGGACATCACGCCGGGTTTACGCCGGCTGACGCTGCAACCGGCGCCGGCCCCCGATACGAGCCGTCTGTTTCGTGGACCGGTCGCGGCCCAGCAGATTATTTTCGTCGGCGCGGTGGGCCGGACGGTTTCCGATCTGCGCCCCGCCGGCAAAGCCTATTTCGGCGGGCAACTGGTGGATGTGGTGGCGGATGGCGAATTCATCGCCCGGGCGCGAGTGGTCGAAATCACCCGGATAACGGAGAATCAGGTGATGGTTCGCCCCGTGCCGGAAAAAGGATAGTTGCTTCGATGATGCGGTGCGGCGGGCATCCGGCCGGTCGAATGGGAAAAAGGGTTGCTATGCCGATAGATCTGCTTATCGCCGCCATACTGCTGTTCGCCGCCGCCGTGGTTTTTCTGGTCGCGGAATTGTTTGTGCCCGCGCACGGGCTGCTGGCGATCCTCTGTGGTTTTTTGACTCTTGGCGGGATTATCACCTGCTTTTATATCGGCCCGGTTTTCGGAACCGTAAGCATTCTGGCGGTCATGGTGTTTGGTCCTCTGCTGCTTTTTGCCGGCGTGCGATACTACCCCAAAAGTCCGGTGGGACGGCGGATATTGATGAGTCAGCCGAATCCGGATTCAATCAAGGGATTTTCCGAGCACCGGAAGGAACTGGCGGACATGGTCGGTCGAATGGGCGTCGCGGTTACAACGCTGCGGCCGGCGGGCGTATGCGCCTTTGATGAGCGCCGTCTCGCCTCGGTAAGCGAAGGGATGATTATCAGGAGTGGAACCAGGGTTGTGGTGGTCGGCGTTTCCGGGGCGCAAGTAGTAGTCCGCGCGGCGGAGGAATCGGGCGGGTAAGAGGACGTGCGTAACCGCCGCGGAGAATTCAGCCGCTGGTTCTAACCTCTGCGTGCGACGCGGTGAGGTAAAAAAACACCGCCGCCCGGTTCGGAGTGAATATTGCGGCGCTACCGCCGCTCGGATTGACTATGTTTGGTTCCCATCTTTCCATCGCCGGCGGCCTGCATCATGCACTGCTGGCCGCGGCTGAACTGAACCTGCAAACGGTTCAGATATTCACCCGCAACCAGCGGCGGTGGAATGCTCCCCCGCTCAATAAGCCGGAGGTTCGCCGGTTCCGTGCGCAAGCGGACCGGCTTGGATTTTCGCGGATCGTCGCGCACGACTCCTATCTGGTCAATCTGGCGGCGGGCGATGAACAACTGCGGCAAAAGAGCATCGCCGCCTTTGCCGGAGAACTGAATCGATGCGCGCGGCTTGGGATTTCGTTTCTCGTCACACACGGCGGTTCGCATGGCGGTGCCGGAGAAGCGCGGGGAATCCGCCGTCTGATCGACTCGCTCAATGAGGCGCTGGCCGCCGCCGACAAACGGGTGATCGTTTGTCTGGAAACCACGGCCGGCCAGGGCACGGCGCTGGGCTGGAGGTTTGAGCAGTTGGCCGACATCATCGCCGGCGTGCGCGACCCGGAACGCCTGGGTGTGTGCCTGGATACCTGCCACGTGCTCGCCGCGGGTTACGATATCGCCACGGAGCAGGGAATCCGCGGAACCATGAGTGAGTTTGACCGCATCATAGGGCTCAATCGATTGCGGGTAATCCATCTCAACGACAGTCGCAAGCCGCTGGGCAGCCGGGTGGACCGGCATGCCCATATCGGGTGCGGCCATGTCGGCCTGCCGGCATTTTCCTATCTGTGTAGCGACGAGCGTTTTTTGCCCATTCCCAAAATTCTTGAAACACCCAAGGAAACGGCGCCCGATGGCCGACCTTGGGATCAAATCAATCTTTCCATCCTTCGCGCCCTGGCGGCGGGGAAGAAAACTCCACTTGATGGATCAGGTCGCAGCCCGCAGGCAGGTGTTCAGCCGCACCAGGCCGCGCGGCCGCGACCCCGTGTGGCGGGCGGTCGCGCCGCCGGATCAGGTCAACGTCGGATAAAAGGACGGCCATGACTTGGATTGTTGCTCCCATTTTTGTCTCGGATGCTGACGCGACGCGGGCGCAGATACAAGCCGCCCGGCGGGAGGGAGCGGACTCTGTGGAACTGCGCTGCGACCGCGCCTCCCCGGAAACGATGGAAACCTTGCTGGGGCGGCCCGAAATACGCCAGACGCGATTGATTGTGACGATCCGGCCGGTATGGGAAGGCGGTTTTTATCGCGGTGGCGAACAGGACCGTCTGCAATTGCTGGCATTGGCCTGCCGGTGGCTGACCAGCGCGGATTTTCTGGACGTGGAACTGGCGGCTTGGAATCAATCGGACAAATTCCGAAGTGTTCTGACCGATAAGATCACCCCCTTCGAGTCGCCCGCGGGGAACGGGCCGCGTCTGATTATTTCCACCCACGATTTTTCCGGCGCTCCGCCGAACCTGGAAAATCACTTCGCGGCGCTGGCGGCGGTGCGTGCGGCGAGCCTTCTGAAAATCGCCTTTCGCGCCCGGAATGTTCACGACGCCTTTGCGGCGCTGCGGCTCTACGACCACGCCCGCCGTCTGGACCCGCGGCCGCTGGTCAGCATCGCCATGGATGAAGCGGGACGGATATCCCGGCTGCTGGCGGCGAAGTTCGGCGCCGCGTTCACATTCGCAACGCCGGCGGATCAAACCGGGACCGCGCCGGGGCAACCACGAATTTATGATTTGAAGAATGTCTATCGCTTTGATAGCCAGCGGACGGATTGGAGCGTCTTCGCCCTGGCCGGCTGGCCGGTGTCGCATTCGATCAGCCCGGCGATTCATAATGCGGGGTTCCGGGAGCTGGGGTTCCCCGGCGTCTATGTGCCGCTGCCGATCGAACCGGGTTGGGAAGCATTCGTGGCCGCGGTGGATGCGGCGCGGAATTTCCCGGAACTGCGCCTGGCCGGCCTGAGCGTCACGATTCCACACAAGCAAAACGCTTTTCGGTACGTGCGGGAGCGTGCCGGATCGCTTGATGAAACAGCGCGCCGCATACGGGCGATTAACACGATCTTTTTTCATCCCGACGGATCCATCGGCGGAATCAACTCCGACTGGCCGGGGGCGCGCGACGCCTTGACCGCGGCGCTGGGCATCGCGCCCGAAGAGCTGGGCGGATACGAAGTCGCGGTGATCGGGGCGGGTGGGGCGGCGCGGGCGATCGTGGCCGGTCTGGCTTCTTATGGAGCCGCCGTGGCGATCTACAATCGTACCCTGGCGCATGCGCAGGAACTGGCCCGTGAATTCGGCGGTGAAACCGGCCGGGTGCGGGCGGCGCCGTTGGAAGAGTTTCCACACTCCGTATGTCAGGTGCTCATTAACTGTACGCCTGTGGGCATGACGCCGAATACCCAGGCGCTGCCGATACCGGACACTTTACCGCTGCATCGTGGTATGGTGGTGTTCGACACCGTCTACAATCCGCGTCAGACCCGGTTGCTTAAGCTGGCGCGGGAACACGGCGCGCGCGCCGTGGAGGGAATTGAGATGCTCTGGCGGCAGGCGGCGGCGCAGTTTGAAGGATTCACCTTGCGCCCCGCTCCTCTGGAAGTCCTGCGCCGCGCCGCTCTGGCGGCGCTGGCCGAGCAGGGTCGGCAGGAATAACAGCCGGTTGCGGATCGGCCCGGGAGCTATACGGCTCACACGCAAGGAGTTGGTGTCTATGCGAATGGTTTCGGCCATTGCTTCCCAGGAAGAGCCGGGACGAATTATTGGTGAATTAACGCAACAGTTGCGGAAAGGCCTGGAAGGCGATCCGGCGGATCTGCTTATGCTGTTTGTTTCCACTCCCCTCCAGAAGCATTTTGGCGGGATCACCGGCCAGATTTGCCGGCAACTTGGCGCTCGGACCATGTTGGCCTGCACGGCCGAGAGCGTTCTGGGAGGGGGGCGGGAAATTGAGCGGCAGGCGGCGGTCTCCGCGATGGCGATATCGCTGCCGGGCGTCACCATCGGCCACTTCCGTTTCGCCGAAGAGGAATGGCCGGAGCTGATGGGCGAAGGCAAGACGCTGCGCGCGCGGCTGGAGACCGGTCCCGATCTGCGCCTGTTGCTCATGTTCGGCGATCCCTTCACCACGCCGGTGGTGCATCTTCGAGACGCCTGCTCGCGCGAGTTTCCCCACGCTCCGATCGTGGGGGGCATGGCCAGCGGCATCATGCACCCCGGCGAGACGCGCCTGGCGATCGGCGATAATATCTTCAGTTCCGGCCTGATCGGTGTTTCCTTCGCCGGGCCGCTGGAGGTGGATTGCGTGGTTTCGCAGGGATGCCGGCCCATCGGGAAAACATTTGTAATCACACGCGGACATGACAACATTATTGAAGAACTCGACCATGAACCCGCGCTGCGCACGTTGCGGAAAATGATCGACCAGCTGCCGCCGGCGGACCACGATCTGATGGAGCAGCGGGGATTGCAGATCGGCCGCGTGATCGACGAAAGGAAAGGAAACTTCGGACGGGGCGATTTCCTGGTACGCAACATCCTGGGAATCCATCGGCCCTCGCATGGTTTGTCCATCGGGGACATGGTGCAAAGCGGCCAGATCGTCCAGTTTCAGGTGCAGGACGCCCGCACGGCGAACGAAGACCTCCGGCTGTTGCTGGAAGGAGAACTGCTGCTGTCCAATGCGCCCCGGGGGGTGCTGATGTTCAGTTGCAACGGCCGCGGGACCCATTTGTTCCAGACGCCGAACCATGATATCCAGACGCTGGGCGATATTCTCGGCCCGATACCGGTGGCGGGGTTTTTCTGCGCCGGCGAACTCGGGCCGGTCGGGGGCAGAAATTTCATTCACGGCCAGACGGTCAGCCTGGCTCTGTTTCGATAAAGCGAGGTATCCATGACCCGCTCCGACTTCCCCGCACAAGGTTCGCCGGTGAATCCCGCCGGCGGCGCCGCGCCCCGCGAAATTGAGATCAAGCTCCGCGTGCCGGACATGAATTTACCGCGGGCGGCTTTGCTACGGGCCAGTGCGGAATTTATCGAAAGCGTGCTGGAATTGAATACCTTTTATGATCGCCCGGACGCCTCTCTGCGGGCCGCCGGCTGCGGGCTGCGTTTGCGGTTGATCCGGCGCCAGAGCGCCGCCGCGCCCGCCGGGCTTTTAACCTGGAAAGGTCCGGAAAGCCGCGGGGTGATGCACAATCGCGCCTCGCTTGATTTAACGGTGACGCCGGCGGACTTGGCCCGTGGCTTTTTGCAAGCGCTGGGCTTTACGCCCACGGTGGCGTTTGAGAAGCGCCGGGAATCGTGGCGGCTGGACGATTGCCGGGTGGAGTTGGATGAATTACCCGTACTCGGGCGCTTTGTGGAAATCGAAGGGCCGGATGAAAACGCCGTGCTGGCGGCCCGCCGGAAGCTGACTCTGGAAGCGATTCCCAACGAACCGGCCACCTATCTGGCCATGGTGAGCCGGTATTTACAGGCACATCCCGCGCCGGAAAACACGCTGCGATTTTAGGCCTGTTTCCCAAGATAGTCCCGCCCACGTGGCCGCGCTCAATACTGATATAGTTTTTTCCTGTGTCGCAGCTCGCCCCTGTTCACTTTCGCTTTCTCGCCCTTCTGTCCGGGACCGAAAATCACCCCGCCGCGGGTTCATCCACTTTTTTCCGGCGCTGGTATTTGCGCAGAGAGACGAAAAGGATTCCCGGGCCGAAAAGCCATATCAGCACCGTCCCGCCGAACACAAGGCCTGTGTAGGAGCCTTTGGCGCAATAACAATTCCGGTTGCCCGGAGTGAAGGCCTGTACCGCCGAGGCCACAAGCACCTCCAGTATGCTGCCGGCAATCAGCAGGCGAATCACGCGTTCGACGCGCGACAACTGGTTCGCACCCCGCCAGTAGCGAAAGAACACAAAGGCCCAAACCGCCCAGAGTGCGGGCATCACGCCGAGCAGGGTAAAGCCAAACCATGAATGGCCTGCACAAATGGTCCAAAGACTCATCCAACTCGATCTTCCAAAAGTTGGGTGTTTGGATAGCCAGGATGGAATCTCCATAAGCGTGGCGAGGAATGCGATTGAAAGCAGCATGCCCATCAGCCCGGCCCCGATGGCTGCCCCCCGAAGCGGCCGGCCCCGCCCGGCGAGCGCCAATCGCCATTTGCCATGCGGCCAGAGAAATATGGCTTGTGCAAATATAAACAGACCAAGATACATTGTAATAGTAATGAATTCGTTCATCGTTTTATGGTGGCTGTAGCCGCCAGGAAGCAAGCCCGCCAACCAACCCGCGGGCGTGCTTAAGATTGAACAATCCCAGACCGAGTTGTTGCCCTCGGGGAGATGAAAGAGATGCAGAAACGGGAGATAGAGCCAGAATAATCCGCCCAGGAACAAGAGTGCTCCGGCAATCAGCAGAAAACGTTGCGCCATGATGGCCCGCCAGCGCGTCGATCCGCCAACCATCGGCATGACTCCTTTCAAAATGAAAAATGATCTTGGAGGTGAGGAAAAACTATGGTTTTTCCCCATCCTGTGTATACTTTACCAGCTGAGCAGTTACTTGGAAAGGAATCTATATAATGATTGATTTCTCGCGGCGTAATTGGATGGCCACATTGGCCATGGCGGGCGTTTCCTCCCTTGCTGGGCGCAGCGTTGGCGGTGCGCCGCCCCATACGGGAATGCTCATGGGCCAGGCCCACGGCAACGAATCGCCCCTGTCGCCTTTCGCCCGCAATGTGCTTAAGTTCGGCGCCCGGGGCGACGCCAAAACGGATAATACGACGGCGTTTCAAAAAGCGCTGGACGCCGTCCATGCCGCCGGCGGGGGAATTGTGCATGTGCCGGCGGGGCGGTTTCTGTTCAAGGGACACTTAACGATGCCGTCCAATACAGCGCTGCTGGGGGTATTCGCCGGCCCACCCGCGGGCTTTTTCGGAAAACTTGGAAAAGGTACGGTGTTGATGCCGACGGAAGGTCGCGGTCGGCCCAACGGCCCCGCATTTATCAGCGTTCGCGGCGTGAACTGTACAATTCGCGGCCTCGGCATCTATTATCCGCAACAGCATGCCGACGCGGTTGAGCCGGCGCCCTATCCCTGGACGATTCAGAATATCAGCCGGCCACCCACGGGACATCCGCCTTTTGGCGGAGATGGATCGGCGGGTCTCTCGGTGATTGATGTCAACCTGACCAACGCCTATCAGGGTATTGATCTGACTCTTGCCCGGCGGCACTATATAGACCGGGTTTTCGGCAGGCCGATTCTCATCGGGATTTATGTGGATCAGTGCTACGATACCGGCCGCATCGAAAACACGCATTTTGTATGGCCTTTCTGGCGCTGCGGCATCCCCATCACCAGATGGATACAGGATCATGGAACCGCGTTTCGTTTTGGTCGCAGCGACGGGCAGTATGTATTCAATACCGTTGCGCTCCAGTACCACATCGGCTATCATTTTGTCCAAACTCCCAGCGGCGCCTGCTATGGTAATTTTCTGGGTATGGGGGCGGACTCGACCTTTGAGGCGATTCGCGTGGACGCGGGACAGCCCGACGGGGGGCTGTTGTTCACCAACGGCTTGTTCGTCGCCATGGTCGGCGCTCAAGCCCAGGGATTTGTGATCGGGCCGAAAAACACGGGACAGGTCATCATGAACAATTGTGCTTTCTGGGGTCTCTCCAACCGCATCGGAACCATCCAGGGAACCGGCCCGGTCAGCCTGATCGGCTGCAATTTTCAGAACTGGGATAAAAACAATCGCGGCGAGCCGGCGATTCTCTGTGATGGGGCCCCGGCTACAATCTCCAACTGCCTGTTTTTTCTCAGCGGTACGAGAAAAGCCCTCGCCATCACCAGACGCTGCGCCACGGCCGTCATCACCGGCAATACTTTCCAGGGCAAGGCCTTTGTTGTGGACCGCCCGGGGCCGTTGCCCCGGTCGAAGTTTCAGATTCATTCCAATGTTGCCACGGGGAAAGATACGTCGGCCTATCATCGCGCAAGCGCATAAATATCATAATGATAAACGTTGTCCTTCTGCCTTCGCTCCTGGATACGTCTCTGCTGCCGCAATCGCAGGTGGTGGTGTTGGACGTGCTGCGCGCCAGCAGCACCATGGTTACCGCATTGGCCAACGGGGCGGTGGAAGTGCGTCTGTTTGACGGCGTGGAGGAAGTGGCGACGACGCGGGCGGCCCTGCGGGCCACGACGCCGTGCGTGCTCGCCGGCGGCGAGCGCGGCTGCCTGCCGGTTCCGGGATTTGATCTGGGCAATTCGCCCGCGCAATACCGACCGGACGTTGTCGGCGGCGCCACCGTACTGCTGAGCACCACCAACGGAACCCGCGCCGCGACGGCGGCCGCGGCGGCGCAACGCCTGTACATCGGCTCTCTGCTCAACGCCCAGGCTACCGCCGAGGCTCTTTTACCGGCGATCGATAATCTCCATACGCTGTTTGTTCCGGCGGGAACCGACGGGCGGGTGTCGCTGGAAGATTGGCTCGGAGCGGGCGCGATTCTCTGGTACATCTTCGGCGGTACTTATCGCGGCGATCTTTCCTTCACCGATACGGCGTGGATGGCGTACCATGCTTTTTCCGCGGTGAAGGATCGGCTGCCGGCGGCGCTGCGCCTCGGCAGCGGCGGCCTGAACTTAATTCAGGCTGGATTCGAGGAGGACATCGACTGCTGCGCGGCGATCAACAGTCGGCCGATCGTGGCTCAAGTGCGCCGCGACCCGCTGCGGGTGGTGCGCGGGTCGGACTACCAGCCTTCCTGCATCTGATTCACAATGGCCCGGGCCAGCCGTTCAATGGCCATCTGCTCGGCCTCGGGTAGTTTTTCTCCGCTCGCAGGGCATGTGTCTCGAATAACTGTGGCAAGCGGGAAGGGGTTGCTGCGTAAGCGCCGGCTGGGATTTCAGTTGAAGAAATCGTTCGGCTATGCCTGTATCCTATCATTGAGAAGAATCGTGAACCCGGCCTGTTCGAAATGGTGGTCGGCGGATAAGGCGTCGGCAATTCCCTTGTCACTCATCACGATAAACGAGGTGCAATCGGTAAGCGACCAGTCCTTATCCGGACGAGACTCGTATAGTTCAAGGCCCCGTTGCAGTATTTTGAGCGAGGCCGGAACGACGGTAATTCGCGGCTCCGCGACCATGGCTCGTACAAATTGCGGAAAGATACGCCTTGATTGTTGCGGGGCAAGGAAGTTACCGGTCTCAACCAATACCCAGTCGGTGGTAACAAGCGGACCCGTCCAGGCAGACAATCGGACAGCTGCGGCGTGGTTTTCGTCGTTGGGGATCAATAAGGCGAGGAAATAGGACGTGTCGGCAAATCGCGCGATCATCTTTTCCCCGTACCGTAGAGATAGTGATCGTGGTTGCGCGAGGAGTCAGAGGGCAACCCCTTGGCCTTGCCGATGACGTCTTTCCAGACTTCGGCCCAAGTGGGCTGTTTCGTTTCGGACAGCGGCGCCACCTCAACCTCGGTCCCTTCGGCCAAGCCGGTGGGGTCGTCCAGGACCACAATGCCGCCTCGTACTGTTCCACGATAGGTCATGTCATTCCTCAATGGGAAATTGTACCAAGAAGGTCCCGGTGATGGTACGATCCTCAGGAATATAATCTGCGATCGTGGCTCAAGTGCGCCGCGACCCGCTGCGGGTGGTGCGCGGGTCGGACTACCAGCCTTCCTGCATCTGATTCACAATGGCCCGGGCCAGCCGTTCGATGGCCATCTGCTCGGCATCGGGTAGTTGCTGGCCGATCTGGGGAATTTCCGTGCTGGCACGGGCGAAAGACTTTCGCCGCACCAGGATTTTTTGGGTTCGCAGGTCCTTCCAGGTAAAATCCACCACGATGGTAACCTGGGTTTCCTGGGGCAAATTCGTCTGAAAGCTGCTGCTAAGAACGCTCTCTTGGACCGCCACGACGCGACCGGTCAAAACCGAATCGGCATGCTTGACGGAAGCCAGCCTGTAAGGCGTGCGGGCTTCGATATTCTTGTCGATGGCCTCCGTCAGGCGGAATTCAATCTGCCGGCGAAAAGTATCGCTCCGCCAGATCGGAACCGCCACGGTTCGGATGTCGCGCGGGTAGAGCGATGAATCCGAATAACCGCAACCCGCCAGCGGCGCGATCAGTAACAGCCAAACGCTGATGATCCGCATCCATAATGTGGCGCGAGCGCCCGGGCCGGCGAACTTCCGGGCGGGGACGGCCGGGGCGTAGCCGCCGCAATCCGCCTTGTCGCCGCTACGCGGCGGACCGATGGAACCGTCCCTTCTCATCGACCGCTCCCCTTGCCGAAATGCGCGGCGAATTCACGGCGGGCCTTTTTGGCCCAGATGGTGTCCGGCCAGTCGTTCATGACGCGGCGATAATAATATTCGGCCGCGTGGGGACGACTGAAGCGAACGTAAAAACGGGCGATTTGCAGTTCCTTTTCCCCTTCCAACTGGTAGATGCGTTCTTCCAGCGCTTTAACCTGGAGATGGGCGGCGAAACGCGGGTAACGCCTGGAGAGAGTTTCCAGTTCGGCTTCGGCGTTGTGCAGAGGAGTCATATCGAATCGCACCCCGTGGAACGTGCCCAGCAGACATTCAATTTCGTGGATGGAGGCCTGGATTACGAACTGGCTGTACGGATAACGGCGAAGGAAGTCCTTGTAGGATTGCAAAGCCCGGCGAAAGCGGCCCTCGTGGTAGTAGTAATCGGCCACACGGATGCCGGCCAGCTCGGCCAGGGGCGAACCGCGCTGGCGATCCTGGATTCGCCGCAGCAGGCGCAGCGCATCGCCACCGACGGGAAGAATCCGCATACCCAGGAACCGTCGTTTGTAGCCTCTTAAAAAAGCGCAGGCGATGTTGTATTCGCGTTCCAGACAAGGTCCATACAATGGACTGTTGGGAAAATTGTCCAGCAAGTCCTCATAGGGGAACAAAGCGGCGTATTTATCGCCCCTGGCGTTGAAAGCGTCGCCGCGCAGGAGCAACACCTCCGGGACGAGCGGATTGGTCTTGTTAAACTTGTTCTTGAGCCAGCGTTTGGCCTGGTGAACCACGCGGGAATAATGACCGGTATTGAGATTCTGGACCATCAGCGCCACTTGCGCTTCGGGCGTGCTTTGCCCCGGCGCCACCAGGGGAACCCAAACGCCGTTTTGCAGGAGCCAGGTCGCGGCGGGCCGCGGAGGCGGCGCCGCGCGTAAGACCGGTCCGAAAAGCAGCATTGCCGCAACCAGGGCCGCCGCCGCAAGAAATCTCGTCACCAGGGATTCCGTCCTGATCATGAGCCAAAGTATAATACGACGCCGCCGGATTGAATACAGGCGGCAAACCGGGGGTGTGGCCATATTTTTTGGCAAAGCTGGCCCCAGCCGCCTCGTTAGCCGAAAAAAGGAATTCTCTTCATAGAGATGAACACCGTGTTAAGCCGGTTTTTGCCTTGTTGCCAAAAAAAACGGCCACACCCGCAAACCGGTGATGTTACAAAAGAAATCGGGTTGGATGGCCCGCTCGGCATCGTTATGATCGGCGTTCGGTTGCGCTCCGCGCGGCGGGACTTTTGCCATCGGCGGATCAAATTGGAGAACTACGGGATGAACAATGGCGGGAAACGCACATCGGAATATGAACGCGTGACGGTGGAGGTTTTTGGCGAAGCAAGCGCCGCGAGTAAAGCGGTGGCGCGCGTCATTGCCGACCTGATTCAATTGCGCCGGCGGGCGGGCGCTCATTGTGTGCTCGGCCTGGCGACCGGTTCTACTCCCATCGGCGTGTACCGCGAACTGATCCGGCTGCATCGGGAGGAGGGTCTTAGTTTCGCCCACGTGATTACTTTCAATCTGGACGAATACTTTCCGATCGCGCCGGAGGCGCCCCAGAGTTACCGGCGTTTTATGCGGGAAAACTTGTTCGACCATATTGACATTTCACCCGCCAACACGCACATACCCGATGGCACAATCAAACCGGAGGCGGTGGCGGAATACTGCCGCTCCTACGAACAGGCGATTCAAGCCGCCGGAGGCGTGGATCTGCAACTTCTGGGAATCGGGCGCACCGGTCACATCGGTTTCAACGAGCCGGGTTCGGCCTTGGAGAGCCGCACGCGCCTGATCACGCTGGACCGGGTGACGCGTCTGGATGCAGCCAGTGATTTTTTCGGCCAGGAATACGTGCCCCGCCGAGCCATCACAATGGGCGTGGCCACGATCCGGGAGGCCCGGCAGATCATCCTCCTGGCGTTCGGCGAGAACAAAGCGTCGGTGGTTGCACAGGCGATCGAGGGACCGGTCAACGCCACGATCGTGGCCAGTTATCTGCAGAACCACCCGAATGCGCGTTTTGTTCTCGACCGGGCGGCGGCGGCGGAATTGACCCGCAGTCGAAGTCCATGGCTGATCGGGCCTGTCCCCTGGGATGAGCGTATGATCCGCAAAGCCGTGATATGGCTGGCGCGGAAACTTAAAAAGCCCATTCTCAAACTTACCGATGAGGATTACAACGAATCCGGTCTGCAGGACCTGCTGGCGGAAAGAGGGCCGGCTTATAACATCAATCTGGACGTGTTCCGGGCGCTGATTCTCACCATTACCGGCTGGCCGGGCGGCAAACCGGAAACGGAGCGCCGGCCCGGCGATATTCGCCGCCCCACCGATGATATTTTTCCCAAACGCGTTCTGGTGTTCAGCCCCCATCCCGATGATGACGTAATCAGCATGGGCGGTACGCTGATTCGTCTGGCGGAGCAGGGGCATGAAGTGCATGTGGCCTATCAAACCAGCGGAAATATCGCCGTATTCGACAGCGACGCCATCCGCTTCGCCGATTTTGCCGCCGAATTCAATCGGCTTTTCCAGCTGGACGCCGAGGCCGCCCGGCGGCTCGAGGAGCAAGCCGAACAATTCATCCGCGGAAAGTCGCCGGGGCAGG
>JAJYDU010000136.1 GCA_021790475.1 Planctomycetota bacterium | reverse complement strand
AGCCTTCCCCAAGGGCACAAGCGGGTGAGGACACCCGCGCTCCCAGGGATGCCCGGAAAAATTGCCACGCCCGTGGTGCAGACCGCCGGGTCCGTCGTGCAACGAGTGCAGGTCGGGAGACCGTCGCCACAAAGTCCCCATCCCGGTACGTCCCGCTTGCCGAGGCGCGCGGCGCGGCGGTAATTCCGACAGGCATGGCGATAAGCCACGTGTGACTCTGGCGTTCCTTGGCGTTGCCACACAAACGAACATGATCGGACTCGTTTGCCTTACGCAGAGCTTTTTTCCACCCATGCAGCCGCAACATGCGACGCGGCTGTATACCGATACCTGAATAATTTAATCCATTTCCGATAATAAGCAAGAGAAAATTGAGAATTTTTTTATTTTATGGCCTGAAACGTTATAACTACCTATTAAATAGGCACTTACGCGCCTATAAATTTATGAAAAATATTGAAAATTCCACGGCGGCGGACTGGAAATATATTCTCCGCGCGGCCTTTTTTGATACATTTGCGTCTTGCGGTTCTCGATTCGCCGCGCCGCGAACCCGGCGACGCGGGCCGTCGCAGCAGCCCGGTTTCGCGCCGGATGATTGATTGCAGCTTGCACCATTGGCCGATGGGAGCATATCAAAAAGCGGCGCGGGAGGTCGCTGGAATAAAGCACTTTCGCAGTATTTTAATCCTGTCAATTTATCTGTTAAAAGGGATTTTGCTGTTCTCCGGCTTGCAAAAACATTGACATACTATTTCACCGGGGATTGGCCATTCTGTGGCGCCCCCGGTAGAAGCAACGTCGCCGTCGCTATTAAGAGGGCAAGGCGCAAGCCGCCGGGCGCTGCTTCCGCCAACGGCCGCCTCCGACGACTCCCGCCAGTACCTCCTTGTGGCATCGCTACAAAAATATGGCCTGTTTAGGGCGTGGCAATTTTTCCGGGCATCCCACATCAACCCGACCGGCGAGCCACCGGGTTTATCCCGGTGGGCTTCCGAACTCCCGTGAAAAGGCGGCTTTTTCAACCCCTGCCCGGATTTATTGCCACGCCCCCTGTTTGCCCGGGAGCTGGATAATCATTTTTTTAGAGGCTATTGTATGAGAGAATAACTGTTCCGATGAAGGCGGCGCTCCCCGCCCGCATCGGAAGAAATTTTTTTGCTCCGACGCCCCCTGCTGGACGAACCAACAGGTTTGTTTCTTTCGCGGCGGGCCTCGCCGCGGGTGACTCTGCATGGAAATCAAAAAAGGCATTGGTGTCTCGAGCGGCGTGGTCGTTTGTCAGGCCCTTCTGCTTGACGAAGGCGAGATTCGCATCGGCCGGCGATCCATTCATCCAAGTGAAGCGGAAACCGAGCGAAAAAGACTGGAAACGGCGATCACCGCCGGCGGCGACGAAATCCGCGAACTGAGGGATTCCACCACGCGTAACTTGGGCCGGGAAACGGGCGCCATTTTCGACTTCCACCTGGGGCTTTTGAAAGATCCACAGCTCTTCGAAACGTTTATCCTGGGAATCCAGCGGGATCATTATACCGCCGAATACGCCGTACACCGCGCGCTGCGCGATTACGGCAAAGTTTTTCTGGATCATCCCGACGCTTTTTTCCGCGAACGGGTCAAGGACATTTACGATATCGAACGGCGCCTGCTCCAGAAGCTGCTGGGGCGAGAGCGAATCCGCCTGAGTGTGGCAGAGGGGCCGGTCGTCATTGTGGCGCACGACCTGACGCCGTCCCAAACCGCATCGCTCAGCCGGACACAGGTGCGGGGCATTGCCATCGAAGCCGGTGGCCGGACCAGCCACACCGCCATTATCGCCAACTCCCTGGGCATACCGGCGGTGGTGGGGCTGGAAAACATCGCGCATGAAGTGGCCACCGATGACCTGCTGGTGGTCAATGGTTACAGCGGCGTGGTCATCATCAATCCGGACGAGGCGACAATCCACGAGCACAAGGGATATGAGCGGCGCCAGATCAAGTATCAGAACCTGCTCAACTCCATGCGCGACCTGTCCGCCCGCACGAAAGACGGCGTCGACATCACGCTTCACGGCAATATTGAATTTCCACACGAAGTGGACAACGCCCTGTCCATGGGCGCGGTGGGGATCGGTCTGTACCGTACCGAGTTTCTGTTCCTGGCCGGCGAGCGGGAACCGACCGAAAAAGACCATTACGCCGCCTATGCGGAAGTGATCCGGCGGATGGAGGGCCGGCCCGTGGTGATTCGCACGCTTGATCTGGGCGCGGACAAATATTCCCCGTTCCAGGACCAGCCGCCGGAAGCCAACCCCTTTCTCGGCTGTCGTTCGATCCGGCTTTGCCTGGGGAACCTGCGCATGTTCAAAACACAGTTGCGGGCGATCCTGCGGGCCAGCGTGTTGGGCAACGCCAGCATCATGTTTCCGATGATCTCGACGCCCCTGGAACTGCGCCAGGCCAAGATGGTGCTCAAGGACACCATGGAGGAGCTCGATGAGGAGAACATACCATACAGCCGCCATCTCCGTGTGGGTATGATGGTGGAAGTTCCCGCGACGGCGCTGGTACCGCAGCCTTACGTGCGCGAGTGCGATTTTCTTTCCATCGGAACCAATGACCTGATTCAATACACGCTGGCGGTTGACCGCGGCAATCAGCGCGTGGCCTCGCTCTACAGCGCGGCGCACCCGGCGGTGATCAAACTCATCAAAAACGTGGTGTGGTCGGCCCGCGGCGGGAACAAAACAGTCTCGCTTTGCGGCGAGATGGGAGGCGATCCGGACTTTACCATTCTGCTGATCGGCCTGGGGCTGCGGAATCTTTCCATCACGCCGCGGAACATCCCGGCGATTAAAAAGGTGATCCGCGGCATCGATACGCGGGAGGTGCAGCGCACGGTGCGGCGGGTGATGAGTTTTGAAAACGCTCAGCAGATCACAAATTTCCTTCGCGAAGAAACCCGTAAGTTTTTACCCGACATTTTCGCCGAGGCGATGTCGGGCCGGGATTAACAGGGGGCCATTTCGCCCCAGCTTTCAATATGCGGGAACAGTCGTGAAGTCGCCTTGCGCCTTTTCATCCATTCCCGAAGCACACTTGAAAGTGGGGAAACTCCAAACTCCCAAATGTTTCAATGTTGAAGGAGCGCGGTGGCGGTATATGATCTGTAATTTCAATCCCGATGGTTATCCCGACCGGCTCGGAAAGGGCCGGGGCTTGGCGCAGCGCTCCTGCGGTTCCACCGCTGCGGCGTCTCTCAATCCCGGTTCCATACGCCGCCCGCTGATGCGAATCGGAATAATCTTGCGGGTAGGAATCTGTTCCAGCGGCGTGCGGCGGCCATGACCGGGTCGCCAGGCATGACGCAGACGGTTGTACTTTTCGTCGTTGGCGGCGCGAACGCGAACTTTCTCCCCCACGTCGTCCACCGCCGTGAGCCGGCCTTCCACCAACACGGAAGCATAGTCGTCAAGCTGATCCGTAAACCAGTCCACCTCAAAACACACGCGGTCGTTGGTCCGCAGAATATCGCCCTTGCGGCCGCGCAGCGGCACCCGCAGGTAGATGCAGCCGTCCAGCCGGCAGAAAGGCAGGGGAATTACATACGGCGTGGCGTCCGGGGCGGCCATGGCCAGCCGGCCGATCAGGGCGTTGTCCAGGAGTTCGCCGATTTCTTTCTCGGTCATTGGAATCATGGAATTCTCCGCAAAACGGAGTATGTTGAGTCGATTGTCCACTTTAACCACATTTTATGGTAAAATCAAAAATATGGTAAATAACGGAAACAACCATGTCCCGGCCCGGTCCGCTGGTGGACTGGACTATGATTCGTCCGACTTCGATCATTCTCCTCTCGTGGTGTTTTACGAGGTTACGCGGGCGTGCAACCTCCTCTGCCGGCACTGTCGCGCCGAGGCCCAGCCGCGCCGCCATCCGCTGGAATTGGATACCAGGACGGCTCTGGCCCTGCTGGCCGATCTGAAGCGCTTTCCCAAACCGCCGTTGCTGGTGTTCACCGGCGGAGATCCGATCAAGCGTGCCGACGTTTTCGATCTGGTGCGTTACGGCGTGGAAAGCGGTCTGAAAGTCGCCATGACTCCCTCCGCCACGAAACTGGTTACGCCGGAAGTGATCCGCGGGCTTCAACAAGCTGGTTTGCATCGTCTGGCGGTAAGTCTTGACGGCGCCGACGCCGCCACCCATGACGGTTTCCGCCGCGTGCCGGGCAGCTATGAGCGCACGCTGGAAATCATGCGGGACGCCATCCAATTCAATCTGCCTTTGCAGATCAACACCACCATCGCCCGCCATAATTTCGACCAGATCGACGCCATGGCCTGTCTGCTCGGCCACTATCCCATTACGCTCTGGTCGGTATTTTTCCTGGTTCCCACCGGCCGGGCGCTGGCCGGCAGCCGTATTTTTCCGGAAGAATATGAGATTGCCTTTGAAAAACTTTATCAGCACACGGGGCGGCATGGTTTTGGGGTCAAAACCACCGAAGCGCCGCATTACCGCCGGTTCATTCTGGAAAAGCAAAACCATGCCGCACCCGCCGAAAAAGGCGGCGGAGATGCTCTGCCGGGAATCGTGGGCACCAACGACGGTCGCGGTGTGATGTTCATCAGCCACATCGGAGAAATTTTTCCGAGCGGCTTTTTGCCGATTCTCTGCGGCCGCTTTCCCCACGATTCCGCCGTCGCTGTGTATCAACACTCGCCCCTGTTCGGCGACCTGCGCAACCCCGGCAAACTAAAAGGTAAATGCGGGTTCTGCCGGTACCGCGACATCTGCGGCGGCAGCCGCGCGCGGGCCTACGGCCTTACAGGCGATCCTCTGGCGGCCGAACCCGACTGTATTTATGGTTCTCCCCGAGTCGCGCCCCAACGGAGTCTGCCGCCATGCTTAGCGTGAGCAATCTTCTGTGCGATCACCAGGCGGGCAATGAAAGCCTGCGTTATGGCCACCGTACCCGGCGAAGCGAGTCGCCCGGCCCGCCGCGTCCCGTGGTGGTCTGGGCCGTAACCAAGGCCTGCAATTTACGCTGCGTGCATTGTTACGCCTCCGCCGACGCGAACCCGGCCCCCGGCGAGTTGACTTACGACGAGGGCCGGCGCCTGCTCGACGACCTTGCCGGCTTCGCCGTACCCGCGGTGCTTTTTAGCGGAGGCGAGCCGCTGGTCCGTCCCGATACCCTCCGGTTCATCGCCCACGCCCGGCGCCTGGGGCTGGCCTGCACGCTCTCCACCAACGGCCTGTTGATTGACGAGGCCATGGCCGGGAAGCTTGCCGAGGTTGGATTGAAATATGTAGGTATCAGCATCGACGGCACGGCGGACCGGCATGACAAACTCCGCGGCCGGCAAGGGGCCTATGCCGGCGTACTGGCGGCGATCGGCCGCTGCCGGCGGCGCGGCATCAAGGTGGGCTTGCGCTTTACCGTGCACGGGTTGAACGTCGCCGACCTAGACGCCATTTTCGACCTCTGTCTTTCCTGCCGGGTGCAGCGGCTCTGCGTGTATCACCTGGCCTACGCGGGCCGCGGCGGAAACATGCAAAAAGTGGATCTGACCGCCGCCCAGATTCGCGCCGTGGTGGATCGAATTTTCCAGAAAAGCATCCAACTCCATGCCGCCGGGGAGCCTCTGGAGGTGCTCACCGTGGACAACCACGCCGATGCGGCGTACCTTCTGCTGCAACTCGAAAAATCAGATCCTGTCCGCTGCCGGCGGGCATGGGAGAAACTCGAGGGAACCGGCGGCAATCGCTCCGGATGCAACATTGCTTCCATCGATCCCGTGGGCAACGTGCATTACGATCAGTTCAGCTGGCATTACAACTGCGGCAACGTACGGGATAAGTTCTTCAGCGCCATCTGGTCCGAAGCGAGCGATCCGCGACTGGCCCTGCTTCGCGATCGCCGGGCGCATCTGCCCCGGCGCTGCCGGGACTGCCGCTTTGTTTCCGTTTGCAACGGCAATCTGCGAACACGCGCCGAGGCGGCTACCGGCGACTGGCTCGGCTTCGATCCCGGCTGCTACTTGACCGATCGTGAAATTCGTCCCCCCGGCGGCCAACAGGGCACGGCGGTGTCCCTCCCGGTGGCCGTGCGCGCATAAACCGGTTAGCGAAAATAATTCCCGATGTGGGGATTCCGATGGTTCCGATACCGGATGGATCACGCAGCGCCCCGTGGGCGGTTATTCGGTGAACAGATCGGGTTGATCCGGATCTTCGCGACGGGATTTTTCCATTACTTCACGGGCTTCCTGCACCAGTTCGCCCAGGTCCTTGAATTGATGATATACCGAGGCGAATCGCACGTAGGCGATCGGATCGACTTGCCGGAGGTATTTCATCACCTGCTCGCCGATCAAGGCGCTGGACACTTCGTGCTGACCTTGGCGGGCGACCTGTTCTTCGACGGCATCCACCAGGCGGGCGATGGTTTCAGCGGGTATCGGACGTTTGTAGCAGGCGCGGTGAATACCTTCCAGGATGCGGTTGCGATCAAACGGAACGCGGGAGCCGTCCTTTTTCACCACTGTGAGCCGTACGACTTGCTCGATGCGTTCATAAGTGGTGTAACGGCGCTGGCACTGGGAACAAACGCGGCGGCGACGGATCGCGTCACCGCCCTCCACGGGCCGCGAATCGAGCACGCGATCCTGTTCTGCGGCATGACAATAGGGACAACGCACGCCAATAAGTTATTCGCAAGGGTACGGAAGGTCAATTTATTCCAGGCGGAGCCCGCAGGGTCTTTTAGTTTTCAGGGCTGCTCGCATTTTTGCAGGAAAGCCTTGATCCGATTTCCCAATAAATCGGTCTGTTCCAGAATTCCATAAAAATG
>JAJYDU010000135.1 GCA_021790475.1 Planctomycetota bacterium | reverse complement strand
TTTGTTGTTGGGGAATGTGGAAGAAGGCCTTGCCGCTTTTCGCGAAGTCCGGCTGGACACCACCTATGCCCGGTTCAAAATGAAGGAAATGGGCAAAGAGTTGAGCTTTATTCATTGCGGCGAAATGACCGATACGGATATGACGTTTCCCGTTGACGTTATTCCCTACACGTTGACGGCCGCCTTTTTCAACCAGATGTTTCTCGAAGCAATCCTGGGAGTCCGCATCGAATACGATATTTTGCGGATTGAACCGCACCTTCCCGCTTCCTGGGATAAGGCGACGATTTCGAATTTGAACATAGGAGATTCGGTCTGGACAATAGAAATGTCTCGAAGCGGGACGCCCGCGGGAATTCTGTTGGATTCGCGGGAAACCAGGATGATCCCGATTACTCCGGGAAAGCACCTGGTACAAATTGCCTTGTAATCATCCGACTTACGCAATAGCCCGCCGGCCGACGTGATCGGCTGATGACGGCTGGCGTGCCGGAGATGGATGCCTGCCAAACGTGGTACTTGCGGGCGAACTGAGCAGCGCCGGTATCGCCAGCGGCATGGACGGGCGGGGGCGGGCGTTCGATAATATTTTCGTGGTGCGGCTGTGGCGCAGCGTGAAGTATGGGCATCTATATATTCACGGCTACCAGACGCCGGGCGAGGCGCGGCTGGGGTTGGGGCGCTACTTCCACTTTTACAACCACCAGCCGGTTCGTCAGGCGCTGGACTGCCGGACACCGGCGGAGGTGTACGGCGCCGATGGGGCGGATACCCTCGACCAAAGGCGTGCGGCGGCGGGCCGGGGTCTCTTCCCCCCCAGGTCCCGGCCCGCCGCCGCCCCTGGCTGACGATGTACCTTAAATCCGCCTCCGGCACGCCTTGCCAATGGGGAGCACCTCAATAATACTCATTTAAGATTTTCAGTTTTTCAAAAAGGGACTCGTTATGATTGACATTGAAAAAATATTAAAAGGACTCGCCGATGAAAGGCCGATTTTTCATTCGGAAGCGGACTTTCAGCACGCCCTCGCCTGGAAAATTCATGAAGAACACCAGGAGGCTTTAATTCGACTTGAATTTCCTTATAGTCAAGAAAAAAAGGGAGATGAAAATGGCAAGATAATGGCGTTGGATATTTTTGTAGAATATAATGGCGAGAGCATGGCGTTGGAATTGAAGTACAAAACTGAGGAACTGGAGGTTACAATAAATGGAAATAAAGAGGTTTTTAGCTTGAAAAAGCAAATGGCTAATGATCAAGGAAGGTATGATTTCTGCAAGGATATAGAACGACTGGAACGCTTTGTTGATAACAACAGTAAGCATGGATATGCTATATTTCTTACCAACGATAATAAATACTGGGAAAACAAAAGGCCTCAGAAAAAAACAATTGATGAAGCTTTTAAAATTTATGAGGGGCGAGTACTTCCCGGACAGGACGCGGTAAAAGGTAAGTTGAACTGGGACGAAAAAGCTTCCGATAGTACAAAAAAAGGGCGTGAAAGCCCGATTGAACTAAAACACACGTATGATGTGAAATGGAGCGATTATCCCCAACCTCCTGGATTATCGAAGAATGGTAAATTTCGTTTCTTGAAAATCGAGGTCAAAGCCCGCTGATAAAGCGCTGTCCAGCTCCCATTTCTGAATCCACATGCACGTATGTGTTTCATACACATAGACATCCTTGAATTGATTTTCCGTGGCTGGTCGAACAGTCAGGCCGAACACATGGGATCGCCCGGATAGAACCCGCCCGGCGGTAAACTCCTCCGGTGTCGATGGGCGCTGAAAACCCGCCAGTGAAGGGCGCTTCAAAACCAGCCACTTTGTGCGGAACGGGATTTGCCGCTGCGGGCCGGCGTGAATCGGATACCGGCGTACGCGCGCAAGGCCCGGAGAACCCAATAAACATCGGCCAAAGCCGCATGAATGTTGACTGCCCGGGGCGGGACTCGAACCCGCACGGCCGTTACCGGCCACAGGATTTTAAGTCCTGAGCGTCTGCCATTCCGCCACCCGGGCCTGGAGCTACTCTACGCCGCCGCCGGGCAAATGAGAAGATGGCCGAACGCCGGGGTAGTAATTTTTTCAATTGAACCGAACAAACAGCGCGGTCTGCCGGCCGGCCGGTCCCCGGCTCGCCATCCTGGTTGATACGCCGCGGATCCGCCGCCGGAGTCTTCAATGGTGCAGCATAACCAGCGTGAGAGCGCCCAGCAGAACGCAGTAGACGGCGAACGGCGCAAGCCTGCGGGTCTGGAAATATTTCATCAGGAAAGCGGTGCTCAGATAAGCCGTGACGCCCGCGGCCAGCGCGGCGGGAATGGTCAGGCGGAGGATGGACTGCGCTTCGGGCTCAAACAAGGCGGGCGCCTTGAGCAGGCCCGCCGCGCCGATCACCGGCGTGGCCAGCATAAAGGCGAAGCGGCAGGCTTCCTCGTAACTCAGGCCGGCCAGAATGCCGCCGACAATCGCCACCCCGCTGCGGGATATTCCCGGAAAAAGGGCGAAGGTCTGAAATCCACCGACCACCGCGGCGGCGGGGAAAGACAGATCCTCCGCCCGCTTTTTCTGCCTGGTCGCGGCCTGCCGGATGGCCCGCTTCTTCAGATAGTCGCCCAGGAACATCACGCCGCCGTTGATGATCAGAAAAAGAGCCACCATCCATAAATAGGCCGGATTGTCGAAAAACAACTTGAATTTCTTTTCGAAGATCAATCCCACCAGGCCGACAATAATGGTTCCGGCCACCAGCAGCCAGGCAAATTTGCTCTGTTCGTCATAAACAAACTTCCCGCGGCGCAGACTGCCCAGGTACGCCCGGATAACCAGCCACCACTGTTTCCAGAAATAACACACCAGGGCCGCGGCGGTCGCCAGGTGCAGCGCCACGACAAATGAAAGGAAATTTCTGTTGTTGGTGTTGAAATGCCAATGCAACAATGCCTTGATCACGATGATGTGTCCAAGGCTGCTGATCGGAAACAATTCCGATACACCCTGGAGCGCGCCAAGAAAAATGGCCTGAAACATACTTAAGTGCTGCGTTACATGGCCTGTTACATGCTGTGCAAGGTGCATATCCAACCCCTTCGTTCGCGCCTGGCCGCGGCGGCCCCCGGCACGCCGTTTTTTAGATTCTTCGGCCCGCGGGCGAATGGATCATCATGCACAGACAACGTCCAATGGCAAGCGGTTTGATTCCTTTTCGGGCGCGCCACGGGCACGGGAGATAACGGCAATTGCCGCGCGGCCACTGTACAATGGAGGCAGCTCGCAATACACGGACCGGAGTTCCCGATGCCCAAAAGCGCCCCAACCAGCCACGATACCTATCTACCCCGCAGCACCGTGCTGGTGGTGGATGACAATCCCCAGAACGTGGAGCTTATCCAGGCCTATCTGGAAAGCATCAACTGCGCCACGGAGGTGGCCGTGGACGGCGTGGACGCGCTGGCCAAGACGCCCCGCATCATGCCCGATCTGATCATTCTGGACATCATGATGCCGCGGATGAGCGGTTTTGAGGTGTGCCGCCGGCTCAAGGCCGATCCTAAATTCCGCGACATTCCAATTCTGATGGTAACCGCTTTGAACGAGCTGGGAGATATTGAGCGCGGAGTGGAAAGCGGCACCGATGACTTTCTTTCCAAACCTCTTAACAAACTTGAGCTTCTGACCCGCGTCAAAAGTCTTCTGCGGGTGCGGCATCTGAAAAGCCAGCTGGAACGGACGCTGGCGTATTTGAGCGACATAGAGGCTGGTGATACGCGGAATTAGCGCCCCGCGCGGATCCATACCATACCACGCGCCGACAGGTTGGCGACATTCAGGCCGGCGCCGCGCGGTTCAACTCTTCCCGGATGCTTCGCACCAGCGTTTCGCCCGCCGTTTCCAGCGAACCATCCAACCGGCACCCCGCCGCCCGGGCGTGGCCGCCGCCTCCGAACAGCGCGCTGACTTTGCTTACGTCCACGTCGCGTTTGCTGCGCAGACTGGCGCGAATTTTACCCGGGGCCGTTTGCGTCAGAAACACCGATACCGCCACGCTCGCCACCATCAATGGATAATCCACCAGCCCCTCGGTTTGCCACGGGCGGGCGCAACAGGCGGCCATATCCGCCTGCGAAATGGACATCACCGCGATGGCATCGTCGTTGAACCAGCGGATGCTCTGGAGCGCTCTTTCGATCAGTTCCAGCTTGGCGCGCGATTCCCGCTGCGCCAGCCGGCGGTAGATATCCGCCGATGAGGCGCCGGCTCGAAGCAACCGCGCCGCCAGTTCATGGCTGCGGGTCGTCACGTTGTCAAACCGGAACCAGCCGGTGTCCGCGACCAGTCCCGCCAGCAGCGTCGTGGCCGCGTTGGCATCGATCGGAACATCCAATATTGGGAACAGTTCCGCCATGATTTCCACACAAGCCGCGGCCGTGGTATCGCGAAAAACACCGCGACAGGGCAGGTCGCCCGCCAGATGATGGTCCATGGCGATGATTTTATCCGCCCGCCCGGCCAGGAATTCCATCGCCGGTTCGAGCTGTTCCCGGGCCGAGGTATCGACCACCAGCAGGCAATCAAAACTTTCCAGGTGTTCCCGCGCCCATGCGGGCGAGAAATGAACCGCCGGCGACGGCGCCAAGGCGGATAGAAACGCCAGGCTTTCCGGCAACTCGCTTAGGTGGATGATGGTGGAAGCGATGCCGCGGCCCGCCAGCAACAGGGCGCCGGCCGTCTGGCAACCGAGCGCATCGGCATCGGGTCGAACGTGTGTGAAAATCGCCGCTTTTTTGGCGTGGGCAAGTTCCGCGGCCAGAGTCGCCAGGTCGATATCGCCATCCATGTTGTACGCGCACCCGCTTGCGGGAAATAAAGTTACATACGCCGACAATCCCGCTCCCGATGGCTATGGGGATTGTGGCACGCCGACGGCTGGTACGATCCGGCGCCGCATGATGGGCGCTGGATTTCTCCCCTCACATGGCCCCGGGCTTGCCCGGGGTGGTATTCCCGCACGAATGCCCGGCGGTTCGTACCGAGTCCAAGACCGCATTATGGGCGGCAAGTTCACCGCCGGCAAGCCGGCGGTTCTGCGAGGGCGTGGGTGCGTGGATGTGAAATTTCCCCGCGTGATTCGAGGCCGCGGCCGCCCGCAGTCAGCGAGAAGGAGGAGATGGATTAATGCGCAGGCTTGGGCGGCGTGCCGCGGCGCGGGTCTTTAGCGGCAGGGTTGGCAAAATGCCGGCGCCGATATAGGCAGGCAGTCGACCATCCCACTTCTTGATCGCGGCCAGTACCAGAAGCTTCGGAGTGAGCGTTTTTCCCCGCAGCGCTTGTGCCTTCTGGTCAGCCTGCGCCATCGTGATCTCCGCCGCGGCACGCGCCTGGGCCTGCACCACCATTTGTTGGGCGTTGACTTTGATCCGCTGCAGATCATAAGTGGCCTGCAGTGCCTTCTGCTGCGCAACCTGCTTATTTTCGATGGCCTGGCTGTATTCCGGACTGAAAGCGAAATTGGTGATGTTGACGGCCTCCACGGTGATGTGATAGGGCTTGAGTGTGGCGGTGATCTGCTTATCGATCCGATTACGAACATTGTCGCGCTGGATGACGAGGTCCTGGGCGTTGTAGTGGGCGGTGACGGCTTTGGCGATGTTGTTAACCGCCGGCGTGAGAATGTTGGTGGTCAGCATGTCAATATTTCCCACATGTCTATATACCCAACTACAGTATGCGGGTACCACCGAAAAGTTGACCGCCACGTGGGTGGTGACCGTCTGAAGGTCTTTCGAGGCAGCCTCTTCTTTGAAGGTCTGTTGCTGGATCGACACCGGCATGGAATGAACGGACTCCACAAACGGAATGATAAAGTGCAAGCCAGGGGTGAGAACCGACTTTTCGGCAGCGCCGAACCGCAGCATTACACCGCGATGCCCCGCCTGGATGGGGACGTAGGATTGCATGGCGACAGCGGCGAGGAAAAGCAGGGCAATCGCCGCTACGGCGCCGGAGACGTAGATTCTGGTCGGACGGTCCATGTCTGGTCCTTTCACGATTTTTCGGCAGGATTAATGTTACTGACAAACACAAGGTATACCGGGGGGGGCGGAAACAGACAAGTCAGTGAGAAAAGAAAACACGAGGGTAGGGCTGTATTTTTTTGCAGTCGTCCATGTAGGTTACGGCTTTCGTCCCTGCCTACCTGCAGGCAGGCCCGGATGGCCAAAAACCGATGGGGCGGGTTGTTCACCAGTTTCCTTCCAGCCATCAGCAGGAAGGCCATGAAAGCCATCGTGACGGAAGTCCGCGGCTGGGACCGGCACCTGATGAATCAAATGGAACTGGCCGATCCTGAAAATCGGCAAAAGTCGCGCTAACACTACAGCGCACCCTCGGTTTGGCAATAGCGGCGGAGTCGGGAGCAGGTGGCGGCGAGATTTCGGTCTTGGTGATAGATGCGGATGAAGGATTCGCGGTGCAGTGCGTCGCGGCCTGTGCCTCGGGCGTGGCGACGCGCAAGCCAGCGGGCACAGAGCCAATTCAGGGAGGCCGCGGTTTGCTCCATCGTGACGTGCGGCCGGGTGGGAATGACGATCAACGATCCCTGGCGGCGTCGGCTTCTTGTGGCCTTGGGCAGGACCTTGGACTTTTTTTCCCCCCTGAGTCACGTCGACGGGTGCGGGAACGGCGGCGACCAACGCGGCGTTGCGTCGTGCGGTCTGCTCGGCCAGGAACAGGATGATCAGTTGACAGAGGATCATGTGGCGCATCAACCCGACATAGCGGCGGCCCTCGAAATGGTCCAGACCGACTTCGCTTTTGACCACGCGAAACAGGTGCTCCATATCCGCCCGGCGGAAGGCCACCTTCAAGAGCAACTCCAAGTTTGTCTTCGGCGGGGCGTTGGACACGAAGTATTTGTATTCGCCGGTGGCCCGGTTCC
>JAJYDU010000011.1 GCA_021790475.1 Planctomycetota bacterium | reverse complement strand
ACCGCTACGGCTACGACGAGCAGATCCCTGCTCGAATTACCATCTACAACGACATATTCTCCAGTGAGCGCCGCATCGGTCAGGTATCCCTTACGCTAATTAAGGTCAACCGCAATCGCCTTGGCGGTGTCGAGAGGGTGTCAACGCCATCAGGTCAAACGCTGATTTACTCTTCGCGAGCACGCACACTTGTCGATGCAATATATGATTGGTCCCGTTTCGACAGTCTGCCCCGTGCCTACGGCTGGATTCGGCAAGATATTGAGGCTGCCCGCATCAGACCGGATGAACTGGCAAAAATGGCTATCCTTTATGGGAACTTGGCTACAATCCGCCGCATCGGCGCCCTGCTTGAACAAATGGGCAGTGACCGGCGAGTTCTCAGGCGGTTGGAACGATCCCTTACCACGTCAACAGCCAAGATTCCCTTCGTTCCCGGCCAAACCGTCCGCGGAATCCTGCTGAAACGCTGGGGGATCGTAGTGAATGGCTGAATTCACCGGATTACATTTACATGAAGATATGCCGTTGTTTCGTGAGGCGATCAATTTCACGGTTGCACGGACAGGTTTCAATGCCCGTCTGATCGAACATGACTACTTCTGCACGCTTCTCCTGGTATATTTCGCCCAGTATGGTGGCGATGCGCTTGTGTTCAAGGGTGGCACGTGCCTGGCGAAAGTCCACGCCGGATTCTATCGGCTTAGCGAAGACTTGGATTTTACGATTCCGTTGCCCATCGCCGCCAATCGCTCCGTGCGCCGGCAGGCCATGCCGCGGATTATTCTGAATTGGACGGAGACAATGGCATTGGCCGCGACTATGTGTCCGTGGTGGGCACGGGTATAGACGATCCATTGGTCTTTGCCTTTGAGGTCGTCGGAGATTCCATGGTTCCCGCCTTCGCACCGGGGGAACTATGCTTATGTTCTCCCAGCACGCCCATTGAAGACGGAGATGCGGTTTACGTGCGTTTCAGTCCCGAGCGTGACAGCGAATGCACTTTTAAGCGCGTTTACGACCTTAAGGATGGACGGGTGGAACTGCGGGCCGACAACACGATCTACAAGCCCATGATCGTGCCCAAGGAATACATTGTGCGGATGAGCTATGTCGCGGCGAAAATCACCCGCTTCGATAAGAAAAAACGCGGGGCGGTTTAAGCCAGTCCTTCCAATTGGCTGCTACGACAGCCAAGCCACAAGATTACGGCGTGGGAATCTGCGAGCCAAGCAATTGCTCAAGCATGTCGCACGCCTTCTGAAATGTCACCGACGCCTCCTCAAACTCACCCGCTCCGCAACATTCAGTTAACCACCCGAATACATCCCTCAGCGTCTTGGTTTTCGTACTCGCGACCGCCTGCTGGCCAACGTTCGCACCCTTAAGCATCTGCTCGAATTTAGCCAATGCTGCGGCTGGGTCTGATGTGTCCAAGCCCGTAAGCACCATAACTCCACCGTCACGAGACCTCGACGTTAAGCCGTCCAACCGTTCCCGGAACGCCGAGAACTCGCAGTGCAAGAGCTTGTTCCGTATCCTGCAGGCCTCCTCCAGCAGCAATTGCTCGGCTGCCGACAATCGAGATTGGAAGTGCTGGACGATTGCCTCGCGCAGCTTTCCGAGGGCAGTATCAATTGGGAGCTGTTCTATGCTTGGGATGGTCCCAGCGCAAAGTCGCATCTTCAACTCAAAGACCGCTCCCTCGCCGGAGGCCGCCTTGAATCTCTGAGTGGCAACAGCCACTGGGGAAACGAGTGGGTGCATTTCAGACATAAGTGACCATAAATAATCGTACGTTTGCTGTGTCTTTCCGTCTGGCCCAACAGCTTAACGAAATGAGGTTGCGAGTACCACTTCCCCGCAGTGACAGTTTTCCGCGCGAGAGACTGGCGAGATCGTGGTAGGTAATGCATGCTTCGGGACGTTAATTGCGTTGAAGACGGTATCGACAGGCTGTTCGCCGCAACCTACTCTTCGCCGACAGCGTTGCCGAAGCGTTCACGGTGCCGCATGGCAATACTGCCGCGGGCGTCGGCGCTTTGCTCCAGCCAGTGGAGTATCAAGGCTTCCAGCACCAGCTTGGGATTGGCCAGATGACGGGCGCAATCCTCTTCAAAAGACTCGAAGAGTTCGGTGTTGAACCGATACGTTCGCTGCATTGTCAGCGGCTTACGGGCCGATTCCGAAGATTTCGCGGGCTTGCTTCGCTTCACCATAGTGTATTTACCTTATGCCATGACAATGAAATCTGCAAGTTACCTACCGTCAATGACTTAGTTGACTTTAATTATACCACAGTGCTATAATGAGCACAATGAAGTAGGAACCACGTATAAGGACAAGCGTATGAAGACCATCACCGAAACAAAACAGCACACGCAGTTGTTGACCGTGCCGGAAGCCGCCCAACGTCTCGGTATCAGTCCACGCAAGACGTGGCAATTGATTTCAGAAGGCCAGATTCATGCTGTCCACATCGGCTTGCGCAGCACACGAATACCCGAGTCCGAGATCGAACAATTCGTGAAGCGACCCCAAGAAATGGCCGTACATCGAAATTGATCGTTTTGCAAGGCATCGCCTCGCGGCGATCACCGACTTTTTCTTTCGATAAGATATAATTTTAAACAGAAACTCCATAGACCAGGAGGCCGAATATGGCAAGCGTATTCAAACGTTCCATCTGGATCAACCCGAAAACCGGCAAGGCTTGTCGGAGAAGTGTGCCGGGTGCGAAACGTGGCCGAAGCCGTATCTGGTACTACAAGGTAATTGGCGATAAACGGCGTTATCCCGGCTACTCGGATTAGACCGCCACCTCCGCCAAGGCGGCAGATCACGAGAAGCGGCTGGCCTGGGGAGAGCAGGGCCTTATCGATCGCTTTGCCGAACATCGCAAAAAACCATTGAGTGAGCATGTCCGGGAGTATCTAGCCGATTTGAATGCCGCCGGCCGCGATAAGGCTCATATTTATATTAACGAGAAGCGATTAGAAAAACTGGCTGCGAGTTGTAACTGGACTCGTTTGCCTGACATCACTGCCAATTCCTTCATTCGCTGGCGCGAAGAGCAGAGCGAAGCTGCTCCGAAGACTTTAAACCATTACCTTGGCACGGCCCGAGCTTTTTGCCGCTGGTGTGTGAGACTCAGTCGATTGCCACAGTATCCGCTGGCGAATATTTCCGAAGTAAAGATAAACGGGAACATTCGCCGACAACGGCGGGCGTTAACAATTGACGAGATCGAGAGGCTATTTGCGGTCGCCGGGCACCGAAAGGTGGCATATCTGTTCGCCATCCTCACAGGTGCTCGCCGCGGAGAAATGCGGCAATTGCAATGGGGTGATGTCCATCTTGACGCCTCTAATCCGTTCGTGGAGTTGAGAGCCAGCACCACCAAGAATGGCAAGCGCGCAATACTCTCGCTGCGTGATGACTTGGTTGCCGAACTGCGTAGCCTCAAACCAAGCGCCCCAGAACCTATGGCACCGGTTTTTAAGGGCGTGATGGAGCCACGCAAAATGCGGAGGTTTTACGCAGAACTGAAGGCTGCCGGCATATGCCGTGTGGACGCGCAAGGCCGGGTGATCGACTGGCATTCCATGCGCCATACCACCGCCACGCTACTGGCTCGGTCCGGCGTATCGCCGCGAACGGCGCAAGAAATCATGCGACATTCGGACCAACGGCTTACCAATATCGTATACACAGACGTTACTCAACTGCCAATACTGGATGCCATGGCCCGCTTGCCCCGATTCGGCAACGAGCAGCCGAAGGTCACTGGGGAGGTCACCGTGAAACCCAGCGACCAAGGGGCGGACGTGGAAGCGCACGTCACTTTGGGTTGCACCAAAGGTTGCACCACGGAACCTGCTTTTTGGCACCACAAGCCGCATTTTCCTGCACAGCAGGCAAAACCAGCGGACGCCAAAAACACGCATATTTCGCAGGAAAATGCGGGATTCTGCACCACGGTGCAGCCTGCGGGAAAAATGAGGCCGCTGGGGATCGAACCCAGGACCCACAGATTAAAAGTCTGTTGCTCTACCAACTGAGCTACGGCCTCAAAAAAACGCCCGATTTTCCCCGGGGCGGACCAGCTTATTCTACGCCCCCTGCCGCTACCGGCAAGCGGATCGGCGGAGAAGTGGTTCGGCCGGTTGCGACAATTTTGTCAGGAACGACCGCGCGGAATCGATGACATGAAAAGGGCCGGGGATGTTTTTCTCGATCCCAGGCCCAGGAGGCATTCGGCCAATCAATAGCGCGTGTAAAAACAGATATTCCGCCGCCGGCAAGCCGATCAGCGTTGGATCAGAACTTCAGTTGAAACTGCAACTGGTAGATGAGATCCTGGGTATTCATAACCGTATCGCCGGTGGGGCTGGTATAAGCCGCCTGGTTAGGCACAAAGGTCAGCGCGGTCTGAATCTTGGCGTTGTCGCCGAAGAGGTAGTAGTCTAAACCAACGCTGTATGCTTCCATGTGATTCGGCAGACCGGTGGTCAGTAATTGTTCAAAACGCCCGACCACTTCCCAGCGGTGCGGAACGAACATATATCCGGCCTGCAGGTAGTAACCCAATTCCCCGATGCTGCTCTTGTGAAGAACGGACTGCAAGGCATCAGTCGGCCCGCCAGTATCATTAACCTGCTGGAAAAAGACGGCGTCGTTCAAAGACAGACCGCGATATTTGGCATGCCAGTCGGCGGTCAGTCTGTAGTCGCTGCCCGTGAGCGGCTCGCCGGCGATAAATCCGGGGGATTGATTGGAGGACAGACCAAAGATATTCAAAGAAGTTTGTGGCGACGGGAACGTACCCGCCAGGGCTTTCTGTTCTTCATAACCGGCCGCGATGCCCAGCATCCAGCGGAAGTGCTGATGATTCTGCAGGTCGGCCTCATCGAAGAAATCACTTAGATCGTGGGCGGGAGCGAATTGGAAACGGGCGTAATAGCCCATGCGGTTATCCAACGCCCCGCCGATTTGCGCCACCCGCCCGCCGGTGTTGGAGTTGGAACCATCGTTGATATTTACCTCGTAACTCAACGTGTTTTTGATGAATTGACCGGAAGCGTCAATACCCAGACCGCGATTGGCATCGTACGGAGCATTGGTCAAGGGCAACTCCGGAAATTCCTGACCGGAGGAGTAATATTCGTCGTAAGTAAAAGGAATCAGATGGGAACCGGCAACCACCGTCAACATATTATTGAAACGATAGCCGGCGAAGAGGTCTAGAATCTGAAAATCGCCTTGATTAGAGGAAGCACCGGCGAAATCTCCGGAAATGGTGTACACGATATTGTGGAATACGTTGCCGCTGAAAATCAGGCGGGCCCGGCGAAAATCGATGCCATTGACGTCGCCGGTGGTCACACCGGGATTCCCTATCGGATTTGAGCTGTGCGCAAACGTATAACGAACTTGGAGATAACCGTTGATAAGAAGTTCAAAAGCCTTGTTCGGCGTGCGGATGAAAAAGCCGTTGTCGTAGCCGGCCTGAAGCTGCGAACTCAGGTAATGCGAGTGGGCTTTGGCGTTCGCGAGCACTTCGCGGGCGATCTGGCGAACCTGCCGGGCCTCCTGTTGGCTCATCCATTTCCGGTCGCTGCGGGCCTGCAAGCCGGCGACCTGCGCCTTGAGGTACTGGATTTCCTTCTGCAATTGGGCGTTACTCACCTTGTCGCCGGCGGACGCGCTTGTTGTCGTCGTGACGGCGCCGGCGCCCCAGGTCGCGCCGGCGGCGCTCGTCGCCGCGAAGATGGCGGCCAGAACCGCTGGTCGTGTCCATCGCATCGCCAATTTTTCGCCGAGGGTCCGCATGATGATTCTCCTTAAAAAACAGGTAAAACCGTTACTCAACACGTTGGCGTCATCGCCACGCAACGCGGTTGATTGTCCACCGGCGGCGTTGAGAATTTATGAGGACATTGCTAAGTGTTTGATAATTCCGGCGATTGGGAGAAAAGCACGCGCATTGCCAGCGCCCGGCTCATGCCGTCTTAACATTCCGTCCCTGGCGTCAATCGGTGGCGGTGGACGGGTTATTTGCCAATGCAGAAACTGCCGAAGATTCGCCCCAGCACGTCGTCGGCGGAGATGGTTCCGGAAATAGCGCCCAGGGCGTCCAATGCCGCGCGGAGATCCCCGGCCACCAGTTCCGGGAAACGCTCCGCACCGGCGTTGCGCGTCATATCGAATCCGCGTCGCAACGCCGCAGCGGCCTGCTCCAGCGAGTGTCGATGCCGCGCATTGAGAGCCAGATACTCCTCGGCCAGGGGAGATTCCTCTTTGACCCGGCGGCCGATCAGGCGCAACAAGTCGGCTAAATTTTCGCCGGTACGCGCTGAAACCGCCACAAACTCCAGCCCGGTCTCCCGCGGCGCGGCGCCAAGCCCATCCGGAATATCCATTTTGTTGCGGACCAGTATTTTCCACGCGCTGCTATCGGCGAGTTCCTCCATGAGCCGTCGCACCGAATCTGGTGTGTCCCGTTCGTCGATCACCAGAAGCGCCCCGTCCGCCGCCAGCAGGGCGTGTCGTCGCGACTGGTTGAGCAGGAGTGCCATACCCCGGCCTTGATCCTCCACGCCCGCCGCATCCAGCAAGCGAACCGGACCATCGGGAGTAGGCGCGGTTGCCGCCAGGGAATCGCGGGTGGCGCCGGCTTGGGGAGAAACTATCGCCCGTTCCTGACCGCTCAGGACGTTGAGCAACGAACTTTTCCCCACATTGGGCCGGCCCAGCAGCACCACCGTCGGCAGCGTGTCGAACGATTCCCAGCGCAGAGCATGCTCGCGAAGTTCCGCGATGTCCCGCAGCATGTCCGAAATCCGCCGACCTAAATCTTCGGACCCGATAAGCGATATTTCCGGCTCATCGCTGAAATCAATTCCCGCTTCCACCAAAGCCAGTAAATCGGCCAAGCTATCGCTCCGCCGCTTCGTCCACCGGTGCAGCGCCCCTTCCCGCAAGCCGGCGGCGGCGCGCAACTGGCGGGCGTTCCGCGCCGCAATGGTGGCGGCAATTCCTTCCGCTTCGGTCAGATCGCATTTCCCATTGAGAAATGCCCGGGCCGAAAATTCTCCCGCTTGCGCCTGCCTCGCCCCGGCCGCCAGCAGGGTCCGCAGGACCATATTGAGCAACGGCATAGATCCCGGCAGGTGAAGTTCAAGCATGTCCTGGCCGGTGAAGCTGCGCGGCGCACGAAAGAAAATCAGGCCCGCCGGGACCGGCGGGCGGGGAAGTAATATATCGCGCCAGCGGTGCGCTATCGGTTCAAAATCGGCGCACAATATTTTTTGGACCAGCGGCCAGGCCTCCGGCCCGGAAAGGCGCACAATTCCACGCCACCCCATCCCCGGTGGCGAACTGATTGCCGCGATGGTGTCCGCCGTGTTCATACCGCCAAGTTTACACCGGCGCGCGGTGGAAAAAACCCGCCCGGCAATGTCATTTTCCCGCTCCGGCGGCGCGTATGAATTCCAATGTTTGCCGCCGGTTCATGGTCCAGGCGACCCGGCGCAGATTCCCCGTGGCGCTGACGATCAGTATGGTTGGCAGGGCCCGGACTTTATACCGCCGCACCAGCTGTTTTCCCGCGGGCGTATCAACATCGGCACGCAGCGGTATGAAGCGCCGCTGCACCGCGCGGTCCACCTTTTCGTCCGACCAGACGTCGCGTTCCATCCGGCGGCACGGCGCACACCATGCGGCGTAAAAATCGATCAGAATCCGCCGCTTCCGGTTTCTCGCCCGCCGCGCCGCGGTCTGAAAATCCGTCAGCCATCCCATGCGGTCCACCGGTGATTTCCAACCCGCCGTCGAACGCAACACGGATCGCCAAAAGGAGAGGTTCGCCACGGTCAGCCCCAGGATAAACAGCGCCAGCACCGCCAGGGAAACTTTCCATTTTCCGCGTCGCTGCCTGGTTGACATTGGCATACGCCCAGTCCGAGTATAATATGGATCGTACAATATCTATCAGAACCGGCATAATACAGGGAGAGGAGATTTTCCGCACTTTGGATCCCGGCGCGGCGATTTTCCCGGGATGTGCGCGTGCTTGACCAACGGAGGGCCATATTCGCCGCCGGGAAAACGCCTCCGAAAGGCATTGGCGACCGGGGGCAGCCGCGCTTACCGTTGGCGGCTGGAAAAGCCGCCCTCCCAGGGCCTCCCGAAAGAATTACCGCGCCGTGGGCTTCGTATATACGCACGCGGTGCAGGTGGAAGGACATTCATGCGGATGACGGCAATCGAACGCCGCTCGTTGTTTGGACCGCCGCGTCCGCGGCGGCGGATTTCGTTACCTTTGGAACGCTTGAATCCCGTCATTCGCATCGCGCATCGACTGCACGGCCCCTTGCATATTCCCACGCGGATCATTTTCGATTACGAGCTGGTTCTCTTTTTACAGGGCCGGGGAATTTTTCAGGTCGCGGGGCGGACGGAAAAAATTGAACCCGGCCGGTTATTTCTTATTGCGCCGTTCGTGCCGCACCGTTTGAACACCCGCGATGAAATTCCCTGCGCGCACATTGCGGTTCATTTCGATTTCGCGGCGCGGGTCGTACCGGGAGGAGCGCGCATCGATCGGCGAAAACCATATCAAATCGTGCTGGAGGGCGGACGGGTGATTCCCGAAGTCAGCCGGCTTGCGGCGCTGGACCCCCGGGCGGAGAAGTTGGAGCGGCTGGTTCAAGCCCGCCGGCGGGATCCCGGCGCGCCGGGATTGGGGATGCTCGAATCGCGCTGCTTGCTGTTGCAGATTCTGATCCAAATGCTTTCCGATCCAGACGCACGGCGATCGCCGGGTGCGGATCCGGTTATACGGGCCAAAATGCAACGGGCGTTGACGTATATGGATTTGCATCCGGCGGAAAAGCTCACAGCCGCCACGCTGGCCGAGTCGGCGGGTTTTTCCCGCTCCCACTTCAACCGCTTGTTTCGATTATGGACCGGTTATTCACCCATGGAGTACCTGCTCCGCCAGCGGGTGGCCATGGCGAAGCAACTGCTGCTGAACATAGACCGCCCCATCAAACAAATTGCCCGCCAGTTGGGATTCACGGACGCATTCCACTTTTCACGCGCCTTTCGCCGGATCGATGGCCTGCCACCGACGGAATATCGCAAGGCGGCGCTGGCCGGCCGGGGCGAAGCCCAAATCAAATGATATGCGCTTTCTTGCCCACGACGAACCTGCCGCCAGATTGTCCTTTTACAATCGTCTTTGCGAATATTTTAACGATTTGTAAAAATTTTCACTCATTGTGAGCTTATTATGGTATAATGTCTTACGGCAGCTTGAGAATTCCAGTTGCCGCAGGGCATGGTGTCAGGCCAGGCCGCCAATGCTCGACATGGGGTAAACTCAATCCATGCCAGAGATGTGGTGTTTGGTACGGAGAAAGTTTTACCGTGCGGAGTTTGCTTACTACAAGCGTGGAAAAGGAGGCGGCCTTGTGAAAAAAAGTTACAATGTTCCGCAAGAAGCCGTAACTGTGGAAAATCAACGGAGATGTGCAAATGGCCGCCGGATAGAAATCAGGCCGAATCCGGAAAAATTCAGCGAGCCGGCGGCGATTTTGAATCGTAAGAAGAGTATGAGACGTCAGAAATCGACTGTTAAGATGCCAGAAGGAGCCGTTGTGAAACAAAACAAAGAATCAACGATGGGTGTTCATCACAAAAAACCCCGCAGCGCCGGTCTTTCGGTGCTTATTTATGATCGCATTCTGCATCCTGAACTTTTCGCCGCTGATGTGCGCCGCGCTCGCATAATGGGCGATTTTGATGTTAACCTGTGGCTGCTGACCGGTGGCGGACACATGGCGGCCATTTCCGGCGCCCATACGTTTCTGGAACTGGCCTGTTTTCCCAACAAGGCCCTGCCCGAGCGCGGGCTGATAGAGAAACTGCCGTGCAAAGGCGATAAGCAGTTCGATCTGGCGCTGGGCGACGATTATTATTATTACCTGGCTCTGAACGAAGAGCACGTCACCGAGGCGTTGTTTGAAAACTCAGTTACGGAAATGCTTCGCCTGGCTCAAGAGCAGGACGGGCTGGTTGCACACCGCAAGAATGATCTTGGTCGGACGGAGTATCTTAGCGTGCTCGTGACCCAGTTGCATCGGCGCGCGATCCATATTGAAGGATTTCACCTTCTAGGCGAGGTGCGCGCGTTGATTCGCACGCAATCGATCCTGGAACCGATACGACGCTGATTTTCACTATCCGTTTTCACTTTTTGGGAATTTTTGCGCCTGCTGCCAATAAAGGGCGTAAATTACAGAGGTAAACTTTCCTTCACGAACGCTCAGGGCTTTCGACTTTCCGTCCCGGAGGCGCAACCTGCGGCGGCGGCTGGGGTACGGATTGGCCGGGGGCAATAGCCGCGGCATGGGAATAGCCGGTGGTCATGATCGCCAGCACCAGCAAAATACCCGCAAATAATGCGGGATCAATGGTCCGCCCCCAGTTGCCGGCGTGCGGACCGAAAATCTTGATCACGTCGGAGGTCATCGCCATTAGAAACGCGGCGGCCGCCAGCGCCGCCAGCGCCCGCCGCGCGGCCGCCCTGGGCGAGAATTGGTCGGTGGCGATCATGGCTGCCGCCATGAGCGTGAAAATCAGCGTCACGTAGTGCGGAACCCAGCACCACTCTTCCGCCCAGAGCATAAATGCGGCGATCGCGCCGATTTCCAGCACGTAGCGCCTGCAACGCAACGTCGGCAGTCGGCGGCGCATCCAGAAGAGTCCGCCCAGTCCGATACCCACCAGCACCAACCGAATAATCAGACGAGATGTGGGCACGGACAAATTTAACACATTCACGTAATAGGATATGGTCACACCGTGGTGGTGCGTATGAAACGCCGGTATGCGGGAAAGCAGTCGCAGCAGGAAACTGGGAATGGATTCTCCCGTCGGAACTTGCACCGCGCCGTGCACCACATAGGGCAGGATCATGATGTGAAAATATTGCTGGTTCCACAGAAACGATTGCCGCCAGCCGACGAACAGACTTAATGGCAAATAAAGCCAGAAAACAACTCCGATGGCCAGGGCCGCCGCCGCGCGCCAACGTCTCCGCCAGAGCAAATAGATCAGAAAGATAATCGGGGTGACCTTGATACACGTCGCCAGGGCGATCAGGCCGCCTGCCAGAAGGTCTCCCCAGGCTGTTTCCGACTGCGCAAAATACAACCCGGCCGCCAGCGGCGCCAGCATCAGCAGATTCACCTGCCCCTCCTGCATGTCGCCGATTACCGGCCACAACCACGCCAGAAGGATAAGCAACAGCGGTAAAGATTCCACCCTCCCACCCGCCCGCCGGACGATTCCCAGGCTGCAATAGAATATGACTGCCAGCAGCAGCGGCTTGAAAAGCACCCACACAAACTGGGCGTTGGGAAAAGAAAGGAGCGAAAAGGGAGAAAACAAAAGAATCGTCAGCGGCGGCATCGGCCACAGGTCGTTGCGCATCGCCAGATGCGAATGGAGAAATCCCGGCAGCATTCGCAACCAGCGGTTGAAGTCGTTGATGTCTACGGGGTGCGCGGCGGCGAGATCATGAATCTGACGATTGCGCGCCTGGATCGCCAGGATCAGTGTGAGAACCGTCACAACGGCCCATATTCCCACCGTCCACCAACGCCGGGCTTTGGGGGAATCCTCGGAATTGCCGGACAACAACGTTCGGAACCTTACGTTAAAGGAAAAACCGGTCCCGCGCTCGGCGCGCCGGGCGGAACCGGCGAGGCGTGGATACGGATCATTTTATGCGCCCCGGGATTCCAATGCCAAGCCAGAGTCTACAAGCACTCATCAAACGGCTTGGCTAAACGGCGAAAATCGGCGGTGGGCAGATGGACCGTGCCCCAGGATTCCGAGCGGGCCCGCATGTGTGCGCGGTAATCGCCGACGCCGATGGTCAACATACCGTACCAGCGTTCCTGAAACTGAAAGAGTTCCCTGAAGGGCGATTGGTCAGGCGAACTTGGCCAGTGGTATATGAACAGAAACATGGCGGTAAAGCCGCCGCCGAAAATTTCCTGCCATTGCCGCAGATCGTCGATGTCTTCCCGAGTGGCCCAGTTGGGCAGCGTGGCGTTGGAGCTCGCGGCCTTGCCGCAACTCCGGCCCTTCACATCCACCAGCAGGTTGGCGCCTTGCGGCCGATAGACGACAAAATCAAAACTTTTGAGTTTAGCCCCGGCAAAAAGCGCCTTTTTCGCCTCGTCCACGGCGATGTATGGCAATCCCTTGCGGCGCAAATAATCCTCGAACGCGGCCTCGTAATAGCTGGTTCGCTTGGAGCGTGGTCCCATGTTCCCCTGTCTTTTCCGTTAAGGCCTCTACTCGACGAACGCCGGAGTCGTTATGGTCCGCCGTGCGGCGGACCAGGCTTGGGGGCGAGCAGGGCCAGCACGGCCCGCGCAACTCGCCTGGGTTTATACCCGACGATCACGGCTCGGAGAATTCCCTGCTGATCGATAATGAACTGCGTCGGGATTGCGCTGACATTATACCGGGCCAACAGGGGGTTCCAGCCATGCCGCTGGGGATCAAAAAGCTCCGGCCATACCATTTTCGGATGCTGCTGGAGAAAACTGCCCAGAGCCGCGGCGCTGTTGTCATTGGGTATCCCGACGATTTCCAAACCCTTCCTGTGGTACTTGCGGTAAAATGATTCCAAATCTGAAATACTCGCGCGGCAGGGAGGACACCATGCAGCCCAGAAATTAACGAGAACCACTTTCCCTTTCCAGGCGGCGCTGCTGAACGGCCTGCCGTCGGTGATGGCCGCCGCGAACATTTCCCGCGCATCAGCCGGTTTCCAGGCGGCGTTGCTGAACTGTTTGCCGCCGAGGGCGATTCCACGGATTACGAGAGGCTTATCAAGCCATGAGCGGAGGCGCCGCGGGCCGAAGATGGAGGTCTGGATCACTCGGGCCAATGGGCTTTTGAGTTCATCAAGCAGAATATGGCGGGCTTCATGGGCAATTGTCTGGTCGGCGGCGCCGCACCGGCTCATCGAAAGCACGACGGCGGTCAGATCGTCGTCGCGAGGGTTTTGCCGGACCAGCTTTTCCACTTGGGCCAGCACGGCGCCCTGGGCGGTGGCGTCCCGCGCATTTCGCCACCATCGGATATCCAGACGAGCCATACGAGCGGCCAGTTTCGTGGCGGCCGATTGGCTCTGGAGCGCCGCCTTCAAACGAGCGGTCGCCCGGGCGTTGCCGAGCAGTTCGAGCAGGGCCAGATAACGATACTTCAGATAACGGGTATGCGCGGCGAAGTTCGCAAATCGCCTGTTGAACGCATCAACGCGTGTGACAATATCCCACATAATCGGGGCGACCTTCGGTTTGAGGCCGGCCCGCAGCTTCGCATCGGTAAACATGGCGGCGGGCGAAGTCCCCCGCCACAAATGTTCGAGTTGGCGAGTGTCTTCGCCGATCTTTATTTTCAGCCAGGCAAAGGCGGTTTTTTCGCGCCGAAAGACCGCGGATGAACCGCCGGCGGCGCGCGACACATTCCAGGCGCCCGCAAGACCCAGGAGCACAGTGGCGGACAGGCGGGCGATCATTCCCACCCGACAGGTTTTCTTTCGCGATATTTGCGAAGGCACTGGAAAGCCCTTGTCCAGGCGCCCAATCGAGGCCTGATTACTTACCCGGAAGCGAAACCGGCTTGGGGTTGAGCCATTGGGTCACGTCCCGCGTAAGCCCTTTCGGGTTATAGCCGACAACAATATCCCGCAGCACACCGCCGCGGTCGATTACAAACTGGGTGGGAAAACCTTCAATGTTGTACTTGGCGGGCATGGCGGGATCATATATCTGCGGCCAAACCATTTGGGGATGGGCCTTGAGATAATTGCGAAGCGTCGCTCTGCTCTGATCGTTGGACACGCTCAGAAGATCAAACCCCTGCTTGTGATACTTCGCATAGAGCGCTTCCAGGTGTGGTATGGCGCGGCGGCACCATGGGCACCACGTTCCCCAGAAGTCCACCACCACCACCTTGCCTTTCCATTGGGCGCTGCTGAAATTTTTTCCGGTTATGGTGGGGCCCGAAATTACCAGAGGTTTGTTAAGCAGGGCCTGTTGGCGCCGCGGACCCTCGAGGGAACTCTGGATGGCGCGGGCGAGCGGGCCTTTGAGTTCATGGAGCAGAATATGGCGGACCGCCAGCGCGATCGCATGGTCGGCGGCGCCGCCGCGGAACATGGAATAGACCACGGCGGTAAAATCATCATCGGTGGGATCCTGGCGGACCAATTTCCGCAAGTGTTGCAGAACCGCTTGTTGCCCGGCGGCATGATGAACGTTTTGCCACCATTGCACTTCCAAACGGCCCAGTTGGGCCGCCAGCACCGTGGTTTTTGATTTGCTCCGGAGCGCCGCCTTCAAACGGGCGGCGGCCCTGGCGTTGCCGAGCAGTTCGAGCAGGGCCAGATAATGATACTTCAGATACCGGACGTGGGCGGCGGCGCCGGGAAATTGTTTGCTAAACGAATCGACACGCGTAACTATATCCCACAGTATTGGAACAATTTTCGGCCCTATCCGGCCCCGCAGTATGGCATCGGTAAATAAAGCGGTCGGCGCGGCGCCCCGCAGCAGATGATCCAGTTTGCGGCCGTCCCGGAGCAGCTTCGTTTGGAGAGAGCCGACGGCGGCTTTTTCGCCCGGAGGCGTTGCGCCGGAGCCGGCGGCGCGCGATACGCTTAAAACGCCGGATAAGTTCAGTAAAACGGCGGCCGCCGCCAGGCAGGCCAGCGCGCCGACCAGGTAATATTTCATTCGCGGATTCATGGGAACACTCCTGTTGAAAATGATGGAGGGTAAGAAAATCCCCCGGCGTTGCAATCCATGAGAATATGTTACGTTTCGACGGGGCAAAAGTAAAATAGCGCGGCCGGCGATCCAGGGAATGCGCGCGGCAGTTTTTTCGTATCCGTTCACGGTGTGGAAATCATGCTTTTCTGGGGACTATACTTCGGGCCCTCGGCGTTGAGTAGAAAAGTAGATTCGCCATGGCGAGTTCACTGTGGCGAATGTGTGAAATCCTTGGAATAATCTTCGCCTGCGGTGGAATTTCAATATCTCTTCATAATTTATAGGCGCGTAAGTGCCAGTATAACCAGTAGTTACAACATTCCTGACCGCGGGCCGACAATTTTTCTCTTGCTTTTTATCGGAATTGGATTAGACTATCCAAGTATTCGGTATACAGCCGCGTCGCATGTTGCGGCTGCATGGGTGAAAAAAAGCTGTGCGTAACGCAAACGAGGCTGACCATGCACGTTTGTAAACCAATGCCAAGGAACGCCAGAGTCGCAGACGGCTTATCGCCATGCCTGCCGGAATTGCCACAGAGCCGCGCCTCAGCAAGCGGGCGCACCGGGATGGAGATTTGTGGCGCCGGTCACCCGACCTGCAGTCGTTGCCAAGCGAGGCGTACCGGGCTGGGGACTTTGTGGCGACCGGTCTCCCACCCCGCAGTCGTTGCACGGCAGACCTGGAGGTCCGCACCACAAGCTGCCGGACCGGGACTATATATATGGGGGGGGGGGGGTATCACCATACGACATATATACATATTTGTGTAATAGTTTACGGCGGCCTGAAGCTCCGTGCCGGCTTTGGCTGTGCGGTAAAAAGCCTGCCTGCCGGTAGGCAAGGAGGATCCCCATGATTCCTCCGCGTCCCCCCTTGCCTGCCCGCCGGCGATGGCTGCCAGTGAACCACAGGAATACGAGTGCTGCACTTTGTACACCGGCTGCGCTCAACCGTGTTCTTGGAACTCGCAGCTCGACGCTTATTGGGTGCTCACAGCGGAAGCATACAATGCCTGCACCCCGCCGGGTGGTGCTGACTTTGAGTACTACTGTTCAGCAGGATCGATGGTACCTTGCGGTTCGTATGTTATTTACGCCGACTCCGGTTGCACAATGGCGATCGGCTCCGGAACTGCGAATGTGAATGGCTGCGGTGCAGGCTCGGACCCCTGTGGCCAGATTGCCTGATCGTGTTAGGTTAGGTCGTTATTCGGCAGATGGAAAGATGGTCAAATCGGAGAAACAACGATGCGGATTACGCGTGTGGCAATTTTATTGGCCGGGCTGATCCTTCAGTTACCGACAAGGGGAGTTGCGCGTGCGGAGGTCTCGCACGCACAGAACACTTCCTCTTCGGCGTCCGTCTTGTCCACCCTCGACAGGGTTATCCGCCGAATAAAAAAGATCGAGAATCTAACGGTTACCTACCACCGGATGGTTGATTATACGCCTATTCCAAGCCTGGTGGCGAGGTGGAGACGTTTCAGGGCGAGCCAGCCGAATTGGCGTTTGTCTTTGTCTATGGGTATTCAACGTTTCACATGCCGGTTTTCGTTTCTCCACGGCCGGGCCCTTTACGAGCGCCGGATTGTGCCCGGTGGTGCCGGTCTTGGCCTGCTGCTCGAGGAAATTCACACCTATACGCCGCAGCGCGCCGAATCGCTGATCTGGGACCTCCACGAGCCTAATAGGCCGCTGGGCGAGATTTTCAACAGCTCCCCGCTTCCGCATTCCACGATTGACGTTGCGCTTGGGCTGCGGGCTTGGCGCGCCAGCCATTGGCTGACATCGGCGGATGTCATGAAGATGAAGATCAGCCTCGGTGGCGCCGACACCTTGGTAGTAAACTGTGTCAGCGGTCTACGGACTGAATGGTGGACTTTCCGGCTTACACCGATGCTTGAGCTTGTTAGCTTTCGCGATTCTGTGACCCCAGGGGACGGCGAGCATGTCGTGTACTGCTCGGACTTCCGCAGCGTCGCTGGCGTCGAGTTACCGGGACGGATTGTTGCGAGATTTTTGCCTTATGGTTTGCATGGTGCATGCATTGAGACAGTGGTGCTCACAGGGCTGCACTATAAACTGGGTTCGAAGTCTAATATCCCATCCAGTTATCTGCTCATATTTCCAAAAGGAGCCAGTGTGCTTGATACACGGACCAACCACAGCTTTATCATCGAGAGCCGTCCGCGCAAAATGTCAGACTCGGCGATTTACCTTTTGCTCAAGCAGAACGACAGCAGTTTGATTGTCAAGCCGCCTGCACCGGTTGGGAACGGACAAGAACCACGTGACGGCTCCACAGCTCAGTCAACCGCGAGAACCGTCTTGCCCAAGCCACCCCCGCTCGGCGCTACTGGTTTGCCTGCGCGGAGCCGTGTGTCGCCATGGCTTTGGCGGACGATATTGGTGATATCACTGGCTTGTTTTGCATTTGTTGTTTGGCTGATCGGGCGGAGGATTTGGTCGTGGAAACGCTGACTGGTAAGCAACAAGGCAGACCGATCCCCTTTTCGGCATTGCTCGTGACTGGAGTGCTGCTTGCCGGGATTGCTGTTCTCGCGATGATGCGTTTTATTCGGTGGCCGGCCACTGGGTTGTCGGCTAGCGGCGCGGGTCCGCTCCTGTCCGCATTCTATTTCGCCGACTTTGGCCGTATAGCCCCCCAGCAACACCCGACCATCCGCTTCCCTTTGACGAACCAATCTGCAAGAATCGTGGAGATAGAGCATGTGATCCCGAGTTGCAGTTGCATCACGGCAAGCTGCACACCGCGCAATCTGGCGCCTGGCGGCAGCGCCGTACTTTCCATCACCTACCGCGGATTTCCTGGAGCGTTCGGCCCGTTTGGCAAGTCTGTGGCAGTCGTGTATCGGACGGCATCCAACAGGGATCGGCTGTCGCTAAAGGTATTTGTTCGTGGCGACGCCGTCTCAAATTCTCCCATAGTATTATATCCACAAAGTATATATTTGGGGCATGTTGCGCCCGGCGGCGAAGTCGAATCATCCCTCTATATCCGTGGTTGGACTGATCTGCTTCGGTCATTGCCGACAAGCGTGTCGATTTCGCGATTTCGCCAGGGAGCGGATGCAGGTTGAAGCTACGAACGATAGGCTCTTCCCGGTCGACTCGCGATAAGGTCGTGCGTGTGCTATTGCACGTGCCTGCTTGTGTTCGACTGGCCGGTTTCAGTGCACCATCGTATTTAGTGGGCGCTCGCTTGGGAACGTATGCGTAGATGTGAAGGGCCGGGTTGTTGCGGGCGTTACGAGACATTGAGTCATTGCGGATGAAAAGAAAAAACTTTTCATATTCCGGTATGGCGGGACGGATGGGTAGTGCCGATGCGATTTCTCCGGCCAGAGCTGTTGTCCTTGTCGCGGGTGCGGTGTTGCTTCTGGCCGCGGGGCTGAAGGCCTGGCGGGTCATTCATTCGCCGGTGGCGATGCCGGCGCCGCTGGGAATAACCGGATTCACCCCCGTATTGATCGGCTGGGAAATTTTCCTGGGACTCTGGCTGCTCAGCGGGGCGCTGCCGCTTGCGGCCCGGCGCACGGCAATCGGCTGCTTTGCTTTCTTTGGCGGCTATGCCTGCTGGGAAGCTCTGGCGGGAAAAGCATCCTGCGGCTGCTTTGGCCAGGTGCACGTGAACCCGTGGTTTACCGTCCTGCTGGATGCGGCGATGGTGGCTATGCTGATTGGTTCGTCCCGGCGGGGCAGGCAAGCCTTGCGACGTGATCAAGCTGCGACCAACGGCACGGTGAAAGTGCCTGCAACAGACCGGCCTGCAGTGGCGGCCCGCACGGGCAACTCTGTCACTTATGTTCGTATGGGCTGGGCGGCCCTTCATTGGATATGTTGTGAAAGCAGGAGTACCAATATGAATCGCTATTTCGGAATCCTCACAGTCACGGCGCTGTTAATGCCGTCCATCCCCGGATCACGCGCTGCCAAGACCATACAGCCCCCCCTTCCCACGGCCCACGAGGTCGCGGCGATGCTTGCTGCCACGCGCAACGCGGTTCACAGCATTAGCGCGCGATTTACCTACACATACGGGGTAGGCAACGGATGGTACGGAGTGTCCGACCCTTACACCGCCGAAGTTCACCTTCAATGGGACATTCCGCACAATCTCGTCCGAGCATCCCTTGTTGGCCCTGATCGTGTTGGCCCGGGAAAAATTCCGAACCCGAACCGGCCGTCCGTGAACGTCTGGGTCCGCAACGATAAGAAGGAATGGTTCGCCCAGGCCGATTACGTTTCTGGCCGTCCTAACGCTTGGAATGTCACGCTGACCCGCCCTGGGTATTGGCTTGGCATCCCGGATGTTGGCTACCTCTCTATCTTCGGCCTGCAATCCCTGAAGAAAGCGATGATCGCTTTCTCGGCGTGGAAGTTGAAAGTGCGCGTGGGGCCGTTTGTTCCCGGAACGCCCTGGGCGGCACTTTTTAAGTTCAAGTCAATTACGCCCGAACCGGGGCACACCTATGTCGTGGTATACAAATCGCGGAAGTCCCTCCCGTATCCCCTCTATTCCTTCCGCCTGGTTTACATGATACGCCTGCGGAAGGGCCTGGAGATACTCCGGACGCAAGTATTCGTCCAGTTCGGAGGGGAAAATAAATTGGTCTTCGATTTAATAGAGCGGCATTTTTCCAGCGACGGCCATGGGCATTATTTTCCCCGGCTGATCACGAAACGGGAATGGCAGTTTTCCCCGTACAAATTGAAGTCTATGTACGTGATGAGGTTCCACCGCGTCCGAATTAATCCCAGATTGCCGTCAAAGACGTTTGTTTACGTGCCGAACTATGGGAGTTTTATCGAGGACAGTAGGCATGTACCACCGCATGACTACTTTTATGGATATAAAAATCCCAATGTTCCGCTCGGCCACAATACACCCGCCGCCGCCAGGTAGGATCGCCTGGCGATGATCTTTTGCCGTGTCCCATCGGGGAGCCGCGCCATGGACTGTGGTTCAATAAGAGACAAGGATAGACTATGAAATTCAAGGCAATTACTTACATATACCTGCTTGCGTTCGTGACAATCGGCGCACTGGTTATTATTATAGTTGCGTGGCGCTGGTTTAGCCGCCATGCCGGCCGCCCGCCGATATACTTAACGAACAAAGCGATCAGTAGGGTAGCTTTCCGGTTCCCTGAAATCGCAATGGGGCAAACAGTCAGGCGCAGATATACTCTGGTAAACAAGACGGGCAGGGAGTTACACCTGACCTCCGCCGTGAGTTGCAGTTGTACTTCGGTTCTTGTGAACAAAACCATGCTACCCCCGGGACGCTCAACGAGCGCGGTTATAGCCTTCGACTCGGGATCGCTACCAGGCCCCGGCGATTACGCCAGGGGATTCACAGTCTCCGACATGCGGCCCAAGCGCCTGGCTGACCAAGTGTTGTTGGCCGGAACATTTTCGGCCACAGTCGAACCGGGGCTGGGCGTGGGCTCTTGCACCATCCCATTCACTCCTGGATCTGGGAAGACGCCTTCCAGCTTCGCGCTCATTAGCAATGCGACGGCGTGGCCGATGCGGATCGTCGTCCCGCGCGTGGACGGCAGCTTTTTCTCGGTGAGACGGACGCGGTTACTTGTGCCGCCAGGTAAGTTCGGCAAGGTAAGGGTCACCTTGCGCCCGAACCTGCCTGATTTTCCCCAAACGTCCACATTACGGGTTGTTGGCACACAGCAAGAGGCGCGCGGCATCCTTCGCCGGTTTAGCGACCCCCTTGTGGTGTGTGGGCAACCGGAAAAATCGCTGGCCGTTACGCCGGGGTCGCTCATCTTCGGCCCCGGGCGTTTCCACAGCGGAATTCTCCGAGCCGGGTTTGCGTTCGTCTTCGAGCCCTATTTGCACCCGCGAATCGTCGCCGTACATGCGCGAAGTCGTTCGATCACCGTGATCGCCTGGTCGCAGACCGGCTTGGCGATTTTAATCAAACCGAGAACTGGCGCGGGCTTCATTGCGTCCTCAGTTATAGTAACCTACAGCGGTGACGGGGTACATCGTTTGACGATCCCGATTGTTGGCGAGTTTCCCGCCGCCATCCGTGCCGGGCAATGAGTTCCGCGGGGGGGACGCATAGTATTGTCAATACGGTGTACAGGCCGGCGATAAGCCCGGCGGGATAAACCCGCCGGCTCGCCGGTTAGACGCATGGAAATTGCCCGTGGCATCCAGATGTTCATCCTGTGTTGTGAGCCTGGCGCGCAGGGGCGAGTGCGACCAAAACAAATATAATAGGGCGGGCGGAAAATAACGCGAAGGGGTGCCGATCATGCCGAAAAACTCGACGCATTGCCGCGTGAACACGTCGGCCACGCGCGGGCCAGGGCTTATGGCTAAAACGTGTTCCGGCGGTTCCCAAAATATTCCTTGGCGTCTTGGCGGTTTAAAACCGTCACCGTGTCTCTTCTAAGAAAGTCAAGGGGGTGAAAATAGGGGGATACCAAGGCGGCGCGGTCGGGCGCTCCGCCGCGTGTGCGATTGTTCCCGAAAAAATTGCCACTCTTTACAGAACGCGGAGGAATTCCACGAGTGCGTTGTTAACCGCCGCGGGCGCCTCGAGATTCGCCAGATGGCCGGCGCCCGGTATTTCCACCAGCCGGCCGGCGGGAATTTTATCGCACATGGCGCGGGCCGTCGCCGGCGGCGTAATGACGTCTTCCTGTCCGACGACCACAAGTGCCGGCACGCGCAATTGCCGGAGAAGATCGGTATGGTCGCCGCGACGGGCCATGGCCGCCTGGGCGTTGATGATCCCGACGGAACTCTGGGCGCCAATGATTGCGGAAATATCCCGGCGAAGTTCCACCGGCGCGGCGGAAGAAAGCAGGCGGGGAACCATGGCGGCTCCAACGGGTTGGACTCCACGCTCCTGAACGGCGCGAATCATTTCGTGACGATTTTCGCGTGCCGGGGGCGTATCGGCGGCGGCATGGGTATCCATCAACATAATTGCGGTAACCACGTCGGGATGGCGGCGCAACAGCGCCAGCAGCACGTAGCCACCCATGGAAAAGCCTCCCACCGCCGCACGACCGCCGGCATCGGCCAGAAGGAGGCGATAGATGTCATCGGCGAACGACTCCATGGAGCAATTTTCCATTGGCCATGGTTTACGCCGGCCGAATCCCGGCAAATCGGGCGTTAACACGCGATACCCAACCGCCTCCAGTGCGGATCGTTGCGGCGTCCACATACGCGAATCCAGGGGAAAACCGTGGATGAGCAGGATGGTTTGGGGTGAGGACATGCCGCTTTCTCCAGATTCTTTTCCGTCGCGGCGCATGGTACATTACCAACCGTTGTCATGCGCGGTGAGAATGGATGATCGTGGACACAGAGAATTTTCAAGAAACCGTGTCCCGGGGCACGAACGCCGGCGCCCAGGCCGGTTTCCGCACCTGCCACATAGGCCCATTTGGCCTGGTTCCTCCGGCGATGCAGGCGGGGTTGGCCGGTTACAGCGATATGGCTATGCGCGTGGTGGCGCGACGCCGGGGCTGTCCCTATGCGGTGAGCGAAGCGCTGCTGGACCGGGTGTTGCTGGCGGGCGGGCGGGGCAGAGAAAAAGGGGTGGTACTTTGCGAAGAAGACCACCCCGTGGCGGGGCAGTTGATGGGCAGCGAAGCGGACGAACTGGCGCGGGCGGCGCAAATTCTTCTGGACGCCGGTTTTGATGGAATTGATCTGAATTTCGCCTGCCCGGTGCGCAAAGTGATGGGACGTTGCCGCGGCGGTTATCTCTTAAGCGAACCGGACCAGGCGCTGGCGATCATGCGGCGGGTGAGGGATGCAACGCCCGGTCCGCTGACGCTCAAGCTGCGGCGGGGACTTGACGATTCCCCCCAGGCGGGCGAATCGTTTGCGATGATTTTCGAGGAGGCGGTGCGGCTGGAGTTTGCGGCGATCGCCGTGCATGGCCGCAGCGTGCGGCAGAAATATACGGGCCGGGCGGATTGGGATTTTCTGCGGCGTCTTAAAAGCCGCTGTCCGGATGTACCGCTTTGGGGCAGCGGCGACGTGTTTACCGCCCAGGACGCGCTGCGGATGTACCGGTACACGGGCGTGGACGGCGTATGGATCGCGCGCGGGGCGATCGGCAATCCCTGGATATTCCGCGAATTCGCCGCCTTGATGGAGAATCGGCCGCTTCCGCCGCCGCGCATCCATGAACAGCGCGAGGCGTTACTCGAACACTTCCACCTGGCAATCCCGATTTATGGTCAGGAACAGACTTCGCGACGGATGAGGAAAATCGCCATCCAATATGCCCGGCTGCACCCGAACGAAGCCGAGGTCCGGCGGGAATTCATCGGCGTTCAATCCCCGGCGGACTGGTTGGGCGTGTTGCAAAGGCACTATGGTTCGGACGGACCGGGTCGCCCGGCTCTGTGCGTTCCCGCCGGCCGGGACTCTTGCCACGACCTCGAAGACGACGGCGAGGTACGGGGTTGAAGGAAGGCTTCATGCCCGCCATACCGGCTGCACCGCGGCGCATACTGATTATCAAACCGAGTTCGCTGGGCGACATCGCCGCCACGCTGCCCCTGCTATGCGATCTGCAGGCGCTATATCCCGCCGGTCGTATCGACTGGCTGATTCATCCGGCCCTGGCGGACCTGGTGAGAAATCACGACGCGCTGGACGAGTTGATTTTTTTTGATCGCGCCGCGCTGGCCCGCTGGTGGATCAATCCTCGCGCGACGGGCGAACTATGGTCGCTGATCGGCGCGCTGCGGCGCCGTCGCTATGAGATGGTTATCGACGCCCAGGGACTGCTGCGAAGCGCCCTGCTGGGACAACTCAGCGGCGCTCCGATTCGCATCGGTTTCGCCGATGCGCGCGAGGGTGCGACCCGGCTCTACACGCACCGCGTGCCCATCGCGCGGGAAAAGGAGCCGGCCGTGATGCGCATGCGGGCTTTGCTCAACCCGGTTGGGCCGCCCGGCGGACCGGCTCGGTTCCGCTTGCCAATCCAACCGGCGGCGTTGCGCGCCATCCAAAGCCGGCTGCCTTCCGACCGACCGCCGGCGGCGATTATTCCCGGCGCCCGCTGGCACGCCAAACGATGGTCGGAACGGGGCTACCGCCAAATCACCCGGCTTCTGGCGGCGACCGGCGTGGCGGTGGCGATTCTGGGATCCCGGGACGAGCGGTCCCTTGGTCAAGAGGTGGCTGATCGCATCGACGGCGCAATGAATCTGGCGGGGCAAACCACTCTGGCCGAAATGGTCGCATTGCTCTCGCTTTGCCGGATCGTGATCGGCAACGACAGCGGACCATTGCACGTGGCAGCGGCTCTGGAACGGCCGCTGGTGGGACTGTATGGACCGACTGATCCGGTTTCGGTCGGTCCTTATGGACAAATGGATCACGTGCTGCGATTCGATGAAACGGGCGACTTCCGGGCGGCGGCGGCGGATCGATCGAAAACCCTCGCGATGCTGCCCGTGGAGAGAGTATGGCGGATGGTGGAGAAAGTTCTTCAAGAATAAATATATTTATGAATATGACAACAAAAATAATTTCCCCGGCGGCCGGACCCGGCCCGTCTTCTCTCCCGCCCCCGCGGCGGCGGGGTAAAGCCGCTTCGCCGGCCGGCGCCGCGTGGCCGCTGGTTCTGGCCAGCGGCTCGCCGCGCCGGGCCGAGTTGCTGCGCCAGGCGGGTTGGTCGCCGCGGGTGTTTCCCAGCCCGGCGCCGGAACCCGCCCGGCGCCCCGCCGGAGTACCGTTGCGCCTCTGGCCGGCGTGCCTCGCTTTCGCCAAGGCGCGGGCGGTTCAGGAATGTCTCCGCCGGCCGGCGATTGTGCTCGGCGCCGATACGCTCGTCGTGCTCGACGGACGGATCATCAACAAGGCCTCCCACCGCGCCGCGGCGCGTGATATTCTTCTGCGCCTGGCCGGAAGAAACCATGAGGTGGTCACCGGACTGGCTTTGCTGGCTGGTTCGGTTTGCCGCATCGCCACGGCGATATCCGTTTGCCGGATGCGCCGGTGGAGCAATCGAGAGCTGGAAGAATACCTGGATTCCGGACTATGGCGCGGCAAGGCGGGGGCGTACGGCATCCAGGATCATGGTGATCCGTTTGTGGAGCTGTTATCCGGAGAATTTTCCAATGTGGTGGGGCTGCCGATGAAGGTTCTACGGCGGGAGCTGGCGTCGCTGCAAAGGGAATTGGCCGGGCGATGATCATTCCCGCTCAAACTCCGCCCCGCCGCGCGGAGGCGCGATATTTCCGCGGCATTTGCCCCACCATGGATCGAAAACATCGCGAAAAATAGGCGATTTCGTTATAACCCACGCGACTGGCCACATCCGCCACTTTTAAATCCGTGTGCGCAAGCAGCCGACAAGCTTCTTCGATCCTGATTCGATTTCGATACTCCGTGATTCCCATCCCCATCCGTTTGCAAAAGTTCCGTGACAAATGCCCCGCGCTCAGATGCACCTTTCCGGCCAGCGCGCCCAGAGAATCCCGCGTCCGTGGATTCTGTTCCAGCCATACCACCGTATCGAACACCGCCTTTTGCGCCCGGTCCGGCAAGCGAACGGTTTCCCGGGGATGGATGCGCGCATGGAGGCGCACCACCAGTGTTAAAAACTCCAGCAGCGCGCCCGCCGCCATCGCCTCCCACGCCGCGAGTTGATTGCGGTCTTCCGTCATAATCGTCTGGAGCCGCTCCATACATATCTGACTTTCCGCCGGCAAGGCGTGTACCACCAGCGGCGGCGTCTGGCGCGGGCGTTGCAACGGTCGCGTGAAGAGATCAAACACACCGGCTTGATCGCTCAGCAGGAGCATCAACCGGTTCATCAGCCGGCGGTCAATCAGGCAGTTGATCAGTGTCAGATGGCGGGGCTTCTGGTAGGAATGCCACGCCAGCGGCCGAAGGATAATGATGTCGCCGGGACGGAGCATCCGTACGCCGTCCACCGTGTGATGCTCCGCCGTTCCCGCCTCAATGAACACGATTTCATGAAATACATGATCGTGCGGTCCAATGGCCGGATGATGGTTGATGCGTTGTACGCTCACGCCGCCCGGCGGCGCGGCAATTCCCCATCGCAGGGTGGGCCAGTCTTTCGTGGGCATGCGCAAAAAAGTCCAAAACTTCATCGATTTTATGCTGGTCGCCGCCGCCCGGCAAGCGGATACTTACTCCCGGCGTCGCCGCTATTCAACCATCGAATTCAACGGGCTTTGGCTCGTGTCGATGAGTTTGGAAAAACGGCGCAGGCCTGATAGAGGAGTTCATAAGGTGATTAACGTAGCGGTGGTCGGCATGGGCGGCATCGGCAACAACCATGCCCGGTGCTACCAGAACAACAAGGCGGTCCAGTTGGTCGCCGTATGCGATATGATCCGCGAAAAAGCGGAAAAGTCCGCCCAAAAACTTAATTGTCGGGCCTTCGGTTCGATTCAGGAAATGCTGGATTCCGGCTTGAAAATTCACGCCGCCAGCATGACCACCGGGGGCAAGGAAAACGGCGGCGACCATTACCAGCCAACGATGGACCTGCTGCGGGCGGGGATCGCCACGCTGGGAGAAAAGCCGATTTCCAATGAAATTTCCAAGGCCCGCGAAATGGTCGCCCTGGCCCGGCAAAAGAACATTCCCTACGCCGTCAATCTCAATCATCGCTTTACCCCCGCAGCCCGCCAGGCCAGAAAGTGGCTGGCCGAAGGTCGCCTCGGCGAAGTGAATATCCTGAACATGACAATGTGGATCAACAATATGAACGAGTCCAGCCCGCACTTTCACATGCGGGCGCTGCATCCCCATTCGATCGACGTGATGTGCTATTTCGGCGGCGACATCCGCAAGGTGCAGGCGTTTTTCAAAAAGGGAGCGGCCCGAAAGGTCTGGTCCAACGTGCAGATGAACGTTCTTTTCGCCGACGGCGCGGTCGGTCATCTTACCGGCAGTTATGACGCCGGAGCGGGCTACGGTCTGGAGCAATGCGATGTCGTCGGCTCGAAGGGGCGGGTAATTATCCGGGAAGCCTGCGAAGTTCTGGAATTCCACAGCCGCTTGTCGCGCGAGTATGAAACATATCATTATCTCGGCGGAATGATGGGTTTTGACGATACATTCCAGTCGCGCATCAATGCCTGGGTGGACGACCTGGTCAACCAGACCCCGCCGGACAAAATTGACGGCAAGGCGGCCGATGCGCTGCGGGCGCAACTGGTAATCGAAGCGGCGATTGAATCATGGGAAAAAGGAACCGTGGTGGAAGTGCCGGCGGTTTGATAAGGATACCTAAAACATGAAACTAGGTTTGAATTCGGTATTGTTCGGCGGCCATGACTTGGAAACGGCGTTTCGTTGGACGGCGGCGTGCGGATACGACTGTATCGAGCTTTCCGCCATCGATGGAATGAGCGAGCATCTCGTGCTGGAACGCTGGAAGGAATTGGCCCAGCCGATCAAAGAACTCGCGGCTCGCCACCGGCTGGCGACGGCGGCGATGGAACAGCCCTCGCAGGACCCGCAGAAGATGGAACAGGCGTTTCAGGCGGCGGTGGAAATAGGCATTCCGATCATTAACTGCGGGCCGGGCGGCAAAGCGGGAGATGAGGCAAGCCTGCGGCAGGCAATTGAGTCGCTGGGCCGGCTGGCGGACCGCGCCGGTCATTACGGCGTGACTTTGTGCGTCAAAGCGCACGTGGGCGCGGCGATATGGAATACCGAGACCTCGCTGCGGGCGCTGCAGGCCATTTCCTCGGAGCACTTCGGGCTGGACATGGATCCGAGCCACGTGCACCGGGCGGGAGAAAACCCCGTCGAGGCGCTGCGACCGATACTTTCGCGCGTCCGGCACGTGCACATTCGCGACTGCAAAGGCCGGCAGCAAAACCCCGGCACGCCGGAGATGCAGGCCAATGGCCGGGGCGACATTGACCTGCTGGGCTATATTCGCACGCTGCACGAGCATGGATATAAGGGACCGGTCAACCTGGAGATAATCGGCGCCAAGAGTTACGACGTCACCCGCTGCGTGGCGATCGCGGCGGAAGCGCGCGGACACATGCAGGCGTGCCTTCAGGCGTGCGGAGAGCGCTAAGGCTTCTCTTGGCTTGCTCCCCTGGAGGCTGGGATCCCGTGAACACGCGCGTTGGCATTCTGGGCTTTGCCCACGGACATGTCGAAGCATATTGCCGGCAGTGGCGCCAGGATGAGGCGCTGGGCGTCAAGGTTGTTCTGGGCTGGGATCATGACGCCCGGCGCGCCGAAAAATCCGCAGCTGATTTTCAGCTCGCACGCGCAAGCTCGGTTGACGCCCTGGTGGAAAACCCGGCGATCGACGCGGTGGTCATCGGCGCGGAAACCTCCTGGCACGCCGATCTGGTTGAGAAGTCCGCCGCGGCCGGCAAGGCGATTGTTCTTCAAAAGCCGCTCGCCTTGACGCTGGCGCAAGCCGACCGCATCGTGGCCGCTGTAAATCGGCATCGCGTTCCCTTCACACTCGCCTGGCAGATGCGCGTCGACCCGCAGAACATTCAGATGAAACAGTTGGTGCGGGAGGGAAAAATCGGCCGCGTTTACATGGTCCGCCGCCGCCACGGACTGAGCACTCATCTCTGGCCCGGTTTCGAGAATTCCTGGCACGTGCGCCCCGAACTCAATCGTGGCATGTGGGCCGATGACGCCTGCCATGCGATTGATTTTATCTACTGGCTCCTGGGTCGGCCGCAAAGCGTGATCGCCCAGATCGCCACGCTGCACAATCCCCGGGTTCCGGACGACCACGGGATCGCCGTTTTTCGTTACGCGGACGGCGCCTTCGCCGAAGTTTCGTGCTCTTTCGTCTGCTGCGCCGCGGAAAACTCAACTGAAATATTTGGCTCCAAAGGTTCGATCATTCAGAACTTCGGCGATGCGCCGAGCTGCAACGTTCCCCGTTCCGCGAACGCCACGGGCCTCAAATGGTTCCTTCCGGAAAGTGGCGTCTGGACCATCAGCGACATTCCCTCGCCGTCGGAGCACGGCCGGCGCATCGCCGCCGTGGCGCCGGAACTGGCGGCTTTCCTGCAGGGCCGCCGCGGGCCGATCGCCACCGCCGAAGAGGGCCGGGAAATTCTCCGCATGACACTGGCTTGTCATCACTCTTGTGAACTTGGACGAATGGTGAAACTTGATGAAATCCGCTCCTGACAATAGGAGCGCGCCTTGTTATGTTTTTATGAAAGGTATCTACCATCATGGCTAAATCCACCGGGAAGGCTCCCAATATCCTCCTGATCGCCGTTGATTCGCTCCTGGCCGATCACATGAGCTGTTATGGCTACCACCGGCTGACCACGCCGCATCTGGACGCCTTCGCCCGCCAGGGCACGCGCTTCACGCATACCTACTCCCAGCATATTCCGACCACGCCGGCGTATTCATCCATGCTCACGGGGCGGGATTGTTTTGGCACCCGGGTGGTGGCGCTGCGGCACGTCGGCACGCTGCCGAAGGAAATTCATACATTGCCGGAAATATGCAAAGCGAACGGCTACAACACCACCTGCATAGGCTTTGGGTGGAATCCGGCCTCGCGGGGATTTGACAAATACATTGAATTCCCGGGGTGGGGAGCGTGGAATGAAGGACCCAGCAAGAAAGCCGAGAATCTCAATGCCGTGACCATTCCGGAAATAGAGCGCCTCTCCGGCGAACAAAAACCGTTCTTCATGCTGCTGCGGCACATGGACCCGCACGCGCCCTATCTGCCGCCGCCGCCCTACGACCGCATGTTCTATCATGGCAACGAAGCGGATCCGGCCAACCGTTCGATGAAGCCGGTGCTGGCATTCAAACCCTTTGCGGACTTTTTCCGAAGCTGGATGCCGCCGGGGATCGCCGACAAGGATTATGTGATTGCCCAGTATGACGGCGCGCTGGCCTACATGGACGCCTGCATAGAAAGGATATTCACGCAATTGGCGCAGCGGGGAATTTTGGACAACACCATCGTGGTGCTCAACGGCGACCATGGGGAAACGCTTTACGATCATGAATGCTGGTTCGATCACCACGGCCTGTACGATGTCACACTGCACGTGCCGCTGGTCATCCGCTATCCGAAAAAAGTTCCGACGGGTCGCGTCATCACCGGTTACAATCAGCATAAGGATCTCGTACCGACGCTGGTGGAACTGGCGGGACTAAAAACCGGCGACAAATTTGACGGGCGATCGCTGCTGCAATTGATCCGCGGCCGAGCCAAAGATTTTGACCGCGAGTTCTACCTCACCGAATGCACCTGGATGCGCAAGCACGGCTGGCGAACGCCGCGCTGGAAATTCATTGAGGCGCTCGAGCCGGATTTCCATTTCAAGCCAGAGGTGGAGCTTTACGATCTGCGGGAGGATCCGCACGAGGATCATAATCTGGCCGAACAAAAGCCGGACATTGTAGCGAGCCTGCGCCAACGGATGAATGACTGGATCGAAAAACGCCAGAAGCAAACCGGAATCAAGAATCCTATCCATACCCAGGGCGACTGGCATGGCAAGAAGGGCGTGGGACCATTCAAAACCAGCCAGCAGGCCTATGATACGCTGCACATCGGCGATCCCAAACAGGCGGCGAAACTTCAGGCGCGGCATCCCTACGGCGATCGCGGCGAGCATAAGCCGGACGAAACCACCCTGATTACCATCATTGGCCGCGGGCATTCCGGCACACGCCTGATGTCGCGCATCCTGGCCCAGAGCGGAACCTACATGGGCACAACGCAGAATGTTTCCGGCGATCTGACGCCGCCGGAAAAACTTTATGAAGCGTGCCGGGTGATGGGTCGCCACGTGCGTTATCTGGGCGAGGCGCGTTGGGATTTTTCCGCTCTGCATAACATGCCGATTGATCCGGAATTTCGCCGGCTGGTTGAGGAATATCTGGCCGATGTTCTGGCCAGTCCCGCCCTGCGAAAAGGATGGAAGTTACCCGAAACCACGTTGATTGTTCCCTGGATTGTCCGCATGTTTCCGCAGGCGCATTACATCCACTGGATCCGCGACCCGCGCGATTGCGTCATCGGAGAGCACATGACGGATAACCTGGCCGATTTCGGCGTGCCCTGCGAAGCGACCGGCGACATGCGGCGGCTACGGGCGCTAAGCTGGAAATACCAGGCGGACCTGATCGCCGCCACGCCCCGCCCGCAGCGGTTTATCACCGTGCGGTTTGAAGACATGGTGTTGGACCAGGACGCAACGCTTAAGCGACTCTCCGATTTTCTCGGCTTTTCTCTGGTGAAATTGCCGGTAAAAGCGGATACGGTCGGACGCTGGAAGACCGATACGCAGACCCACATGTTTGACTTTTTGACGGAAGCGATGAAGCAATACGGCTATCTTGCGGCCGAGGAGAAAAAGCCATGATCCGCAAAGCGTTTGTAATGTCCGTTCACAGCGGCCAGGAAAAAGAATACGAACGCCGGCACAATCCGGTGTGGCGGGAAATGCTTGGTGTTCTCAAGGCCCACGGCGTGCACAATTATTCGATTTTTCTACATCCTCAAACCCGGCAACTTTTCGGCTACGTGGAAATCGAGGATGAAACTCGCTGGAACGCCATCGCCGCGACGCCGATATGCCGGAAATGGTGGAAACACATGGGCGACATCATGCCGCACAATCCGGATAACAGCCCTCTCTCGGTCGCGCTGGACGAGGTGTTTCATCTGGATTGAGCCGATCTATTCTATTACCGACCAGCCTTGACGAGTACTTTTTCGACTGCGGATGGTTTGACTTCCTTGGAGTCCGCCCGGGCGGGCGGTTTTTCCACGCCCGGTTTTTCAGCCCCTTCGACCGGCGGCATTCGGCGGGCGAGAATTTTTTCGCGAATTTCACGCGCCACCTCGGCATTGTCCTTCAGGAACTGACGGGCCTGCTCTCTTCCCTGTCCCAACCGCAGCGGACCATAGCTGAACCACGCCCCGCTTTTTTCGATCATGTTATCAGTCACGGCGATGTCCAGCAGGTCGCCCTCGTAACTGATGCCGCTGTCAAAAAGGATGTCGAATTCCGCCTCGCGGAACGGTGGGGCGATCTTGTTTTTGACCACCTTGGCGCGTACCCGGTTGCCAATGGCGGCTTCGCCTTCCTTGATGGTGTTGATGCGACGGATATCCACGCGGACGGAGCTGTAAAACTTAAGCGCCCGGCCGCCGGTGGTGGTTTCGGGGTTGCCGAACATCACGCCGATTTTTTCACGTATCTGATTGATGAACATGACCAGGCATTTGCTCTTGGAAACGGCGCCGGTGAGTTTACGCATGGCCTGGCTCATCAGGCGCGCCTGCATACCCATGGAAGCGTCGCCCATTTCACCCTCAATTTCCGCCTTGGGAATCAGAGCCGCGACTGAATCCACGACGATGACATCGACGGCGTTGCTGCGCACGAGCATTTCGACGATTTCCAGCGCCTGTTCGCCGGTGTCGGGCTGGCTGACCAGTAAATTCTGAAGACTCACGCCAAGGCGCCTGGCCCAGGTTGGATCCAAGGCGTGCTCGGCGTCCACAAAAGCCGCCACGCCGCCTTTTTTTTGAGCCTGGGCGATCACGTGCAGACACAGTGTGGTTTTTCCGGAAGATTCCGGTCCGAATACCTCAACGATTCTGCCGCGCGGCATTCCCTTGCCGCCCAGGGCAATGTCCAACCCCAGCGAACCGGTGGGAATGCCCTCGATAGCCAGCGTATTGGCGCCATCCAGGGTCATGATAGCGCCTTTGCCGTATGATTTTTCAATTTGGGACAGGGCGCGTTCGAGAGCCTGTTCGCGTGCGGATGGAATCCCGCTTTCTTTGGACATGATAAGCTCGCAAAAAATGATTCTGGAACGACCCACACGCCGCCGTGCGTGCCGACTTGAAACATCATACCGAACTGGCGGCTAACGTCAACGGACGACGAAATTGAATCCGCAATTCAAGGCTAGTGCTTTGTCACAGCAAAATGTTAGGATAGGGCCGTAGCCCGCATGGTAGCGGGTAAGTTTGTAGGTTTTAGAGCATGGAGGCTCGGATGCGAAAGAAATATATCGTGCGACTTTCTGAGGAG
>JAJYDU010000134.1 GCA_021790475.1 Planctomycetota bacterium | reverse complement strand
CCGCAGGCCCCACCATGCCAGAAACGCCAGAACCGTTTGGGCCGCCGCCGCGATACCGCCGGCCCAGAAGCATACGGCGCCGTACTTGGCCACCGCGATTCCCAGAACCGCCGTAATCGCCAACAGCCCCAGCCATACCCAGAGAGCGACTAATTCAGCGCGCTTCACGAAACATCCTTACAAAAATTTCCTCTACAACCCCGTCCCCGATAGCCATCGGATCGGGACCGTTCGGCCCGCTTTCCCGCGCTCCCGCGGTCAACCGGTAATTCACACCGGCTGGAGCAGCGCCGGCGCCGGTTCCGGCTCCGTTGGTCGTTCCCGCACCGCCGCCGGCATGGGCTTGGCGTTGACGCCGACATTGCCCGCCAGGCGGACGGAATTGACGGCGATGACCACCACCACCATCATGTGAAACAGAGCGGCCACCACCGGCCCAAAAACGCCATAAGCGGCCGCCGCTTCGGCAAAACCGGCGAACACCACGGCAATAAAGAGATTCTGGAGAATGGCCGTGCGCGTCTGGCGGGCCAGATAGATCAAAAGCGGTACACGGGTCAAATCATCGCGGAGCAGAATCGCGTCGGCGGCTTCGATGGCGGCGTCCGTACCGTGCAACCCCAGGGCGATGCCGACCGTCGCCGCCGCCAGCGAGGGGGCGTCGTTGATGCCGTCGCCGACCATGGCCACGCCATGCTCGCCGCGCTGCAACTGGCGGATCAGCTCCTCTTTCTGGCCGGGCAGCAGTTCCGCGTAAATATCGTCGCAGCCGACCGCCTGGCCCACCATCTGGGCGGTTTTGCGCCGGTCGCCGGTCATCATGACTATGCGCTTCACACCCAGGTTGCGAAGTCGTTTGACGGTGCGGCGGGCCTCCGGCCGGATTTCATCGGTCAGGCGGATCGAACCGAGCAAACGATCGTCATGAACAATGTAAACCGGGACCAGCGGAAGTTCCGAATTTGCCTCTTCCAGGGTGGCGGCCAGAGCGGCCTGTTCCGGTGAAAGAACTTTAATGGAACCGGCCCGCGTCATTTTGCCGTCGACCAGCGTCTCCACGCCCAGGCCTTCGAGCACATTGACATCCGCGGTCTCATGAAAGGAAACATTTTCCACCCGGGCATGCGCCAGGATCGCTTTGGCCAGCGGGTGGGAACTGCGGTTTTCCACCGTCGCCGCCAGCCGCAGAAGCTCCTGGGCGTCGACGCCCGGCATGGGGCGAACGCTTTGAACAACGAATTTTCCGGTGGTGAGCGTGCCGGTTTTGTCAAAAACCACGGTGTCCAGGTGAACCGACGCTTCCACAAACGGGCCGGCCTTGATCTGTATGCCGCTGCGACTGGCCCGCGCCAACGACACCACGATCGCCAGCGGCGAGGCCAGGAGCATGGCGCACGGACAACCCACAACCCACATGGTGATCATGCGACCCGGATCGCCGCTGACCCACCAGGCCAGGGCCGAAAGCAACAGGATAATGGGCGTGTAAAACGCGAAGAAGCGATCCGCGGCGCGAACGATCCGCGGTTGAAACTGCTGCGCCCGCCGCACCAGCGCAATGGTCTGGCCCAGTGCGGAATTTTCGCCCCGCCGGGTCACTCGAACCTGGGCCGAGCCGGTGAGATTGATCGTCCCGGCCAGGACCGTGCTCCCCGGCGCCTTGTCCACGGGGATCGATTCGCCTGTAACCATCGACTCATCGACACTTGTCGAGCCGCTGAGAACCTCGCCGTCGCCGGCGATGCGCTCGCCCGGCTGCACCACCAGAATGTCGTCCGCCTGAAGCTCTTCGGCGCCGATAACCATATCGCGCCCGTCGCGGCGGACGCGGGCATGGATCGGGGCCAGATTTTGCAGCGCCAGGATGGCGTTGTGCGCGCTTTCGGCGGCAACCTGTTCGATCAGCGCCCCGATCTGGAGAATCAAGGCGACCAGCCCGGCTTCAATCAACCAGCCCAGCGCCACCGCGCCGATGATGCTCATCGCCACGAGTTCGTTTACGTTCATCCGGCCGTGCGCCAGCCCCTTGATCGCCGACCAGATGATCGGCCCGCCGGAAATAAAGGCGGCCAACAACCCCAATCCCCGGGCCAGGGCCTGTTCGGTCGGAAATTGATACAGAATGACCGCCAGAATCAGAATGGCGACGGTAACGGGAACAACCACCGTCAACTGAAAATTCAGACCCACGCCGCCGTGCGTGTGGCCTCCTTCGCCGTGTTCATGGCCGCAGGCGCAGGCGATTCCGCCGTCTTTGTCGTGCGTGTGCTTATGTTTGCGTTTTTTACCGTCCGTGTCGTGGTTATGGTTGTGTTCATGGTCGTCTACATTCCCGGCTATCGCCCCGGTCCGCCCGGGAGCGGGCGTTGAGGGGGCCAGAGCGGCATTGAGACGATTCGACTTGGTGGAAAAAGGGTCCTGTGTCATGTCTAATCCAGCAAAATAAACCGGATGCCGATTGTACGGCAACCCGGTCAATGTTACATGATTTTATCGGCTCTGGAGCCTAAAAGGCTCAAAACATTATCGTCTTGCCGATTTTATACGGTTATTGGACGGGTTTTGTTCGCACCCGCGACATAATCTTACAGTCGGGTTTTTCGCAAGTTGCAATATATATAGCGATCCACGCCGTTGCCAGGTTCACTGTTCCGACTTGGCCCCGTCAAAACCCCGCGATCTGAACTTGCGGTTGAATTCTTTGTATTTCAGCGGGACGGATCGCGGAAAAATCGTCCGAAACCGCCCGCGCCGTCGCCACAGCCAGGGCATAAGCCAAGGCGTCCGGCGGCGGGAAGTTCCGCATCTTCCCGGCAATGAAACCAGCCAATAGATAATCGCCGCAACCTACGGTGCGTACAATCCTCCCTGGATTTTTCACCCACCCCGTCCAGGCGCCACCGGATCTGATGAGCACCGCGCCCGCCGCCCCCCGGCTTACCAGGGCGTTCTCGACACGCGGGGCGACCTGCCGGACCAGATCAACAATTGCCATAGGATCATCGCGCAGACCCTGCGCCCAGGCGCCGCTCCGCCCGCCCGCACTGGAAATCTCATCCGCATTCGGCTTGACCGCCCAGATCGCCCGCGTCATGGCGCCGGCCAGCGCCGGTCCGGCAACGTCCACCGCCACCTGTACGCCGCGGGCCAGAAGCGCGTCGATCAGACTTAGAAAATCGGCTGTGGCGACGCCCGCCGGCAAACTGCCGGCAATAACCACGAGGTCTCCGCGCGCCGGCGCGGTTCCCAGGAAATTTTCCAGGGAGGCCCATGCGGTCGAATCGACGGTAAACCCGGTCTCGCGCAAGTGCGTTTCCCCGCCGCCGATGGTTTCGAGGATGGTCACATTTTCCCGCGTGGGCTGGTCGATTTCGATGAAGCGGCAGGTGATTTTCCCCGGTCCCGGCGCCGCCAGCTCCTCGCCGAAAAATCCCGTCTCGCGCCGGCCCACGAAACCGGTGGCGGTGGTATCCACGCCCAACTGCGCCAACGCCCGGCTGACATTGGCGGCCTTGCCGGCCGCCAGGCGGGCGACGAGCCGCATTTTCTGATGCGATCCCGGCCGCAGAGCGTCGCATTCAAGGATGCGATCGACCGCTGGATTCAGGCCGACGGTAAATACCGCCATCGGTTCTTCCTTTTCCAGGAGCGTGTTTAAGGTTCCAGCGCGGCCGCGACAAGGGCCTGGACTTTTGCGCCAATCTCCGCATATTCCCGCGCCGGATCGCTTTGGGCCACAATGCCCGCCCCGCCGCAAAAAGTGACGCGATCGCCCGTCAGATGCGCCGTGCGTATGGCGATGTTCAACGCCCCGTCTCCCTCCGGCCCGATCCAACCGATATTTCCACAGTAAATGCCGCGTGGAACCGCTTCCAGTTCGCCGATAATCCGCATCGCCCGGATCTTCGGCACGCCCGTGATGGATCCGCCCGGACACGTGGCGCGAATGATTTCATTCCAACCCATTTTATCCGAACGAAGCCTTCCGCTGATGCTCGCCGAGGTATGCCAGAGCGTCGGCAGCGCCTCGAGTTGGCGGGACGAATCCACCCGCACGCCGCCGGGGCGGCAAACCCGGCCCAGGTCGTTGCGCAGCAGATCAACGATCATCGCCAACTCCGCCCGGTCCTTCTCGCTGGCCAGCAGGTCGCGGGCCAGGGCCTGGTCCGCCGGCGAGCCGGCCGCCGGCCGCGCCCGGGTTCCCTTGATCGGGCGGGTATAAATTCGATCGCCCCGCCGGCGCAGAAACAGCTCCGGCGAAATGGACGCAATCACTTCGTTTCCGAACCGCAAAAAAGCCCCATATTCGCCCGGGCTGATCCGGCTCATCCGGCGATAGAGATGCTCCGGCCTTTGCCGCCGCGGCAGCACCCAGCGATCGGCGAGATTGGCCTGATATATATCGCCGGCGCTGATGTACTCCAGCGCCCGGCTTACCCGCGCTTCATATTTCTGCGGCGCCGGATATACACCCGGAAAAGCCGCGGCCATCGGACCGGCCGGTTCGGCGCCGCCGGCGGGCGGCTCAGTATCTTCCATTCGCACCGGTTCGCCGACGCTCCGGCGCCGCATCCCGGCCTGTCCCGATCCCGAGGACCATCCGGATCGGGAGATATCCGGCGGGATCGCGCGCGCCTGAAAGAGCCGGCAATTTCGCGCTGCTGCGTCCCAAAGGTAATACTCGCTGAAAATCTGCCATCGCAACAGGGGCGCGGATGCGGCAATATCGGCCAGAAGCTGTGGCAATTCCAGCATCGTGCCGGCGTCGTAACTGACGAAACCAATCCACCCCACCAGATCGGGAATGGGCGCGGGCGAGACAAATCGGACTTCATTCATCAGTCGCTGCCAGAGGTCCAGCGCCTGGCCGATTTCGATCGGTTCGCCGGGAATTTCCGGCAACTCCCTCTGGAGCAGCGGCGCGGCTTCCAACTCCACGCGACACCTGGCGCCGCGGCGCCGGGCGCAAAAAGTAATCAAAGGACGATGCGCCAATACGCTTGGTCCCCGCCGGCCCCCCGCCGTTCCGGCGGTATGCAGCAGGGCGATATCGCCCGGTTGCGCCGCCAGACGATCCAGCAGGTCCAGCACGTCGATGACATCCGGGGCAACCCGGTCATCTACCCGCAAACGAAGCGTCGTGGTCATACTTGCTCGAAAAGGCGTCATCTACGCATGTCACCTTTTCATTTCCCATTTCACCATAAAAAAATCAGCCACACCAATACCAATACCGGCAGCAACACGGGAACCGCGTAACCCGCGATATACGTGAAAAAGCCGGGACATTTAACGCCTTCGTGTTCGGCGAGGCTCTTAATCAGGAGATTCGGCCCATTGCCGATCCAGGTGCAGGCGCCAAAAAAAACCGCGCCCAGGGAAATTGCCAACAGGTAAATGCCGCCGTTGGGCTGCGCCAAAACGGCTGTCCCGGCCGGAGAGACCGCCGGGCGTGGCAGCGAGGCGATCAAGTTAGCCTTGCCAACGGTCCCGGCCGCCGCCCGGCTCTGGAGACAGGCTGCGTATGTCGGCGCGTTGTCCAGGACCGCTGAAAGTGCGCCGGTCAGAAAATAACAGCGGCCCGGCGTGGCCGTATATGTCGCCAATTGACCTGTTGCCGCGCGGCCGGCCAGTAAATTCAGCACCGGGGCCAGCGTCAGAAAAATGCCCAGAAACAGGACGGCCATTTCCCGCAACGGCTTGAAGCTGAAGCGATTCGCGACGCGAACGCTGTTCGGCGTCAGCAGCAGCGACAGGCCCGCGGCCAGCACCAGGACCATCTCCCGCCAGGGAGCGGGAACAAACAGGCTGCCGAGCACCGGTAAAATCAGTGCCAGTTGCCCCAGGCCGGCAATGGCGACGGCCTGGCCCTCTCCCGCCGCCGCATCGCGCGGGCAACGCCGATCCAGCAGGTAAAATACCGCCAGCGGCAACCCCACCGCCAGCAGCCAGGCCCCCCAGGCGTGTTGCAGCATCCACCAGAAGGGAACACCCATCAGGTAACCGAGCAATAAAGGCGGATCGCCCAGCGGGGTGAGCGCGCCGCCGATGTTGGCCACAAGGAAAACAAAAAATATGACATGGAACGGCCGAATGTGCCCGCGGTTCATCTGCAGATAGGGCCGGATCAGCACGATGCCGGCCCCGGTCGTGCCCAGGATGTTGGCCAGCACCGCGCCCGCCAGCAAAACCGCGATATTGGCCGCGGGCGCGGCCGGCCGCCGCACCCGCACCAGAATTCCCGAGGAAATAATGAAAAGTGCGCCGACCAGGCTCATAAATTTCAGATACAGGCCCAGACTCGCCGCTACCGGCCCCGCCGCCTGCAACCACACGCCATAACCGATGGCCGCCGTGGCGCCCAGGCCAATGGCAATGACGGCATAAAAACGATCCCACAATCTGGCCGCCAGAGCCGGCAACACGCTCATCGCCAGCAGCATGAGAACGAACGGAGCGGCCCAGAGAATATTCACCGCCGGCGGCGCGGTTTGTTTCCCCACCGCCGCCAGAACCCGGGTAAATCCCGCCACGCCGATCAACGCCAATGCGATCAGGACAATCCCCAGGCGCGGATGCGGGCGTGGGCCCGGCGGCCCGTCGCCGGCGGCCTGCCCGCCTGCCGGGGAGACAGGCTCCCCTCGGTCGGGATATCCAAAGTGAATGGACAACCGGCCGCGCCCGCAATCCGTTGGAAGAAACGATCCGAACATAAGAGCCTGTCCGAAAAGGAATCATCATGTCGGCAATTGCCGTTTATGACCAGCCCGGACCGCGCATGATGCGCGAAACGTGGCGGAAACTTGGCCATCCGGCACCCTATTTAACAATGATCGGGCCGGTAAAACCATAAATCCGCAACCGCGGGTCGCGCCCCCATGCCAACGTATACTAGGGACAGTCACCTATTAGGCCCTGTTGACAATCACCGATAAAAGATTAAGCTATTTCAGTCAAACAATCAATAGCGTTGGCCCATGGAGAGGCCAGCGGTACGTATTCATG
>JAJYDU010000133.1 GCA_021790475.1 Planctomycetota bacterium | reverse complement strand
GAAATAACGGAAATCCTGGCGGAGATGGGTGTCATCAAGGCGCCCGCCGCCGCACAAGCGCTCCAGGAATCGCGCCAGACCGGCCGTGCCGTGGAGAGCATATTAATTGATTCCAAGCTGGCCAGCGAAGAGAATGTCACCAAGGCACTGGCGATTCAAAATGACATTGAGTTCATCGATCTGAACAAAAACTTCGTGGCCCCCGGCGATTTTCGTCTGCTGCCCGCCGACTTGATCAAGCGACACCAGGTTCTTCCGCTGGGGGAGGAAAACGGAAAATTGCGGATCGTGATCGGCGATCCCAATGACCTGGAAACTCTCGAAGCCATCCGCTTCCGGCTCAACCGGCCGCTGGAAACATGCCTCGCCGTCAAAAGCGACATCAAAAAGCAGATCGACCGTATGTTCGCCGAAGAGCAGAAATCTCTTGACGAAATGGTCCGGCAGATGAGCCTGGACCGCGGCGCCACGATCGACATCACCGCCGGCAAGGACAAGGAAGGCGACGAGGCGCCCATCGTTCGCCTGGTCTCCGCCATCATTACCGAAGCGGTCAAAGCGCGGGCCAGCGATATCCATATCGAGCCGATGAACGACCGCGTTCGCGTCCGCTACCGTATCGACGGCGTCTGCCAGCAGCGCGACAATTTCCGGAAAAAGATGCAGAACTCGGTCATCGCCCGCCTTAAAATCATGGCGGGCATGGACATCGCCGAGCGCCGCTTGCCGCAGGACGGCCGCATCAAAATGGCCGTGGACGGCGCGAACGTCGACTTTCGCGTCAGCGCGCTGCCGGCGTATCACGGCGAATCGATGGTGCTGCGCATCCTGCGGCCCGAGAGCGTGAAGATCGGCGTGCAGCGCATGGGTTTCGAGGAGGACGATTACCAGCGATTCAAGAAGATTATCTCCCGTCCCAACGGCATCTTTCTGGTCACCGGTCCGACCGGCTCCGGTAAAACCACCACTCTCTACGGCGCTTTGGCCGAGCTGAACACGCCGGACCGGAAAATCATTACGGCTGAAGATCCGGTGGAGTACAATTTCACCGGCATCAATCAATGCCAGGTGCGGGAGCAGATCGGGCTGAGCTTTGCCAAGATTCTCCGGTCCATGCTTCGCCAGGCGCCGAATATTATTCTCGTCGGCGAAATCCGCGATCGCGAGGTGGCGGAAGTGGCGATACAGGCCGCTCTCACCGGCCACCTGGTCTTCAGCACGTTGCATACGAACGATGCCCCTTCCGCCATTACCCGGCTCATCGACATGGGCGTCAAACCGTTCCTGGTCGCTTCGTCCATTCAGGCCATTATGGCCCAGCGCCTGGTGCGCACGCTTTGCGATCAATGCAAACAGCCGGATGAAGCGCCGGAGCGGCGCCTCCTGCAGATGCTGCGTTTGACCGACCGGGACCTGGCCGGCAAGACCATCTACCGGCCCGCCGGCTGTCCGGCCTGCAACAATACGGGTTTCCGGGGGCGCATCGGCATTTTTGAGATGATGGCCATGACCGCCGAAATCCGCGAGCTTGCGTTCAAGCGAACTCCCTCCAACGTGATTCGCAAGGCCGCTCACGGGGCGGGCATGAAAAGCCTCCTCGACGACGGCAAAATTAAAGTGCTCAATGGAGTCACGACGCCGCAGGAGATCGTCCGCGTGACGCAGGCGGAAGGCATTCTCACGGAATGAGGATTTCATGTCCCAGATTCTGATTGATCGTCTGCTGGAAACCACCATTCGAAAGGGCGCTTCCGACTTGCATCTGCACGTGGGACGCCCGCCGACGCTTCGTTTGAACGGTCACCTCCGCGAACTGCAGACTAAGGTCCTCGAACCCGACGACACCATGTCCCTGATGAAAGCCGTCACCCCCGATCGCGGCCAGCAGGAGCTTCAGGAGCAGGGCACCACCGACTTCGGCATGGCCTTCGCCACGGCGGATGGATCGGCCAAGGCGCGTTTCCGTGTTTCCGTCTTTCGCCAGAAGGGCGTCATCTCCCTGGTCATGCGGAAAATTCCCTACAAGCTGCTGAGCTTTGAAGACATCGGCCTGCCCACGATATGCCGCGAACTGTGCCGCCGGCCGCGCGGACTCTTCCTGGTCACCGGCCCGACCGGTTCCGGCAAGACCACGTCCCTGGCGACCATGGTCAACTACATCAACGAGAATTTCGACCGCCATATTGTCACGGTGGAAGATCCGGTGGAATACTACCACGACCATAAAAAAAGCATCATCAGCCAGCGCGAAGTCGGATCGGGCAACGACGTTCCCACTTTCGCCGAAGCGCTGCGCCGTGTTTTGCGGCAGGACCCGGACGTGATCCTGGTCGGGGAAATGCGCGACCTGGAGACCATCGAATCCGCCATCCGCGCCGCCGAAACCGGCCACCTGGTCTTCGCCACGCTGCACACCACCGGTTGCCAGGGAACCATCAACCGCGTCATCGACGCGTTTTCCGTCGATCAGCAGGAACAGATTCGCGTGCAGCTTTCCGTGACTCTGCTGGCCGTGCTCAGCCAGGCCCTCCTGCCGCGGTCGGACACCGAGGGCCTCGTGGCGGCTTATGAATTTCTGGTCGTTACGCCGGCAATCGCCAACCTCATTCGTGAAAATAAAACGTTCCGCATTGATTCGGCCATTCAGACCGGGAGAAAGTTCGGCATGCAGCTTCTGGACGATCACCTGCTGGAACTTTTCAGGACCGGCAAAATCGCCGCGGAAGACGCCATCGACAAGGCCCGCAATGCCGCCGATCTGGCCGAGCGGATGGGCAAGCGGCTGGATCGACCGGATACCGACAAGGAGACCGGCGTGCCGGCCAATAGTAATCGCGCGTAAAATTCTCCGGCCGCGACGGCCCGCGATGCGGTTTATTTAGCCGCGGGTCTCCGACCCGCGCGTGGCAACGGTCTGGCACAGCGCGAAGCCGGGCCGCCGTATCGGCCCGCGATGCGGTTTATTTAGCCGCGGGTCTCCGACCCGCGCGCCGTATCGGCCCGCGGCGCACAGCGGTTATCCCGACGCGCCCGTTGAAAAATTGGAGTTCTTATGGCGGAACAGTCTCCTGCTCCCAAAATGGCCTCCACCCCCAAACCGGATTCCGCGGCCAAACCCGCCGGTGCAGCGCCGCCGGGCGGCCCGCTGCGCATGCCTCCGATCGATCAGCTCAAGGACCGCCCGCTGGGAAGAGTCCTGATCAAGATGGGCCGGCTCACGCGCGAGCAGGTTCATCAGGCGCTGGCGGTCCAGACCCAGCAGAAAGCCAGGAAGATCAACACGCCGATTGGCCAGGTACTGGTGGAACTGGGCATGATCTCCCAGAAGGACATGAATTTCGCCCTGGCCGCCCAGAGAGGATTTGAGGTCATCGACCTGGAGGGCCGCGAGATTCCCCCGGAGGTAATCAAGCAGATACCCGCACAGATGGCCACGGTTTACCGGGTGGTGCCGATCGCCTTCGAGGAAAAAACCAACACCATCACCATCGCTCTGGATTCCCCCGATAATTTTCGCGTGGTCGATGATCTCCAGACCCTCATGGGATTCAAGGTGATCACCTGCATCGCCGAGCCTGCGGTGGTGGCCAAGTTTCTCGCCAGGCATTACGAAACCCATCAGGAATCACTCGCCGATCTTATGTCGGAAATTGGAACCGATACCTCGCTCCAGGCTCTTGAAAACCGCGGCGAATCCATCGACCTTCAGACCCTCAAAGACCTGGCCGAATCAAACCCCGTCAAGCGGCTTCTGAACACCGTGCTCATGCAGGCCATCAAGGAACGTTCCTCGGATATCCATTTCGAACCTTTCGAAGACGACTACAAAATGCGCTACCGCATTGACGGCGTCCTCTATGAAATGGTGCCGCCTCCGAAATATATCGCCATGGCCATTGCCAGCCGCATCAAGGTCATGGCCAACCTCGACATCGCCGAACGGCGACTTCCCCAGGACGGGCGCATTCCGCTGGTCGTCGGTGGCCACCCCGTGGACCTGCGCGTGGCGGTGCTGCCGACCCTTTTCGGCGAAAGCATCGTGTTGCGCGTGCTCGACCGCTCCAATGTGTCGCTGGACCTCGATAAACTGGGCATGCGGGAAGATGATTTGAAGCTTTTCCGGCAGCTCATCGCCAAGCCCAACGGCATCGTCCTGTGTACCGGTCCGACCGGTTCGGGAAAAACCACCACCCTTTATGCGGCCCTGAATGAACTCAACAGCCTGGAAGACAAGCTCATCACCACCGAAGACCCCGTCGAGTACGACATCGACGGCGTGGTGCAGGTGCAGATACGTCCGGAAATAGAGCTGACCTTCGCCACGTGTCTTCGTTCGATCCTGCGCCAGGATCCGGATATTATTCTTGTCGGTGAAATACGCGATAAGGAAACCGCGGAAATCGCCACCCAGGCCTCGCTTACTGGACACCTGGTTTTCAGTACTCTCCATACCAACGATGCGCCTTCCTCGGTCGCCCGTCTGCTGGACCTTGGCGTGGAACCGTTCCTGATCACCGCCACGCTGGAAGGCATTGTCGCCCAGCGGCTCTGCCGCCGCGTTTGCGTGCAGTGCCAGGAGGCTTATAAACCCACCGAGGAGCAGCTTCTGGAACTGGAACTGCGGCCGGAAGATGTCAAGGACAAAACGTTCTACCGCGGGCGGGGCTGCGGCGAATGCAACAATACGGGTTACCGGGGCCGGCTGGCGATCTGTGAAATCATGATCTTCGACGACGACATACGTGAAATGATTATGAATCGCGCTTCGACCAATCTTTTACGGGACGCCGCCCGGCGGCGGGGGATGCGGTCGTTGCGCGAATCCGGCCTGCTGGGTATTTATGAGGGCCTGACCACCATAGAAGAGGTCGTCAAGCAAACCATTGTCGAAGATTGAAGATAACCAGGCGCCGCGGCCTCTTTCCGCGCGCCGCCGCGCTCCGGTTCGCCGCCCCCCCCTTTCCGCACGGGTCAATCGTCCGTATATATCCATCAGGAAAAACATGATGTTTGGTCCCGGTACCAGTTGGAGGTGCATCCATGCCCACGTTCCAGTATGAAGCGCTCAATGCCGCCGGCCAGTCGATCAAAGCCGAACTCGAGGCCAACAGCTCGGACGAGGCGATCTCCCGAATTCGCTCCCAGGGCTATTTCCCGATGAAAATAAAGGAGAAGGCCGGTAAGCGGCAAAAAGGGCCCGCGGCTTCGACCCCGGCGCCGGCTGCCGCGCCGGCGGCGGCGGGGGGGGCCGCGGCCAAAAAGAAAAAGGGACTCAATGAAGTTTCCTTCACCATTGGTCGCGTGCCTCTGAAGGTTATCACCCAGTTTACCCGCCAGCTTTCGACCCTCCAGGATGCCGGCCTGCCGATCCTCCGTTCCCTGAAGATTCTCCAGCAGCAGCAGAAACCCGGCCTGATGCGCAACACTCTGGCCGGCGTCTGCGCCGACGTGGAGGGCGGCTCGACGCTTTCCGAAGCTATGAGCCGGCATCCGCGGGTGTTTGACAAACTTTACGTAAACATGGTGCAGGCGGGTGAAACCGGCGGCGTGCTCGATGTGATTCTCCAGCGCCTCGCCGAATTCATGGAGAAGGCCCAGAAACTCCGCCGCCGCATCCGCGGCGCCATGATCTACCCCACGGTGGTCATTTCGGTGGCCGTGCTGATGGTCACGGCCATCATGTATTTCGTGATTCCCAAGTTCCGAAAACTGTTCGCCTCATTCAAAACCGGCCTGCCCAAGATCACGCTCTACCTTATCGGCTTTTCCCACTGGATCGCCCATGAGTACGGCTGGGCCTACATCCTGGCTTCGCCGTTTGTGATATGGCTGTTGCTCAAAATTATCGGCAAGACCAAGCCGGGGCGTTACGCGATCGACGTGGTCAAACTCAAAATTCCGGTGATGGGCCTGATCGTTTCCAAAGGAACCATTGCCCGTTTCACCCGCACGCTCGGAACGCTGCTCTCCGCCGGCGTGCCGATCCTGGAGGCCATCAACATCACCCGCGAGACCTGCGGCCACATGATTTATGAACGGGCCTTGCAGAAAGTACACGATGCCATCCGCGAGGGCGAAAGCTTCGCCGGGCCGCTGCGCGGCGCACGCGTCTGCGACGCCATTGTGGTCAATATGATCGACGTGGGCGAGGAAACCGGCGACCTGGACAAAATGCTCATGAAAATTGCGGACAACTATGACGAAGAGGTCGACGTGCTCGTCACCTCGATGATGAGCATTATCGAACCGGTCATGATCGTCGTGCTGGGCGTGATTGTCGGTTTTATCGTGCTCGCGGTGTTTTTGCCTTATGTCAAGCTGCTCCAGAGCGTGGGCAGCCAAACCGGTTGACGCCGCGGTTTTTTCGGGGCGCGTTGCTATGCGGCCGCCGGCGTGTGCCATCGAATTTGTGAATAAGGAGAAGACCATGACGGCGGAATACGTGTCGCATGCAGGTTATTTAGCCGCGGGTCTCCGACCCGCGCGTTTGGAACCGCCCATCGGCCAGCGAGGTGTGTGATGAGTAACGATAAACCACAACAAATGAACCGCCAACGATTAAACCGCCAAGACGCCAAGAACGCCAAGAAAGTGTTTGTAAACACAAATTGCCGCAACAATCACCAGGAACCACGGATGACACGGATGGGAACGGCCGCTTATCCGCGCAATCCGTGTAATCCGTGGTTCAAAGAGGTAAAAAAAAGTTCTTGGCGTCCTGGCGGTTCCGTGGTTAAAAATATCTCCGCGCCTTCGCCTCTTCATATTGTGGAAAAAGAACCACGGATTCCACAGATGACACGGATGGGAACGGCGGTTTATCCGCGCAATCCGTGTAATCCGTGGTTCAAAGAGGTAAAAAAAAGTCCTTGGCGTCTTGGCGGTTCAAAACGGCGTCTTGGCGGTTCAAAATCGTCTTCGCGCCTCCGCGTGCGATCCGCGACCCCGCGCGGGACGGGTCCCGCAGCTAACCAGCGTTTCGGTAATTCCAAAAATACTTCTTGGCGTCCTTGGCGTCTTGGCGGTTCAA
>JAJYDU010000010.1 GCA_021790475.1 Planctomycetota bacterium | reverse complement strand
ACCGTGGCCGGCGCCAGGCCGTGGTCGTACAGCGGATTGCCGTCATCGAGTATCCACAACGGCCGGATATGGTAGCGACGCATAGTTAAGAGCAGTTGATCGTAAAAACTAAAATCGTAGATTCCCTTGATCCTTTCGGTTGTGTTCCATTTAAAATCCATACGTATCCAATGAAATCCCGCTGTGGCGAGCATTCGCATTTCGCCGGGACGGGGAGGAATCCAGAGATGAATATTGACGCCCAAAGCTTGCGGTACGCGCGGGGCGGAACAGAATGAAGAACGAAGGGACCGTACCGTCGCCGCCGTCGCCGGGTTTGGTATTGCGATCATCAATATACCAACCGTCAGAAGCAGAGAAAATTTACACATGATTGGGTCCTTTTCGCGATGCTCGTATTCACACCTGTAGTCGATACCAGTGAATAGTTTTTTTCAGCCCTTCTTCCAACGATGTTCCGGCCACAAATCCGAACCTTTCCCTGGCTCGCAAAGTGTCCAGACATCGTCGCGGCTGACCATCGGGTTGAGAAGAATCCCATTCAATGCGACCGGCAAAGTCGCAAAGCCGGGCAATCAAGGCGGTTAGATCGCGAATGGTAATTTCCCGCCCCGCGCCAATGTTGACGGGATCGGGGGCGTCGTAACGGAGTGTCGCCAGCGCGATCGCTTGCGCCGCGTCCTCCACGTAAAGAAACTCCCGCGAGGCTCCCCCCGTTCCCCAAGCCACGATGTGGTCGGTTCCGTCGGATTGGGCTTCCACAAATTTACGTATCAGAGCCGGAATGACGTGCGAACTTTGCGGGTCAAAGTTATCGCCCGGTCCATAAAGGTTCACGGGCAACAGGTAAATGGCGTTCAGGCCGTATTGTTGCCGGTAGGCTTGGCACATGGTCAGCAGCGCCTTCTTGGCGATGCCGTAAGGGGCGTTGGTTTCCTCGGGATAGCCGTTCCAAAGGTCATCTTCTTTGAAAGGAATGGGGGTGTACTTGGGATAGGCGCAGATGGTTCCCACCTGGACCACTTTGCGGACCCCCTGCCGGCGGGCGGTCTCTATGACATTCAGGCCCATAGCCATGTTGGCGTAGAAATACAGGCCGGGATTCTCGCGATTGGCGCCGATTCCGCCGACTCTGGCGGCCAGATGGATCACCACGTCGGGCCGATAGCGGATCATGGTCCGCTCCACCTGCTCCTGCCGCGTGAGATCGCATTCTTTGCTGCGCAGGATGATCAGATCATCCTGCCGGGCGCCCATTTCGAGAAATTTCTGGTGCACGTAACGGCCCAGAAAACCCGCCCCGCCTGTGATCAGATAACGCATCGTGTTTTTCCGTCATTGCCTTAGAACCGCGTGTTGTTTAAGTCCGCGGCGAACCCGACAGCTATCGGGACTCGCGCGGCCGGACACTATGGGTTTGAATCAACTTTTCCTGCCCGGCCAGTTCCAGGTCGTGTTCGATCATCATGCGGGCCAGCTCCTGGATATTAACACGCGGCGTCCAGCCCAGCGCACGGCGTGCTTTGGCGGCGTCTCCCAGCAATACATCCACCTCCGCGGGACGCAGATATCGCGGGTCCGTGCGGACATACTTTTTCCAATCCAGATCGAGAATTCCAAAACATAGCTCCACCCATTCCTGTACACTGTGCGTTTCGCCGGTGGCGATGACGAAATCATCGGGCTGATCCTGTTGGAGCATCATCCACATGGCTTGCACGTAATCACCGGCAAAGCCCCAATCGCGTTTGGCCTCGAGGTTTCCCAGGAACAAGGTGTCCTGAAGCCCAACCTTGATCCGCGTGGCCGCCCGTGTCACTTTGCGGGTAACGAAAGTTTCGCCCCGCCGCGGCGATTCGTGGTTGAACAGGATGCCGTTGCAGGCGAACATGGAATAAGCCTCGCGGTAATTAATGACTTGCCAGTAGGAATAAACCTTCGCGCACGCATAAGGGCTTCGCGGGTGAAAGGGAGTGGACTCCTTTTGCGGTGTTTCCACCGCCTTCCCGAACATCTCGCTGGAAGACGCCTGGTAAAACCGGATCGGCAAAGCCGTGTCCCGTATCGCTTCGAGCAGCATCAGCGTGCCCAGCGCGTCGGTATGGACCGTGTAAACCGGTTGGTCGAAACTGACCCGCACGTGGGATTGCGCCCCCAGGTTGTATACTTCGTCTGGTTTCGTACGGGTGAGGATTTCGCGCAGGCAGGAGCCGTCGGTCAGATCGCCATAATGCAGATGGAGCCTCCGCTTGCGTTCGTGGGGGTCCTGGTAGATATGATCGAGCCGCGCGGTGTTAAAACCGCTGGATCGCCGGATGATGCCGTGCACCTCGTAATTTTTGGCCAGAAGAAACTCGGCCAGATAAGAACCGTCCTGGCCGGTGATGCCGGTAATCAATGCCCGTGGGGATGCTTTACTCATAATGCCGCTCGTTCGATGTCCAGGATACTGTCTGCGTAAGGCCCGCCTGGCCGGCAGGCGGGTTTCAAACCGCACCCGATCGCAGCAGGACGCGCCGGGATGGGCTTCAAACCGGATGGTATCATATCGCAAGAAGACTTTTCGGTCATTCATGAGTAACCGGAAGGCATGATATACTGCGCGCTCTTGGCGTCCCGGCTCGCCGGGATTCAGTTGAAAAATAACCGCGCCCGGCGGATTTTGTCCGACGGTATGACGCCGTTAACCGGTAAATTTTGTCTACCGGGAATGTTGCGACCCCTGGGCGGTCCCCGGCTTTATGCCGAATGCCGGCCGGTGTAACATGCTTGGAAAGTCGAACCCGGAGACGCAATGACCATGGCAATGGACGCCGCCACGCAAACCACCGACGACTCCGCGGTTGCGCCAATCGCCGTATTTGATTCCGGTCTGGGCGGATTGACGGTCGTGCGGGCCTTGCAACAACGCCTGCCGGCGGAAAAGCTGGTTTATTTCGGCGATACCGCGCGGCTGCCCTACGGGACCAAGTCGCCGCGGACGGTGCTTCAATTTGCGCGGCAATGTCTGCGGTTTTTGATGCAAATCAATCCGAAACTGCTGGTGGTGGCGTGCAACACAGTCAGCGCCACGGCGCTGGAATCGCTACGCGCGGAATATTCCATTCCCATCATCGGCGTGCTGACTCCGGGCGCAACGGCCGCGGTGCGGGTAACACGCGCGGCGCAGGCCAACGGTCCGTGTGTTATTGGATTAATCGCCACGGAGGCGACCATCGCCAGCAACGCCTACTCGCTGGCGGTGGCGCGGCTTGACGGGAATATTCATCTGGTGGGCCGGGCCTGCCCGCTGCTGGTGCCGCTGATTGAAGAAGGCCGATCGCCGGACAGCGCGATTGTACAGGCCGTGCTGGCGGATTACCTCGAGCCAATCAAGTCGCTCCATCCGCCGGCGCTTATTCTCGGATGCACGCATTATCCGATTTTCGCGCGCGCCATCCAGCGGTTTATGGGCGAAGCGACAACCTTAATCGATTCAGCGGATCAAACCGCCTTGGTGGTCAGCCGGCGGCTGGCTACAATGCGGCTTTTGCATCCCGGGGGGGACGACGGTGGCCTGACTTGTTACGTGACGGACCAGGGCCTGCGGTTTGAAAGTCTGGCGGGCCGTTTCCTGGGGCGGCCGATCGCACCGCCGGTAGGGGTGGATCCGGAAGTGCTCGAAAGTGCGCCGGTGGAGCGGCCATGAAAAGATTCATCAGACATGCAAGCAGGTGCACAATGAAACCATCGCCCCGGCGGCGACGCCGCTGGCTGCTGACTTTCGGCTGCGTTTGGTTGCTTATGGCGGCCGGATGCCATTCCGGGCAACCGCGAAACTTCAGTGGATGGGTCAACAACCTGCTGAACAAATTCCATCCGCACAAGAAGCCGATTACGCTGGAAGCCGCCCGCATGTTCGACGTGTCCCACCCCGATGTCCAGCGCGCGGCGATTGCGTGGATGGCGCGTCAGAAATTCGGTCATGAGCCGGTTTATATGAAGGCGTACGCCCTGGCGGCAACAGCGCCCAGCCCGCTGGTTCGCGGCCAGGCGCTGCTGGCGCTGGGAACTTCCGGCCAGGCGGCGGTGGCGCCCACGCTGGTGCGGGGACTGGCTGATACGTCGAGTTTTGTCCGACTCTGCGCGGCGATGGCCCTGACGCACGTCAACAATCCCGTGGCTATCCCGCAGCTGCTCGCGCATCTGCGGAAGGATTCGAATTCCCAGGTGCGCGTGTATTGCGCCGCGGCGCTGGCGCCGTACAAAAACCGGCGCGTGCTTCAGGGGCTGATCGCCGCGCTGGACGATCGGAACGTAGCAGTGGTACAGGCGGCATGGAATGATCTGCGAAGCCAGACAGGCCGGAAATTCCCCCAGCACGCCCGGCCGTGGCGCCGGTGGTTGCGGTCGCACAAGCAGCGGCTCTCATCTGCCCAATAATTTAATTTTTCCCGGAAAAAGGCGCTATCCCCACCCTGTGAACAGTTGCGCAAGCGACGAACCGGGCGTCTCCGCCACGGACCTTATTCCAGCGAAGCGGGGGGAGCCGGCCGTTCCAGACCGGCATCGAGTTCCGCAAAAGCTTCGCCGGCGTCGGCCACGGCGCCGATGGCGGCGGGAAAGCCGGCATATAAAGCCATCTGCATGATAACTTCCATTACTTCCTGCCGCGAACAGCCCGCCTTCAGCGCGGCGCGGATGTGCGACTTAAGCTCGTCGCCCCCGTGTCGAAGCGCCACCAGCGCCGCGACCGTGGCGATCTGACGGAGTTTTATGTCCAGTCCCGGTCGGCAGTACACCTCGCCGAAGGCGAACTCAATGATCCACCTTTTCAGATCCGGGGCGACCAAATCGAGTCGGGCAAGCACGGAAGAACCATAGGTTCCGTGCAGTTCCTCCATCTTTTTCCGACCGCGATCGAATCGATTCTCCGCCATGGACTGCTCCTGGAAATACGGATGATGCAAAGAGCGCCGCGGAGCTGGAACGGCCGGGGCCGCCAGGCTGTTCCATCCGGCGTCATTCTATCCGCGAATGCACCGCCGGCGGCTGTTCGAGCGTTTTGACCACCGGACAGGTGGCGACGGCGGCTTTGATTTTCTCGTGCAATTGCGGGTCCAGCCGGCTTAACACATTGCGAAGCGTTACATCCATGTCGCCCAGGCGGGAGGGATTGGTACGATAGGTTTTGGTGACGGTGGCCTCCACGTCCGAAAGAGGATGCCCCAGTTTTTTCGCAGTGAGCAGAGCCAGCATCATTTCACAGGCGGCAACGGCGATGGGAACCAGATCGGTCGGGCCGGGACCGGAACCGCCGCCGCCCTGGCCGGGGGCCAGATCGATGCGCAACTTCCAAGATCCGCTGTCCACGTCAATGGCGAACGGCCCGACTTGCTTGAGAGCGAAAGTGGTCATCGGAAAAGTTCCTTTCGGGCTGAAAAGGCCCACAATAAGCGAAATTTTCAATACTGGATTTCACAGTAACACGATTTTTTGGTTGGAGCAATCCCAGCGCACACAGATGCCTTGGCTCGGCGTGACAATATTTCCGGACAGCAGCCGAATTTCGCTAATCAGGACTTAAACCGAACGCTGCCGCGCTGTCGCCAAGGCGTAAAAGCGCCGGGGACAGCCGCGCTCCCAGGGCTGCCCGGAAAAATTGCCACGCCCCAGGACAGGGGACTTACCGCACACACTCGACCGAAGAGTGTTCGATGTTTATGATAGGGTAGTCAAGGAGAGTTCCTGAATGACTATTGCAACCCTGACCAGGCAATCTTATCGCCGAAGAGAGTCCGTAAGGCAACCTCTGCGGGCGGCGGAGTTTTTCGCCGGCATAGGGCTCGTAAGACTCGCACTGGAAAAACATGGCTGGGACGTTGTATTCGCCAACGATATTGACTCAGACAAGTTGGAAATATATAAGGCTAATTTTGACAGCACGGATTTTAAGTTGTGTGACATCCACAATCTCTCGGCTGATGATATACCGACTTGCGAACTTTTCACGGCATCATTCCCTTGCAACGACTTGTCCATCGCGGGTGCGTGGGAAGGATTAAACGGCAAAGAATCATCAACTTTTTGGGGGCTTATCCGTATACTCAAAGAGTTAGGAAGACTTCGCCCCCCGCTAATCATGCTGGAAAACGTCGTTGGTTTTCTGCAGGCGAACGGAGGGAAAGATTTTGAAACCGCATTGCTGGCATTGAATAAACTCGGCTACATCGTAGATGCTTTCATCCTTGATGCCGTTCATTGGACGCCGCAAAGCCGCGCACGCCTGTTTGTTGTGGCAAAAAACGATTGCGGGAATTCCACCAACAAGATGGCGATGGTGTGCGAGGCGAGACCGGAATCGTTAGCCGTATTCATCAACGCCCATCAGCACATACACTGGGACCTGCGCGATCTGCCAAAGCTACCGAGGCCAAAATTGAGGCTAAGGGATATTGTTGAAGACTTACCCGATGATGATACTCATTGGTGGAGCAGGGATCGCGCCGAATATTTCTTTGGACAATTGAGCAAGCGCCATCTGATGGCCGCGCGTTTGATGATCGGGCAGAAGAAGTATCAGTATGCAACCGCCTTTCGCCGAGTTCGGCATGGCAAAAGCATGGCCGAACTCCGGACGGATGGTATCGCCGGATGTCTGCGCACTCCACGAGGCGGCAGCGGTCGACAGATTTTATTCAAGGCTGGAAAAGGCAAATACCAAGTTCGTCTCCTTACAGCCCGCGAGTGCGCCCGCCTGCAGGGGGCGCCTGATGAATACGTGATTGACGTGCCGCTCAATCAGGCTCTTTTCGGTTTCGGCGATGCCGTTTGCGTACCCGCCGTTGGCTGGATTGCCAAGAATTACCTTACACCTGTGGCATCCATGTTCAATTCAAGAAAAACACTTCCCATGCTCTTTTGAGATGTTATGACACCGCTCAAGCTCGAAGATTTTTTGAGGAAACAAATGCGACAGAGCGGCCGTTTCATTGCCGCCCGGTTGCAAGCCGCATTAGCGCTACTTGAACGATTGCGCGAGAGGCCCGTGTTACGCCTCGACGCCCATAAGAAGGCCAACAGTTCCGGTCTGGATTCTCACGAAAAATACGGCGCTTGCGCCCACCAACGCCTGCAATTGGAAGCGCTCAATAAGAACCACGGCCGCCGCTCCTCCAACATCGGCGGCTGGGGACAGGAACTGCTTGATCGACTGAAAGACGCTGGTTTTGAATCGGCATCATTATCGGAAAAGACCCAATGCATTAATTCTGTCCAAGACCAATTCGCGGCGATTCTCCGTGGTATCTTGGAACAGGAGCCGCTGAATGTCCAAATTAAGGGTAGAAGCGCGGAAACCGTCATTCATGAGATATTGAAACAGGCGGCGGGGAAAGGCAAGGCGGGCGAGGTAGCCCAATATTTAGTCGGCGCAAAATTAAAGCTCCGCTTCAAACGCCAGTTCCCCATTGTGCCGGCGAATAAGAGCGATCGCAAATCACATTCTGACTTGATGACTCGCACGGGTGATTTCGAGATCGAAAATGCCGCCATTGAAGTGGCCGTCGGTTTACCCGACGACAAACACCTCTCCCAAATTGCCGAAACGCTGGAGGACAATGACCGTGAAGTATGGCTATTGGCCAGTCATGACCGGGTGATGGCGTGGAAAAATAAACTTGCGGACATGAAGGGTGTGGACATGCGCCGGGTCGTGGTGACATCCGTCGAATCATTCGTCGGTCAGAACATCTCAGAGCTTGGGGAATTCTCATCCAGGGGTAAGGCGATGCAATTGGTTGAGTTATTCAAAATTTACAATGAGATATGGGTTGCCAATGTGGGCACACCGGGAATCCGTATCAACGTGAAGTAGTCATGGTGGACACGGTTTCAGCGACAGAACGCTCACGAATTATGGCGGCGGTAAAATCCCGAGACACCAAGCCGGAACTGCTCGTCCGGCGGTTGGTTCATGGACTTGGATACCGTTTCAGGCTTGATAGACGGGATTTGCCGGGAAGGCCCGATATTGTTCTCCCTGGACTGCACAAGATTATCAACGTACACGGGTGCTTCTGGCATAAGCATAGTTGCCGTCATGGCCGCATTCTCCCCGCCTCGAATGTCGAATACTGGAGTTGGAAACGCTTGCGGAATGCCGCACGCGATCGCCTGAACCTTATGGAGCTATATCGGAGTGGTTGGCGGGTGCTTATCGTTTGGGAGTGCCAAACCCGCGATGTGGGTAAGCTCACCGCCCGTATCAGGCGGTTTCTCTCCGCCACGCCGAGACGAAGGCGGTACAGTAAGCGGTGATGGATTGTGATTCTCTCTGGTTTGGCGGATGGGGTGGGCGTGGCAATTTTTCCGGGCATCCCACATCAACCCGACCGGCGAGCCACCGGGTTTATCCCGGTGGGCTTCCGAACTCCCGTGAAAAGGCGGCTTTTTCAACCCCTGCCCGGATTTATTGCCACGCCGGATGGGATAGAAACTCGCCGCGGGTTGGTTGCAATTCTCCCGCCATGATCCGATACTAAACCGGTGTTTGTGCCAATCGGCCCGAGGCCCTCTTGCGTACCTCCGGCTGAATTGGAAAACGAGGCGAATATTGCACAAGAAGTTGTAAGAGAAAAGGTAGTACCATGGCGACAGTGGAGTTTTCCAACGTATCCAAGATTTATCCCGGCGGCGTACGCGCGGTGAACAACATCTCGCTGGCGATCCACGATCGTGAATTCGTTGTGCTGGTCGGTCCGTCGGGCTGCGGCAAAACCACTACACTGCGAATGGTGGCGGGGCTGGAGGAAATCTCCGAGGGGACTCTGGCCATCGACGGCCGGGTGATCAACCACGTGGCCCCGAAAGACCGCGATATCGCCATGGTGTTCCAGAATTACGCCCTGTACCCGCACATGACGGTGTACAAGAACATGGCGTTTTCCCTGCAACTTCGGCGGCGCGAACTGAAATTGACCCGCCGACAGATTGATGAACGCGTGCGCCAGGCGGCGGGCATTCTCGGTTTGTCCGATTACCTGAACCGCAAGCCCAAGGCGCTCTCCGGTGGTCAGCGGCAGCGCGTCGCGGTCGGACGGGCCATTGTCCGTAACCCCAAGGCGTTTCTCTTCGACGAGCCGCTCTCGAATCTCGACGCCAAGCTGCGGGTGGAAACACGGGCGGAAATCAAGAAACTGCATCTGCGGCTCAACACCACCACCATTTATGTCACGCACGATCAGGAAGAGGCCATGACGCTGGGCGATCGCGTGGTGGTCATGAAAGACGGAGTGGTTCAGCAATGCGCCCGGCCGCTGGAAGTCTATGAACGCCCCGTCAATCAGTTCGTGGCGGGCTTCGTCGGCACGCCGCCGATGAATTTTTTCACCGGCAAGATTATCGACGGAAAGTATTTTGTCTTCGGCAACCAGCGCATGGCGTTGCCGCCCCGGCTCCTTCAGTCGCTGCAAGGACGGTCCAACGGTCCGATTATTCTGGGCGCCCGCCCGGAAGCACTTTCGTTGGTTCCCGAGGGACGGTTCGCCGGGCAGGAGAACAGCATTTCCGGAACGGCCAGTGTGATTGAACCGCTGGGCGACCGGATGGACGTTTATTTTTCCAGCGACGAACATTCGCATCTGATCTGCCGAACCGACGCCACGCATGCGATGGAGATCGCCCCGCTATCGCCTCTGCGGGTTTACCTGGCGCTGGATAAATGCCACCTCTTCGATGCCGACAGCGCCGGCCGCAATATTTCCCTGGCGGTCAAGGGGTAAGCCGCGCCGGCGCGCCGCGGCCTCGTCTTGCACGACGATCGGGACGTGGTCGGAAAGTAACCGCTTGTGTTGAATCGTATGGATCGGTGCGCGTGAGCATGGCCGATTCTCTTTACATCATCGATGGACATGCGCAAATCTATCGCGCCTACTACGCTCTGCCGGGGCTGCGGAGCCGCGCGGGCGAACCGACCGGCGCCGTCTATGGATTTGTCGGGGCGCTGCTCAAACTTCTTCAGGCGCGAAAGCCCGCCTGCCTGGCGCTGGCCATGGATGCCGGCTCCAGCCGGCGCGAGCGGATCGACAGCCGGTACAAGGCGCACCGCAAACCCATGCCCGAGGACCTGCCGCCGCAGATCGAGCGCATCAGCCAGATCACGCGGATACTGGGCGTCCCGATTTTGCGCGTGGAAGGATTCGAAGCCGACGACGTGATCGCCACGCTGGTGGAACAACTGCGAAGAAGTTCCACGGGGAGCGACCTGGAAATTTTCATCTGCTCGCGCGACAAAGACCTCGATCAACTCATTGACCCCGCCACGCGGCTCTACGACATTCAAACCGGCGAAGTTCTCGACGCCGCCGCCTTGTATCGGAAAAAGGGATACCGGCCGGAGCAGGCCGCCGACGTGCTGGCGCTGGCCGGCGACGCGGCCGACAATATTTTCGGCATACCCGGCGTTGGTCCGAAAACCGCGGCCAAATGGATCGCCGAATATGGAACGCTCGATAATCTCCTGGCTCATGCCGACCGGCTCCCGGGCAAAGTCGGCCAGGCTCTGCGCGAGAATCTGTCGATTCTGGCCCAGTCGCGCCAACTCGTGCGGCTGCGTGTGGACTTGCCGTTGGCGGTGGATTTATCCGCCATGCGTTTCCAATCCGCAAACTTGGATCGACTGGCGCCGATCTTTCAAGAGCTGGATTTCCAGAAACTCGCGCCCCTGCTCCAGGAAGCGCGACAAGATTTCGCAGCGGCAACTTTCTCGGCGTCCGTGCCGATCCCGATGGCTCCGGTGGTTAAGAACATCGGCTCGGGGCGCTCTAAACGGTCTGATACCGGCGGCGAGGCAACTCTTTTTGGCCCGGAGCAGGTCGTCCCCGATGACGAGCCGCCCCGAACCAGCGCGACTCCCCACGCCGATGCCACCCGGCCCGACGCCGCACCCGCCGGCGATGCCGCCATGACCGTGCGCCCGCTCGTCCCCCCGAACCCGACAACTATCGGGACGCAGAGCGTGGCGTCCCCACCCACCGGCGGCGTGACAGGCGACTACCGGCTGGTTCATACCCCCGCCTTGTTGGAACAAATGCTTGCCGATCTGGTCCGGATCCTCAGTCAACAGGAAAATTGCTGGCTCGCGGTCGATACGGAAACCGATTCGCTCGGGGCGATGCGGTCGAATCTCTGCGGCATTTCGCTCTGCGCCCGCGAAGGTCTGGCCTGGTACGTGGCCGTTAAAGGAATGGGGGAGTGCCTGCCGGTGGAGTTGGTTCGCCGCCGGATCGGGCCGCTGCTGCAAGACCCCGGCGTGAAAAAGATCGGCCAGAATCTTAAGTATGACATCAATGTGCTGCGCAAAGACCACCTGCCGCTGGATGGTATTTTCCTGGACACCATGGTGGCCAGTTACGTTCTGGACGCGGCGCGGCGCAGCCATTCCCTGGATTCGCTGGCGCGGGATTATCTGGGGCTGGCCACCACGGCCATTTCCGATCTGATCGGCAAAGGCGCCCGGCAAATCAGTTTCGCCCAGGTTCCGCTGGACCGCGCCTGCCGTTACTCCGCTGAAGACGCCGACGTAACTTTCCGCCTGGCGCGGCTGCTGCATGGACGAATTCTGCGGGAGGGGTTGCGGCAACTTTTCTTCGATCTGGAAATGCCGCTGGTTTCCATTCTGGCCGACATGGAATATGCCGGGGTCAAGGTGGACGTGGAGCGGCTGAAAAAATTGGAACGGGACATCGGCAATAAACTTGAAGATCTCCGCCGGCGGATTCCGGCCGCGGCCGGGGTGGATTTTAATCCGGATTCGCCCCGGCAATTGGCGGACGTGCTATTCAACCGTCTGGGTCTGCCTGTGATCAGGAAAACCAAGACCGGTCCCGGTACGGATATGGGCGTGTTGGAAGCCCTGGCCGATCAACATGCCGTTCCGGCCCTGATTCTCGAATATCGTCAACTGGCGAAACTCAAAAATACCTATCTGGAAGCGCTGGCCGGACAAATACTGCCCCGCGACGGCCGCGTCCACGCCAGTTTCAACCAGACCATCGCGGAAACGGGCCGGCTCTCCAGCAGCGATCCGAACCTGCAGAATATTCCCATCCGGACGGAATTGGGCCGGGAGATACGCCGGGCGTTCGTCGCCGCGGACGCCGATTTCGTTCTGCTGGCAGCGGACTATTCCCAGATTGAGTTGCGCGTGCTGGCCCATTTCTGCCGCGAACCGGCGCTGCTGGCCGCGTTCGCCGCCGACCAGGACATTCATCAGTTTGTGGCGGCGCAAATTTATCATGTCGCTCCGGAGCAAGTGACGCCCCCGCTGCGCCGCCTGGCCAAAACCGTGAACTTTGGAATCATTTACGGGCAGGGCGCCTTCGGATTGGCGCAGGTGCTGAAAATTCCGCGGCGGGAAGCGGAAGCCTTCATTCACGCCTACCGGGAGCGCTTCTCCCAGATCGGGCAATTCACCCGGCAATGTATTCAGGAAGCGCTGGAGCGCGGCTATGTGACGACGATTCTGGGACGCCGCAGAAAGATTCCCGAAATTCAATCGCCCAATCCATCCCTGCGCCGCTTTGGCGAGCGGGCGGCGGTCAACACCGTGGTGCAGGGTTCCGCGGCCGATCTGATCAAAACGGCCATGGTCCATATCCAGCGGCGGCTCGGGGCGGAGGGTGAAAAAATCCGCCTGATTCTCCAGGTGCACGACGAATTGGTTTTTGAATGCCGGCGCCGGGATGTTGAGGGTTATGCCGCGCTGATTCGCGATGAAATGCAAAACGCCATGTCGTTAACCGTGCCGCTGAAGGTGGACATCGGCTGGGGCGATAACTGGCTGGAGGCGAAATAAAATCTCCGCGCGGCGGGATATATTACCCGCTTTCTCCGCCCGCCCGCCACGACGCTTTCCGCGCCAGGGGGCTGTTTCCCCTGAGGCCATGCGGTTATCCACGGGTGTCAGCTCCCTTCAAATTGCGATTGGCGTTCCTTGAGCCATTGCAGCAGGCGCCGCAGCGCCTTGCCGCGATGACTGATCCGGGCCTTTTCCTCCGGAGAAAGCTCGGCTGTGGTCCGGCCGAGTTCCGGAACGAAAAACAGCGGATCATAACCGAATCCCCCCGTTCCCCGCGGCGCCAGGGCGATCATCCCCTCCAGTTGGTCGCTCATTGTTATCAGCGTTGCCCGCGGATGCGCCAGCGCCGCGGCGCAAACAAACCGCGCCGTGCGCCGGACGGGCGGAACGTCCCGCAACGCGGCCAGAAGCTTGCGATTATTGGCCAGGTCGTCGCAGGGTTCGCCCGCATAGCGCGCGCTGAATACACCCGGCGCGCCGCCCAGCGCGTCCACGCACAGGCCGGAATCTTCCGCCAGCGTCAGCAGGCCCGTGTCCAGGGCGAAAGCCCGCGCTTTTTTAACGGCGTTTCCCACAAAGTCCGGCTGGTCTTCGTTTACCGATGGGCCGCCGCCGATTTGCCGCGGCAAGATCATTTCAACCCCGGCCAGTTCCGCCCGTTCTATTTCGCGCCGTATCTCCCGCACTTTTCCCTCGTTGCCCGTCGCCACCAGCAGTCGCATGGCCTTTCTCCTATGGCTTTCCTATAATTGCCCTGAGGCAATAAGGCAACGGGTATTCAGCGAGGTTGATATGGCTCTTGACCATCCCGCCGCGGCGCGGCTCAAAACACGATTTCCCGGCGTGGCGCTGAAGGGCGCATCCTTCCGCGGCCAGAGTCAGATATGGATTCCCCGCGAACACCTGACCGAAATTGTTCTTTTTCTCCGCGATGATCCAACCCTGCGCTACGATATGCTCTGCGACATCAGTTGCGTGGACTATCTGAATTTTCCCGGCTGGGACAAACCGCGTTTTGGGCTGGTTTATACGTTCAACAGTGTCGCCGGTGGCAATCCCCGGCTGATTCTGCGCGTGTTTCTCTCTGAAAATGAACTGGAAGTCGCTTCGCTCACGCCATTATTCGCCGGCGCCGAATGGCTCGAACGCGAAGTCTTCGACATGTTCGGCGTTCGATTCACCGGCCATCCCGATCTGCGCCGCATCCTCACCTGGGATGGCTTTGCCGCGCATCCGCTGCGCAAGGATTACCCGGTGATCGGCCGCGGCGAGCGCGAGAACTATCCCGTCATTACCCGCGATTCCGCCTGAGCGTAAGTGTGAGAAGACGCTCGCGGCCTTGATATCTCCACAGGAACGCGGAGGGTAGGATCAGGGATTTCCACCACGGAGGAAGGCGAAGAGCACGATGAAGAACAATTACGGATGAGCAACATCTGCGATTCTCCGCGCCCGCGGCGGGGAGTAGTTCGGAGATACCGGATGATCCGCAGAAAAAGCGGATAACCGCAGATCAAACAGTTCCCGAGTCTTATCGACCCTCCATATCCTCTGCACCAAATTCCACTGCTCTATTCATGAATATAATTTACATATTTGGATTTACTTGGCGGCGCGGGCCGGCGCGGCGGCGAGTTGCAGAACCAGATTGGAGGGGGCGCTGGTCCGATCGGGCGGATCAATGGTCACGGCGCGAATTACCTGCGGCTTGCCGGGGGTAAGCTTTACCGGAATGGGAGAACGATAGAAGTCCGAATAGATATAGCCGCCATTGAGTGTATAAAAAATCATCGCGCCGGGAACCGGTTGCGTGATGCGTACCCATCCGGTCAAAGAGGTGGTGTGAATATGAATGGAATTGTGGCGGGGATGGCGGGTGGCGGTCGTGTGTCCGCCCGCGCCGCTGAAACGGAAGGCCGGCGGGGGAGTCCGAAAGTTATAACCATTGGCCCGCAACCAGAGATACTGCCTGCCCGTGCGCTGCACAAAACCGGAATAGCGCTGCTCCTGCAACGGCGTCCAGCAGATTTCCGCCAGGGCCAGGGCATGCGGTAAGAGCATGTAAAAAAGATGGTGGGCGGAAAAAACACATTCCGTCCACAGGCACCCCTCGGCGCCGAAAAGGCGATTTTTCAAGGCCGGCGGCAGCAAGGATGATGGATTGAAGTTGTAGGTTTCCCGCAAAGTCGTAAGCCCGCCCAGAGCCGGCGGTTCATATTGGGGATCGCCCTGGTAATGATCGAAATAGAGTTTTCCCGTTGGCGCGACAATGACATCGTGCCCCAAGCGGGCATCGTGCGGAACAACGCGCGCGCTGTTCCAACACTCCACCACGGCACTGGCCGGGAGGCCTTGGGCGGGTACATCATTCCAGACCACGGCACGCCGCCCCCTGGCGGCCAGAAAGCGCGCCATCTTTCCGGCGAAATAATCGTGGACTTGCTGAAGGTTTGTCCAATGCCGTTGTCGCATCAGCTTTTGCACGACGGGGTTCTGCGCCCAGGCCCGCACATTGACCTCATCGCCGCCGAGGTGAATGAATTTACCGGGGAAAAGCGCCACCAGGTCGCCAAAGACGGTTTGCAGGAACCGGAACGTTCTGGGACCGGGACTCAGCAGGGAACCACCTTTCCTGGAACCGGAGAGCCAGGGATATGCGGCAATCGCCGCGCCACAGTGACCGGGAATATCTATTTCCGGCACGATGGTGAGGTAACGACGGCGGGCGTAGGCGACAATCTTCCTGATCTGAGCGTCGGTGTAATAGCCGCCGTAGCGCGGTCCATGGGCCGCGGCGGGCGGATTGCTGGTGTAACTGGAGCTGGACCGCCAGGCGCCGATTTTCGTCAGAAGCGGATATTGCGGTATTTGGATGCGCCAGCCCTGGTTATCGGATAAGTGCCAGTGCAGGCGATTGAGCTTGTAATGAGCCGCCACGCGAATGAATTTTTCGATCACGGGCAAAGGGAAAAAATGCCGCACCGAATCCAGCATGATCCCCCGCCAGCGGTACCGCGGCCAATCTGTAATGACCACCTGGTGAATGGCGTTATCCGCCGGCAAGGCGGGGTTGAACAACTCTTCAAAGGTTTGCAGCCCGTAAAACAGACCGGGACCGGCGTTGGCGGTAATGGCGGCTCCCCGGCTGGTTACGGTGAGTCGGTAGCCTTCGCGGCCAAGCTTGGGATTATCCGCAGGGGTGGCAAGGGTAATCTGCGCCCGGCCGGTTGAAACAATCTTCGTCTGGATGCCGCGCTTATTGAGAAAACGCTCAAGAAATCGGGCCATACGGCGATCCACGGCGGCGGTCCCGGCGGCGATGCGCAGCATGGCCGGCAGGCTCCATTTGGCGGCATAAGCCCGCACATGCCGCGGTTGTGGAACAAGGCCAAGTTTATTAACGGGAAAAGAGCCGGCGTTTCCCGCGGCCCGGGTGATCCCCGGCGCGAGGCCCAACGCGAGCCATAGGTACAGGACAACGCAACGTAATGGACGCATACGTAACACCTTAAAAAGAAAACGACGCAGCCACTATCGGTCCGTTTTCATACCGCGAAAGCCCGCTTCAATTTCTTCAAGCGTTTTGTTTCTGGTTTCCGGCAACCACAGCGTGGCGGTTAGAAAATAGATTACCGTAAACCCGGCGAAGGTAAAGAATATTGTGGCATATCCGTATTTTCCGACCACCGGCAGAAACACCGCCGCAATCACGGTGGAGACCGCCTGGTTGATCAACAGCGCGATGCTCATACCCGTGGAACGAATGCGGGTGGGCATCAGCTCGGAGAGCGCCAGCCACACGCATACTCCGGGACCGGCGGCGAAAAAAGCGACAAAAGCAAACAGGCTCATAGCCGTGAATATTCCGTTGCGTCTGGTGGGAACAGGCGTGATCCAGGCGTGTTCTATATTCAGCGGCGCGCGGCGCGCCACCGCCAGATTGGCCAGTGGATTGGAGAAAAAAGCAATCACCGCATTGGCCGGCACGCAATCGGCACGCGTAATGACCACCGGTTCCCCGGTCCGGCTCTCGGAACGGACGGTGTTGGTCATCCCGTGGAAACCCCCGTAGGAATAAATGACAGTCAAGTTGACCGGATGCCGGCGGATGGCATTGGGGTTCATTTTCCCGGGCGAAAGAAGCCTTGCGGCCATGGTTGGATTGAAAGGAATGGAAAGAGTCTGATTCGGCCGGACCAGGGCCTGGAGAGGCTTGGCGCAGTCGATTCGCCCCTCCTGCGCATGGTGAAACAGAAGTCCCGTGCAGACCAGCGAGACGATGATGCCCGCGCTGCCGGCGGATAAGAGAGCCTTTCGCCCGACACGGTCCACCAGTACAACACCCACGATGGTCATCAGGAAATTCACCGTGGTAAAGAGGAGGTAGCCCCAGTGGGCCTGCACGTCGCTCAGGCCGGCCTGGATGAGAATCGTCGCGTTGTAGCCAATGATGGAATTGATGCCGGTGGCCTGATTGCAAGCGAGAATCACACACGCCAGGATGAATGGGAGCACATAGCGGCGTTGCAGCAGCGATTCTCCGGACCTGTTTACGCCCGCGCTATTCTGAGCCTGGTCCGCCGCCGCCATCGTTTCCATTTCCGCCAGCTCGGTATCCGCCTGCGGGGGGTTGCGCGATCGCCGCAGCGCCGCGTATGCCGCCGGCTTATCGCCTCGTTTGAAAAGCCAGCGCGGCGACTCGGCCACGTACAGACTGCCACATACGAAAAGAATACCCGGTAGCAGAGTGGACCAGAAAATGCCGCGCCACGCCGCATCCTTAAAGGCGAAAAGTTCGGCGGCATTGTGCAGCCGGGCGACCGCCTGTACGCGTATGCTAAAGTACATGGCAATGACCGCCGAGGCCACAATGCCCAGCGTCAACAGCCACTGAAAGACGGCGGTTCCCCGCCCCCGGCCGGCGGGGGTCAGGCACTCGGCCAGGTAGAGCGGAACCACCACGCCGATCAATCCGGCACTAACCCCCTGTAAAAGCCGCCCCAGCAGCAGCGGGCCGTAACCATGCGACATTGCAATCAGAGGGATGCTCAGAACAAACAGCGCCCCGCTGAGCGTCATCAATTTTTTGCGGCCCATCCAATCGGCGAGCACGCCGGCAAAAAGTGTGGAGAGCACGCTGCCGAGCAGAACGGCGGCAACGATCATGGAAAGTTGGCCGGCGTTGAGACCGGAAGTCGCCTCCAGGTACGGCAGCGCCCCGGAAATGATGCCGACATCCACCCCGTAAAGCAGACCGCCAAGTCCGGCCACGAGCAGCAGGATGTGGTTGTAAGTTGGGGGGGCGATTTTGGCGGTCGAAAAAATAATTTACCTCTCGGCGGCGTCCATTTCGCCGGCAACTATACTCCGCGCGGCCTTTTTTGATACATTTGCGACCTGCGGTTCCCGATTCACTGCGATGCGAACCCCGCAGCGCGGGCGGTGCGGCGGCCCAGCTTCGCGCAACGGGTGTTTCCACCAACGCGGTACATGTAATGTGCCGGCTAACATACTGGCGGCGCGGGCCGGCCGCGCTCCCAGGCGCCCTGGAAAAATTCTCACCCCTATAAACAGACTTTACCGGGCGTGTGCGTTTGCTCCTTGTTTTCAATGTTCCGCGATGAAATGACTGGGCATTCCCCTGGTAACGCTGGCGTAAACCAGAGGACGCTGGAGCATCATCGCCTGGCGATCCAGAACCTGCGGCGTGAGGTTCCGACCCGCCAAAAAACGCAAGCGGAACGTATGCTCGCCGCGATCCGCAAACTGACGGCGCGGCGCGGCGCCCGCATGGGGAACATGGTGCGCCATGATCGGACTGCGCAGCAGCGTCAAACGTACCCGCGATGCGGTGGCGTCCAGGGCATAGCTGTCCGGGCTGACAATTCCGAGAGGATCGGCGTCCCGGACGCGCAGCAGGGTAAAGTCGCGGCACGGCAATTCTTTGCCGTTATTCGGGCGGTCCAGGTGACCGCCGAGAATGCCGTCGGTACGTCCCTCCAGGACACCGGGCGCAACCACGATGAGTTTGAGTAATTGCTGTTCTTCCCGCCACTCAATCCGCATGATTAATTCCACATAAGGTTCGCCGGCGTAGAGGCGCCACTCCCACCGTAGCGGCGAGGCGCCGATCATGCCGGTTTGGATCATGGCCGCGCGCAATGGGCCGGTCTCAATGGTGGCCGGATCGTTCCAACATGCACAAACAGCCGGTCCTTCGGTGTAACGATCCACCCCATGCGACCAGGTGTCGGTGGGGTCGGAAAGCAGGGCCAGGCGCGGCAATGGCAATTGAATTCCTCCCAGGGATAACCGCCGATTGACGATATCCACGGCCACATTTGCTTCGTTGCGGATCACACCTTCCCCGCCGGTCACCCGACCGCTTGCGGCGCACCGGGGTTCCGTCGGCGGGTGTCTGCTGATGCGCAGCACCCGGATCTGGCCCGGCGCCGCCGTCACGCGGCAGACCAGATGCGGTGGAATCCCGTGCATAACCGGTTCCCCTTCCACCGCCTGGCACGCAATCGCCTGGTTCGTTTCATCCATCAACTGGTGCTCCTGGGTCCAGGGCTTAAGCCAGGGGTCGAATTCGGTATATCCCTCATACGGTTCATCGGAGGCATTGAACAGCACCACGCGCTGGCAAGGATCATCAGGCAGTGCCTGTATTTTTTGCCGCAGCGACAAATGGATGGCATCGTCGGCAATGGCCATGGCCTGACCAAGTTGCGCTTCCATCTGGGGATAGGCGGAGGGAATGCAGGTTCCACCGAGCGTATCGTGAAAATGGTTGAACGCCACACGTTCCCACGCCACTACCAGGGAAGCGGCGTCCTGGGCCGGCAAGGGCGCCATCCGCTGGGCTATCTGGGCCTGCGCCAAGCCATGCTCGGCCCGCCGCAGCGCCGTCTTGATACCACGATGCACGCTGTAACAGCCGATCGCGTGCATCTGCAATTCCCCGGTCACCAACGGTAACCGCTCCACCTGCGGCTGCACCGCTTCGAAAAATCGCCGCGGACTGGAGAATACCAGCCGCAGGCCGTCCAAGGCCGTTGCATGCCGGCGGCAAATATCAATCAGATGCTCCGTCGGGCCTCCGCCGTGATCGCCGACGCCCAAAAAACACATCGTATGTTCGATTCCTTCCGGTAATTCCGTAGCGGCGGCGCGCACGTGCCCGATGAAACCTTCCCTGGAAACAGCGCCCCCGCTGCCATAGCTCCGTGCGATTCGAAAGGTCACGATTTCCGGCGACCCTTCGTAACCCCGCCAACGGAACAAGCGGGCCGGCAAGGGCATTTCATGTTCCTGCGGGCGCATCATGACGTAATATCGCTGGCCGGCCTCATGGATGTAACCGGGCAGCGTGGCGGCGTGGCCGAAGCTGTCCACGTTATACGCCACCCGCGGACTGGCGCCGAAGGTTTTCTGGAAATAGTTGCGGCCCAGTTCGATCTGTTTTTTCATAGCCCAGCCGCTGGGCTGGTTGCAGTCGGGCTGAATCCACCAGCCACCGACGATTTCCCATCGCCCTGTCTCTACATGCCGGCGAATTCGTGTGAACAACTCCGGATCCAACCGCTCCACCATACGATAAGCCCAGGCTTCTCCGCGACTGAAGATCAGATCGGGATGGGCGTCGAGCCGGTTGCAGGCGCTGCGACACGTAGCCAATATTTCATCCACCCCGGCCGTCCAGGGCCAGAGCCATACGGGGTCGATGTGGGAGTTGAAAATCAGGTGAACGGTAATGGGCATACCCTTATTCCTTTGCATCTTAAACGCGGGCAGTTTATTGATGCCGGCGCGGTGGTGTCAACTCTTGTGAAACCGGGGGCGGTCACATCTTACTCACAGGACCGGTTATAATTTACTTTACCCCTTCGGCGGATCATCCTTTCCGATACGCCTTCGGGTCTGAGCGCCTTGCATGCGGTCTTTTCCGGCCCATCGCGGGGCCATTAGTCATTTGGATAGGCTCTATGGAGCGCCTTGGATTGCGAACCGGCTGTCCCGCCGTGTTTCTATTGGCCATACTGGCCGTTGTCGGCGGTTGCTCCCAGCTGCGCCCAGCCATCTACCAACCACCAAATGTCCCCGCACCGGAGCGCCAGGCCGTGGCCCGCGCACTGGCGGCTTTTCCCGTCGGATTCGACCAGCAGTTCTTTGCAAGTTTACGCCTCGGGCATCATGAATGGACCATGGTTGGCCGGCTGCACGTCCACGCGGCGCGGCGGTTCCGGCTCACCTGCGCCAGCGAGCTGGGAACTCTTATTTTCGATGCGCGGGTGCGGGGTTCACGGATCCAAATACTGAAAATAGCCGCCGGAGAGCCCGCCCGATTGCCGATCAGTTTTTGCCGAGAGTTGTATCAGGCGTTAACCGCACCGGCCCTGGCCACGGCGAACGTCCGCGCCCTGGTTCGCTTGAATCATGAAGCACGAATTCATTGCCGGGATGCCGCGGGCAATGTTTACACGCTCACTTTTGCCGGCCCGGCGGGACATCTGCACATCTGCGCCGTGAACCCTGCCGGCGGCGCCCGGCTGCTAATTCAATATTTGCATTATGATAATGCGGGAATGCCGGGCGAATTGGTGCTGTGGAATTCAGGCCGGGGGAGCCTTTTGATCCTGGACTTCATAAGAAAATAGTGAAAATCATAAGCCCGACGGCACCCCGTCCGGAGCGGGTGCGGTTACAATTCTTGATTGGATGAGTTCTTAGAAAAACAAGATGTTGAAAATGAGCGGGACAATGGGCGAGCCCCTTTTCTGGCCGATACGGCGATGGCGGGCGCTGCAGGAAAAACGGTTTCTTGTGCACGTGGCGAATGCGGCGCGAACGGATTTTTACCAGCGCCGGATTTACCCCGGACGGATGAAAAGTCTCGCCGACGTTACCCTGCTGCCGCTGACGGACAAACATCAGCTGGCGCTGGCCGGCGCAGCCGCGTTCGGCTGCCGGCGCGCGGACATCCGCGAATGGGTCAGCACTTCCGGCACAACGGGCAAACCGCTGTGCGTGCCGCTGACGCAAAGCGACCTTCATCGCCTGGCCGAGAATGAGGCGGTGGCATTGCACATCGCGGGGCTGCGGGCGGACGACACACTGATCATCGCGGTGGCGATGGATCGCCTGTTTGTCGCGGGACTGGCGTACTGGCTGGGCGCCCAGCGGTTGGGCGCCGCCTGCATGCGGGTGGGACCGGCGTTTGTGTCCCAGCGTGAATTGCTCTGTTCCCTGCTCGCCGGACATCCCCGCAATTTCGTGATCACGGTCCCTTCGCTACTGGTTGATTGCGAACGGCCGGCGGATCAGCGAGCTTTCCGCAACCTGGCGGCCATCATTGGCATTGCCGAACCGCTTCGTTCGGCCGACTTGACGCCCAATTCCCTGGCGCAACGGTTGTCCGCGATTTTTACGGCGCCCCTGCTTGGCACTTACGCGTCCACGGAAACCTGCACCACTTTTGCCGAAGGCCCGCAATGCCGGGGTGGACACTTAAATCCTTCGCTGGCGGTGGCGGAAATCATCGACGAACGGGGGTTGCCGGCGGCGCCAGGAAGCCCGGGTGAAGTGGTCGTCACTCCGCTGGGCGTGCGGGGAATGCCCCTGGTCCGGTTCCGGACGGGAGACATCGCGGCGCTATATACCGAACCATGCCCCTGCGGCCGGACCACGCCGCGGCTCGGGCCGATCCTCGGCCGGCGGCAACAGTTGCTCAAAGTGCGCGGGACGAGCCTTTTTCCGGCGGCGATTTTTGATCTTCTCAATTCCATGCCCGAAGTGCGCGATTATGCCATCGTGGCCCGCAGAGCGCATGATCTAAGCGACTTATTAACGCTGCATGTCTGCTTGCGCGACGGCAAAGCCCGGACGCGCCAGCGCCTGGAGCAGCGAGCCCGGGCGATTTTGAAAGTAACGCCACGGATTGTTTACGCCCCGGCGGTGGAAATAAGAACTTTACAAACGCAGGCCAATCCGCGAAAGCCGTCAAAATTTGTGGACCTCCGGTCGGTTGGATCGGAACAAACGGCGCGTGAGCGGGCCGACCAGGAATAAGGAAGCCAGATAACCGCCGGTGATTCCCGCCGTGAGTGTCAAACCGATCCAATGCAGGACGGGATGGCCGGCCAGAAGCATGGCGCCGGTTCCCAGAATCGTGGTCGCGGCGCATAGGAACGTCGCCGGATTTCTATTTTCCCGCTCGTCGGGCGCGCGGCGCTGCGCCGGATCGCTGGCGGCATAAATACCGTAATCAACCGCCACACCCATGGTAAAAAGCATCGGTACCAGGCTCAGCAGATTCAATCCGCCGGCGAACCACTGAGCCGCGCCCAGAAGCCAGAGAAAACCGACTCCCAGCGACAATGCCGCGATCAGCGCCAAGTCGATCCGCCGAAAGTACATCCACATCGGAACCAGAATCAGGATCGCTACCCAGGGAAACAGTCGTTTCATCTCGGCCGCGGCCCGCCGGGTTGTGTTGTAGAAAAGAAGGGCGCCGGAAATAATCGCCGCGTGCGGGTGGTCCAATCGTAATTTGCCGGCCCATCGGGCTTGCATACGCGGGGAAAGACTCCTGTTGGGTCGCACAATCACCGCCAGCGTAACACCGCGGGAAGAAAGCAGGATCGAGCCGGGAAGCAGCGCCGCCGGCGAATTTGCCAGCCGGAGGCGCGCCGGCGGAACGGGGGCAAGCCGCGTAAGAGCGGCTACGGCGCCGGCGAAAGCCGCCGGATCAAAGCCTGCCCCTTCCGCCGCCTGCGCGATATGCCTCTGCGCCAAAGCCCGCCGCGCCGGCGTCCAGAAAAGCCGCCAGGCGTTGCGGCGGCGCCGAATCGCGTCATGATCCGGCAGGATACCGGCGGGGGTTTGGTAACCTTGAATCAAATGCTCCCGCTTGAATCTTCGCAGCGTGCGGGACAGAGCGTTCAAGCGAACCAGCGCTTGCCTGGCCGAGGCGTCGTGCACGACCACGATAGCGCGTTGGCGAAGGTCTCCCCACGTCTTGAGAAACAGCTTTTCCCGATGCAACAGGCGTCGGGAGCTGCCGTCGAGCGCGGCGCCATGGTACGAATATTGGACGCGCGCGGCATGCCAGGTCAGCAGCGCCGTGCTCGCCAGAAAGGCCGCGCTTCCGACTATTTTGAGCCTGCGGCCCGGCCGCATCGTCGTGGCGGCAGTGTAACTTGAACTTTGCGGGCGCACGATCCATGGTCCCAGGTAAGCGGGAAGCACCAGGAACGTCGCCAGCCAGATGCAGATCGTCGCCCCGGCCACGAAAAGTCCCAACTCCCGCAAACCCGGCGCGGAACTTAGCGCCAGCGCCGAATAGCCGGTGACGCTGGTACACACGCTCATCGAAATGGGACCGAACATTTCGCGGGTGGCGGCGGCGAGCGTCTCGATCCGCAGTTCTTCCCCCCGGCGTATCCGGCGATTGACGGCGGCGATCAACTGAATGCCATAATCGGTGGTCGAACCGCAGATCAGTCCGTTGAAACCGAGCACAATCAGCGGCAGATCAAGCCGCAGCAGGCCGGCGATTCCCATGGCCGTGCCCACCCCGATCGTCGGCGGGATCAGGCAGATCGGAACGGACACCCAGCGTCGAAAAAACAGGAGAATCGCCGCCGCCACCAGCAGAGTTCCCACCAGCGATATGATGACGACATCGTGCAGCACCCGCCGCTGGTTGCTCGCATAATTCAGCGCCGAGCCGATCAACCACACCCGCAGAGCGGGCATCGTTTTTTGCACCCGGGCGAGGGCGGCGCGGAGTTTCTTGAGCATGGTCCGCGAGGCGGCCACATTCTGGGGCGACACGCGCGGCGCCAGGACCATCATCGCGTGTTTACCGTCGGCGGAGAGAAGCAGGCCGTCGGCAAGATGCGCGCCCGGCAGGGGATGCAGCGCCTGCACGTGCGTGAAATAAAGTCGGTGCAGAGCCAGCGGATCGTGTTGCAACTCGGCGGCGAGCAGTTGTCCGTCCGGATCTTCCAGCCGCGCCGCGACGTGTCGGAAATGCCTCGCCAGCCAGGCGGCGGATAGCCGCTTTCGAATCTGCGATATCTGTGCGGTATGGAGCAGCGCCGGACCAGGCCGCGTCAGGTAAACCGCGGCGCGAATTTGCTCTTTGGCCGATACGCCGGTCCAAACCCACTCGAACTGGCCGGTCCGCTCGCAAGCTCTCCGCAGTCTTCGCACCGCGACTGCCAGATCGCCGGTCCGGCCAGGAGCGAAATGAACGTCCAACCGCAGATTGTTTCCCAGGCCCGGTTGTTTTTCGGAAGCTTGCAGATCACGGACGGTTTTGCTGTGGCTGGAGAAATAAAGGATCGCGTTTGCTCCCCAATGGATTTGCGTGGATGACAGGTAAAAAGCGACACCCAACGCCGCCAGAAGTACCGTCAGCGCCCGGCGATGCGCGGCCAGCCGGCCATACCACCCCATCATGCCACGCGTGAGAAAATCAGCCGGGGGGAGATGACCGGCAGAATGATTATTCCGCGCCTCCGGTGCGTCATTCATGGCGGTCCTGCCGGCTTAAAACAGGTCGCGGGTAGATGGGGATTCATTCGCAAATGATCGAACCAGTACAGGCTTTGATTGTCATGCCGTGAAGTAATCCGGATGAAAATCAAGTGCGGCGATTTTGGCGGAAACCCCAGTTGCACACGCTGGATCATCTTGGCCAGAAGGGAATCGCGCGGCGTAAGAGAAAATAGTTCCACTGCCCGGGATGGCGCCGGCAAAGTTCGACGGGATGGTTCGCCGGCTTGCGCGCCGGAGAGGCGCGGGGGCGGCGGCAAGGCGGCGCGGGTCATCGTCACCGAATAATCTTTTCCGATGCTTCTTTGTTTGCCGAGCGACCAGAACGCGAATTGCCGCATGACCATGACCAGGGATTCTCGACGATCCAATTGCGCCGTATGCCAGTGCCGGTCGGTCTGGTTGCGCGAAAAAACCTTGTGGCCGGTGAGAATATAGCAGGAAAGATAAGGGCGAATGGTTTGAAATCGCACCTGATTGGGCCGGGCTATGGTAATGACGCCCTCGCTGACAAACGGTCTTTTCAATACTTGAAGTTTTTTTTCACACCGGAAATTCACGCGAATCGCACGGACCGCGTGCATGGCGGCAATCCTGCGGGCCAGAGTCTGATCCGCCGGCGGGGCCGTTGCCCGCGCCGCCGGCGCCGGCGTTAACAATAACAAGGATGCCAGGGCCGCCAGAGAGCCGATTAACGAATGTTGCATGATTACACCCGCATCACTTGCCTTTTATCCCGGCTGCGCCCGCCTGGCGGGCGATCAAACGCAGCCCAGCCTCCCCGGAGGGAAAATAAACTTCCACGGATCGGACGGAACCAACCGCCCCGCCGGCAAACTTTTTCCGCGGCGCATTTTGCCGGCCAGTGCCGGGACAAACCACTTCGGCGCGGGGCGGGAAGACTCCGTCAGATCAGCATCGCCAGCGGATTTTCCAGAATGGCTTTAAGTTTGCTCATGAATTCGGCGGCGGTCGCGCCATCCACCACGCGGTGATCGGCCGAGAGCGAAAGCGTCATCACCTGCGCGGGAACCACCTGGGCGCCTTTAACGATCGGCCGCGCTTCGGTTGCGCCCACGGCCAGAATCGCCGACTCCGGCGGGTTGATAATCGCCATGAAATCGCGCACGCCATACATGCCCAGGTTGCTGATGGTGAACGTACCGCCGGTCAATTGATTGGCCTTGAGCTTGTGCGTCCGCGCCAGCTCGGCGAGTTGCCGGATCTCGGCGGAAATTTGCCGGAGGTCTTTGGTCTGGGCGTCCCGGATCACCGGCACCAGCAGGCCGTCGTCTATGGCGACCGCGATGCCAAGATGAACCGTTCCGTGGCGAACGATGGCGGTGGAACTAAAGCTGGCGTTGACCGCCGGCGTCTGGGTGAGCGCGATGGCCACGGCCCGGGCGATAAAATCGGTGACGCTAAGCTTGGCGGGAGCGAGTTGTTCATTGGCGGACTTACGCAGATCCAGCAGCGCCTCCATCACCACATCAATCGACACATAAAAATGCGGAATCGTCTGCTTGGCTTCCAGAAGGCGGCGGGCTATCGTCTGGCGCACGTTGGAAAGCTCCATCGTTTTCGCCTCCAGCCGGGATGTTTCCGGAACCGGCCGTGACGCAGCACCGACGGGGGGGGCAGTTCCAGCGGTCGCGGCCGCCAGCACGTCGCGCTTGATGATGCGTCCATCCGGTCCCGACCCCTCAATAACAGCAAGGTCGACACCCTTTTCCTCGGCGATTTTCCGGGCCAGCGGCGAGACCCTCCGGCGCCGGCCGGCATCGGAGGAACCGGCGGATGAAGGCGCCGGAACCGGCGCGGGCGCCACCGGCGGGCGGGCGGGCGCCGGGATGGGCGTGGGAGCGGCGGTGGTGGAGGACTCTTTGACCGCCGCCACGGGAACCGGTTTGACGACGTAAGCCCTGGCTACCGCCTCGCTGTCTTCATCCGGTGCGGCCAGTACCACGATCACTCCCCCCACTGGAACCTTGGCTCCTTCCCGCACCACGATTTTAGCTATGGTTCCCGGTTCAAATGCTTCCAGTTCCTGGGTGGCCTTGTCGGTTTCAACCTCAGCAATGATGTCGCCGGGTTGAACCTTGTCTTTTTCCTTTTTGAGCCAGCGCACCAGTGTGCCATCGGTCATGGTGTCGGAAAGTTTGGGCATCGTGATTTCCATGGGCATGGGCGTACCTCGCAAATAGCCGGCGCACATCGATTACACAACCCCGACTTCTTGGAACAGGCATCGAGGCCGCGCCTTTCGCAAACTGATCTTTAAGTTTAGTCGCAATCGGCGGATTCGTTAAGCGCGGTTCCGCGGGCGTGGCAAAGAGGTGTGGCAATTTTTCCGGGCATCCCACATCGACCCGACCGGCGAGCCACCGGGTTTATCCCGGTGGGCTTCCGAACTCCCGTGAAAAGGCGGCTTTTTCAACCCCTGCCCGGAAAAATTGCCACGCCCTGGCAAAGGTAGGGAAAGTAACCGCGCCCGGGCGCGCCCATATTTCATCAAACGTGGGAAAACGCGCGAAGAGCCGGACCGGCGGCGACTCGCTCCGGCAGCGGCGGTGGCGGCTCCCGCACCGGCTGACCGGCAGTGATGTCCAGCATCCGCTGGAGACTCACCCGCGACCAGTAGGCGTCAAATGGATCAACCTGGATCTGGTTGACCACTTTTCCCTCCGCCAGGTTGTCCAAAACCCAGAGCAGGTGTGGCGGATCAATGCGGTACATAGTGGTGCAAAGGCACTGGCAGTCGGAAAGAATGGCGATTGTTTGTTCCGGATGCTTTTTTGCCAGTCGGCTGACCATGTGTACTTCGGTGCCGATGGCCCACTTACTGCCTGGCGGCGCGGCCGCGACCTGTTGGCGAATAAATTCGGTGGAACCAACCAGGTCGGCTTTTTGCACCACTTGCCAGTTGCATTCCGGGTGCACCAGCACCTTTACGCCGGGAAGGCGTTGGCGCGCCTGGTCCACATGTTCCGGCCGAAACAGTTGGTGCACGCTGCAATGGCCTTTCCAGAGAATCAACGTCGCCGCCCGCATCTGCTGGTCGGTCAAACCGCCCGCTGGCTGGCGATAGTCCCACACCACCATGCTTTCCAGGGGGAAGCCCATTTTGTACGCCGTGTTGCGTCCCAGGTGCTGATCGGGAAAAAAGATGATTTTGGTTTGCGGCGTGTTGCCCGGCTTTTGCCCGTCCAACGCCCAGGTGAGAATTTTTTCGCAATTGCTGCTGGTGCAGACCGCCCCGCCGTGCCGGCCAACAAAACTTTTCACCGCGGCGCTGGAATTCACATAAGTGATCGGAACCAGGCGAAATGCCGGGACCCCGGCACACGCCTCGCGGAGCGTCGCCCAGGCATCCTCCACATCCTCCGTTTTGGCCATGTCGGCCATCGAGCAACCGGCCCCCATATCCGGCAGAATCACTTTCTGATGATCCGCGGTCAGCACGTCGGCCGATTCCGCCATGAAATGAACGCCGCAGAAAATGATAAATTCAGCCTCGGAAAGCCGCGCCGCCTGGCGCGAAAGCTGGAATGAATCGCCCGTAAAGTCGGCGAATTGGATCACTTCGTCCTGCTGGTAGTGGTGGCCGAGAATGACCAGCTTGTGGCCCAATTGGGCCTTGCGCCGGGCGATATTCGCCAGCACGTCCGCCAGCGGCATCTGGAGGTATTGCCTGGGTATGGGTTGCTGCCAATGCATGCGCGTTTCACCTCGCTTAGTGATTTAATTATAGCCCAAACAAGCCGCGGTTTCCGTTGGCTTAACCGCTCCCGGCACGATAATGCGATAACCATCGAGATTTCAGCTCCCGCATGGTCGGAATAATCGAGAAGCAGTCTAATGGCCGGTTTTTTTGCTCACCTCGCGATACCGCGCCAGTTCCGGATAGGCCCGGTTCGGATCGGCATATTGGTTGCCGGCGCGGTCTTGGCCGCGGGCCAGATAAATCTGGTGCCAGGGGTGGCGCTCATGACGAAACTTTACGCGGGTGCTTATATAACGCATGGTATAACCGCAGCGGCGCCGGGAACTGGTGTTGGCGTCGCTGCCGTGGATCAGGCGGCCGTCGTGCAGGCTTGCCTGATTGGGCGACAATTCAAGGGCGACTTTGCGCGATTCGTCAATCTGGAAGCGGCGAAGCTCCCGATCGAACACATTCGTTTGCGGGTCTACAGGCTCATATTCCCCCGGATTGTCGCCGTGGGTGCGGGGAATCACGTTCATGCAACCATTAAGTTTCGTGGATGGATCGATCGCCAGCCAGAGGGTGACGACCTCCAGCGGCGCCAGCATCGCGCCGTCCGGATCGGCGCCCTTCCAGTAGAAAAAGTCTTCGTGCCAGGGTACGCGCTTGCCGTGGCCGCCGGGCTTGCAGATGAAATGGCTGGAAAACAGGGCGATGTCCGGCCCGAGGAGTGGCTCGACAAGATCGAGAACTGCCCGGGAAAAAAGCCAGTGGAAAAGAGCTGGATCGGAAAAGTGGGGAACATCCATCGCTTCGGGCCGCACTTGCGACGGCAGGCGACTGAGCTTGCCCTCAAAGTGTTCCTTCAGCGCGTCGAATTCGGATGGGCGCAGAACGTTCCGTTCATACTTCAAGTAACCTTCGCGCCGATAGAAGTCCGTTTGCGGTTGTCCCAGCCGCGGTTGGGCGAAGGGATCGTCCCGAGCGCCGGCGCGATTCGCCGGCGGGGACGCCGTGTCGTTCACCATGATCTTTCCTTTCGTTTTGTTGACATGCCGTTTCATCATCACGAGCATAATAGATCATCAAAACGTCGAAATCTTCCGCTACCATGACCTGAAAATTGTGCTATATTGATCGGTATGAAGTATCTGAAAATAGGGTGGTTTGTCCATCCCCCGCAGGTTTGCCACTTCACCGTCGTTCGTATCACGGATCGACATCCGGCGCCGGTTCATACGCACGACTTTTTCGAAGTATTCTGGGTTCTGGAAGGCCGCGGCCGGCACCACGTCAACGGCCGGAATATGGCCTTGCGCCCGGGAGAGATGATCCTGATTCGGCCCTCGGATCGCCATAGCTTCAGCGTCGCGGAAGAACCGTATGTGACCATCGGCAACCTGGCGTTTTCTCCGTCGCGGCTGGCCGCGCTGGCACGGCGCTATGGCGCCGCCTGGCGCGATGACTTCCGGCCCGCGGATATTTCGCAACGGGTGTTTGATCTTTCCGGTCCGCCGTGGCGCTATCTGGCCTGGGCAACCGAGGACCTGCGCGCCGGCCGGCGCGATACAGCCGCCCTGGAGAGATTCCTGCTGAATCTGCAGGCTTTGCCGGCGCGCCGGCCGGCTCTGGCCGGAGAGGCGATTCCCGCCTGGCTAAGCCAGGCCCTTGGGGAGTTGAAACGCCCCGAAATTTTCCGCGGCGGTACGCAACGTTTTGTCAAATTATGCGGTTATTCTCCGGAGCATGTGGCACGAAGTACCAGACGATGGCTCCGGCGCACGCCTACGGAGCTGGTCAACGAAGCCCGCATGAATTACGCCGCGGAACAACTTGCCGGAACTCCAGAGGATATTACGCGAATCGCCCTGGATTGCGGATTTTCCAGCCTGAGCCACTTTTACCAGGTCTTCCGGAGAAGCCGTGGTGTTTCACCAAAAAAGTACCGCGGACAACACCCGCATATCGTGGGACTAACCGGCGATAAATACGGGACGCGGTCATCTTGCATCCGCGACGCGGCGCGTTAAACTGACTGGTGCATATAGGTAAGCCGGTGCGGGACCATATTCGGCCACCGGCGTATGGGAAAACAGAATCGTCCGCCGCGCTTGACGTTGGCGCGAATCACGGGCGAGCCTGTGGCGTGCACGAGCGATCGTTCGTAGATTGAAAAAAAAGTTATTTGCCGGAGTTCCGGGAAAACCGCAGATGAAAGCTGGGAGGCCTTATGAAAACTTGCGCCAAATGCGGACGTAAATTTGCGCCGTCAGAAGAGATTTATGTATGGGAGGGTCAGGCGTTATGCGAACGCTGTTTTCCTGATCTTACCCTGGAACAGCTGGGAAAGTCGCTCTGGGGAAACGACGATCTTAATACTCTGGCGAGCGACGAACCAGCGCCGCTTTCGCAATATGAACCGGCCATTACTCCCCGGCACAATGACTTCTGGTGGGCGTGGCTGGTCGCGGGTATGGCGCTGATGGTGCTGCTGTTGATTGTCCCCTCGTTGCTGTTTTTAACGCCGGTGGCGGCTTTTTTTGTGTACTTATATCATGGAAGCATGGGATTCCGACGACGGGTGGATCGGGTGTGGGCTTACGGCGGACAAATAATCCGTAAAAATCTTTTCGGCGGGTTTTCGCAGGCCTCCGCAACCGATGCGGATACATCATTGGCCGCGGACGAACTCCAAAATCTGAAAACGATGAAAATTTATGATGAAAAAAAACTGTCCTGGCGGGAAGCGACGGACCTTGTCTTGAACAAATTGCAAACCGCCGATGGCGACCTGCAAATTGAATTTACCATTTCGAAAACGCGGCGGGTGGAGGCGCCGGGAGATGGGGCTTTGACTTTCAGAGTTCTGAATGTGACCATGCAGGACACGCGGGACATATTGCAGGCGATTACGTCCCATGCTCGATGGGAATTGCGGTACTCCCGGTAAGGCGGAGGGAGGCAAACGGCCCTTATCGGAGCGTGTGATCGTAATTCGTCCGGAGCGCTTCCACGCGTTTGCCTTTGGTGGCGTGGTTGGTCTTCGCGGGACCAACGGTCTTCCACCACTTGCCCGGCGGATACAATTCATCCAGCAGCGGGCAGGGGTAATTGGAAAGGGCTCGCCATAATGGTGGCAGGAAGGCAACCGCGGCAAGAGCCAATTCAAGCGTGAAAATTTACCGCCATACCCGCCAAAAGGAATTGGTTTTTTGTAACCGTTCACGGGCAAAAGTGGCGAACTTAGCACAAAAACGGGGGTTCCCGACAATATAAGCCCATTTTTCGCGCGTTTTTTTCTCCAACGGCCTCCAACATCCGTTTATTTCCCTTTATTTATAATGTTTTTGGCCCGTGAATGGTTACGCCCCCGTGATGTGTAGTTTTCCCAGTGCCGATCACGCCTTGATACGGCGTGGCAATATTTTCGGGCAGGGCCTTGAGGTGCTCCCCATTGTCAAGGTGCGCCAATGACGAAATTAAGGTACATCGTCAGCCAGGGGCGGCAGCGGGCCGGGGGCTCGGGGGGAAGAGGCCCTGGCCCGCCGCCGCGGCCAGAAAGCAGCCGCGGCGCTCGCCGCTGCGCGGAAACAGGTCTGCTCCACCCTTTGCCCGCCGCCACGGCTCCGCCGCGCCATTCCCGCCGCCGGGAACGCTCCCGACGACCCCCTACGCATCGATATGCGTCGCTTTTTAGACTTTGCATCGCAAGCGGCTCTTTCGATCCGTAACCAGGGTAGGACCATATTTTTGGGCAAAGCGCAACTCCCTACGGACAGGCGCTTAATCCTACAACGCCAGATAGGTTATAATTGGCGTTAAAATATAGACTTACAAGCGGGAAGCATGCCGCTTACATTTTGGATTCTTGTACACCAGGCCAAACCCTTGCAAGCCGCGTCCCCTTGCGTTTTCGCCGTGGTCTTGCCAGAAATCCTGCCGGGGGAAACTAAGTAGGAACGCAGAATGATTGCAACGTTCGGGCAATTAAGGATAATACCGTCGGCGGCGGAGCCGCCGGGAGGTTACTATGGGCTACGGCCTGCGGCTCA
>JAJYDU010000132.1 GCA_021790475.1 Planctomycetota bacterium | reverse complement strand
CGCTATCCGGAATTCCGGTGGCCCAATCGTTTTCCATCTCCCTTGTCCGGAGCGCTCGTATCCTCTGGAGAACCACGCTGACACGTGCGCCGGCCCCGCCGCCAACAAACGTAAACTTGATCGGCCATCCACCGGAGGCTCTGCTGCGTCTGATGAAAATCATGCCCGGCGTTCGCTGGAATCGCCCGGGCCGCAGGGCGACAATCTGGCTTGTTGAAAGCTCCCGCTTTCGGCCCGCAACAATTCCGCCGTCCAGACACACGATTGTCCTGGCGATCGGTCGCACGAACGCCCCGGCCCTGCGGGTGGGGACTATCGTAAGGCCGCCGCGCCGGGCGAAAATGATCGGCGCTGCGGCATCCCGGCGCTCCGGGGTTCTGCGGCGCGTCTCATGGAGATCCGTTCGCGTGGCGCGGATGTTTGCGGCGCAGTTGGGCGATGGCTGGCGGATATTGGCGCGTATGGGCGGCTTGCCATGGCTGGCCCGGCGCGTGAGTCCGCGCACGCACATACAATGGTTCTGGCTGGCAAGTCCGCCGCGGGACTTTTTCACGGATTGGCAGCACCATGCCTCGTTCGTCGTTTTCTTCGTTAATGTGTTGCGGCGGACTACGGAACCGTTGCGGAATATGGCGGCGGATGGATGGTGGCGGCCGGCGGCTCCGTTCACCGCGGCGCGGCGGACCCATAGCCGGTTGCCGGTGATACATTCTTATCCGCTGAGCATGGGCTTGGCGCTGTTGGCCTCCCTGCTTCTCCTGGTGGCCGCCATGGGGTTTGTGAATCGCTATCCCCGGCTGGCAGTGGATTTGCGGCATGGCGCGTTTCCCGTTCCTCCGGCGGCTGGGCGGAAATCTCACTGACGCGGATCGGACGAATGGCGAAGCGGGAGTTCTGTCCAAAAAACATGGCTGGATTGTTGTGAAATATCCGCAGCAGCGTATCCAGGTTCTGACCCCGCCGGCGGGTTTCGAGCCAGGTGCGGTGGGTGTTCAGAGGATCGCTTACGCCCCAGTCGGCGGCGGCGTTTATGCACAAGCGTTCGGCGCCGAATATTTCGATCATGTCCACCGCCCGCGGCGGCGTGACTTTGCTGATCGGGTAAATGGTCATACCGGCCCAATAGCCCGCATCCTTGACCATGCCGATGGTGTGCTCCTCCACGTGATCAATCAACACCCGTTGCGGGTCAATCGCGGGTCCGAAGTCTTTGAGCATTTCCAGGATCATGCGGGTTCCCTTGCGCTTATCTTCCAGATGAGGGGTGTGAATGAGAATCAGCGCATGGCGGGGTCGCTGCGAACCGGGGGATTGACGGTTGGCCCAATCTATGGCCAGCTGAACGTGCTGCTGAAACACGCGGGCTTCGTTGGGAGTGTTTTTGTTCAGTCCGATTTCCCCCACCCCCAGTACCGTCGGCTTGTCGAGAAATTCGGGAATTGCCCCTAGCACGTCCCGCGCCTTGCCCGGATCCTCGGCCTCTTTTGGATTCAGACATATCCAGCAGTAATGCCGGATGCCGAACTGGGCGGCCCGGGCCGGTTCAAATTCCGTCAATTGTCGGAAATAATCGACGAAACCGGCCGGCGAACGGTCGAAACCGGCCCAGAAGGCCGGCTCACTCACCGCCACCACGCCGGAAAGAGCCAGGGACTCATAATCCGCCGTGGTTCGGGATACCATGTGAATATGTGGATCAATGATAAACATCAGATTTTGGAATACAGCTCCAGGATGCGCCGGGCGCGCCAGGGGCGGCCATCGGCCAGAATCTTCAGAGAACGGGCAATAAACTCCCGGCGCGGATCGCCGGCGGTTTTCTCCGCGCCCGCCGCGCGGTCCACGCGGTCGAGCGTGGCGGCGGTTTCGAGCAGGTGCGCGCGTACCTGCAGGAAGTATCGGTCCAGCATCTCGCCCGCCGGATACGACTCTTGGGCCATATTGTCCACGAAGCACACTCCTTTCACCGCCGCCCTCTGGCGTATAATAACAGCATGGCGGACCTGGGAAAATTACTGGTGATTTTCGCGGCGGCAGTGGCGCTTGTTGGTGGAGCGCTATGGCTCCTGGGCAAGAGCGGCATGAGGGGCTTGCCGGGAGATATTTTCTACCGTGGCGGGCATCTGAGCTTTTATTTTCCCATAGTTACCTGCCTGGCTCTCTCGTTTATGTTGACGCTGGTCTTGTGGCTTTGGCAATGGCTGAGCCGACGATGACACAAGCGGAAGATATGGCGGACGGCGGGGAGGAGGCGCCGGACGTACCCCGGCGCCAGGCATGGGACAGGTTAAGCCAGGGCCTTGGCGCGATAGCCGCGTTGTATGCGGATGTCGACGCCGCCATCGCTGTACAAAACCCTGTGTGCCGCGCCAGCGGCCGCTGCTGCCATTTTGAACCATACGGCCATCAGTTGTACGTGACCACTATGGAACTGGCGTATTTTGCGCACGTTCAGCGCCCGCCCGGCAATAGAGCCGCTCCCTTGCCGCACGTCGGTATACATTTTTTTCTGCCGCTGTATCACACCGGGGACAAGCCCGGCCTCGCCCACCTCCGCCCGCCGGCGGGCCAGGGGGAGGTCGACAATCGGGACTGTCCCTGGCAAGTAGAAGGGTTGTGCGCGGCGCGCCAGGGCCGTCCCCTGGGCTGTCGAATTTATTTCTGCGACAGAGACGGCGTACTCTGGCGGCAGGAACTTTATGAACGCAGCCACCGGCGTCTTGTTGAGTTGCACCGGGAGTATGCCATTCCCTACCGTTACCTGGAGTGGCGCCAGGCATTGGAACAGTTGGCGCTGCCGCCCGGGCCCGCACTGTGATGTATGGAGCTTCGGGAAAAAAGCTGTATGCAATGGCGGCGGTTGAATCACGCCCGCACTATCCATGGACAGGTTCGGCTGTCGCGCCGTTAAAAGCCGCCGGGAGGCGCCAATGAAACTTGCTTTTTCCACCAATGCCTTTGTCCGCCGAAACCTGCGGCAGGCAATCGAACAAATCGCCGCCGCCGGTTATGCCGGCGTTGAAATTCTTGCCGACAAACCCCACTGGTATCCGGAAAAATTTATTCCTCGGCAGGCCGAAACCATCCGCCGCCTCCTGGACCGCTATGCTCTCAAGGTGAGCAATATTAATGCGAATTGCACCTTTGGTTACTGGAAAGACGCGCCGCCGGAGCCTTTTTTTGAGCCGTCGCTTATTTCTCCCCGGCCTGATCTGCGCCGGGCCAGGACCGCCATGATCCGCAACACGCTCCGCCTGGCCGCCGCCATCGGGGCGGAAAATATCAGCATTACCAGCGGCAAGGCACTGCCCACCATGCCGCCGGACAAGGCGATGCGGCAGTTGACCGAATCGCTTGCGCCGCTGCTGGAACTGGCGCAGAAACTCGGAGTCAAAGTGGGCATGGAATGTGAACCGATGCTTTTCATAGAATGGGCCGCGGAATTGCGGGAATTGATCGATCGCCTGGACTGCCGGATGCTCGGCGCCAACCTGGACATCGGTCATTCGGTGGTCCTGGGTGAAAAGATTCCCGAGATTCTGGATATTCTCAAGGGGCGCATCTGGAACTGCCATATTGAGGACATCGCCGGGCGCAAACACTACCATCTGATTCCCGGCCGGGGGACCATGAACTGGCCGGGGCTTCAGGCGGCCCTGGCCGGGATTAACTATGACCGCTTCCTGACGGTGGAGCTGTATACGTATCCCGATCAGCCGGAAAAGGCGGCCGAACAAAGTCTTCGTTTCCTGCGGAAGATTTTCGTTTGATTTGGTTTTTCCCCTTTGGGGCGATAGGGCCTCCGGGCAAAACCCTTCTCGGGAGCGTGTGATACTCTTGTTGTATTTCTTCTTCCGCACTACTGGCATCTGCGCTGCCGGTGAGTACTTGGCGCGTGCTTTGTGCAACGATAACCAAACCATCTTCCAGCAGGTTTTCTTCGTGGTGGATCGCGTCCGCGCGTGGACTCTTTGACCACGCGCGGGCCGGGGCTTGCGGCTAAAATGTGTTCCGGCGGTTCCGTGGCAAAAAAGTGTCGAGCGTGAAGAGTTTTCATGGAGTCGTACCCGAGAGCTGAAATTTACCCACCGTCACTTTCGATCAAGAACAGTGCAAGCGGCTTGCCGCAACTCGGTGATCAGTCGCAGAACGGCTTGACGATCAAGCGGTGGCTCCGCGGTCTTGGGTCCCGGTGTGGAATAGCGCAATTCAACAGCGTAAGGTGTAAGATCCAGCAAGGGTTCAAAACGCACATCCAAGGCATATCCGGCGTCTTGCAGCCGGTCGGCCAGTTCCAGAAGATGGTGCGTGAATGGGAACGCAATACTACGAAAGACGAGCAGACACTTGAGTAGTTTTTCCACAGCCTGCTGCGCATGAAACCCCCAGATTTCGTCCGGGGTGGAGATATCACCGCGGAGTATTGTTAAAACATGGATATCCCCATCGGCTTTGTTTATGAGGACGGTCGCCTGCTGTAAGGAAGTCACGCGATTCGCCTCCCCTCGTGGTGCGCATAATAAAAGATATTGTTGGGGATATCCTTCCAGTCATCAAATTCATGGCAATCAATCACGATGATATCGGCTGGGACACGAAGGGGGCGCAAAATGCGGGCCAGGCGCGCCGCCTCGGTTAGACGAGCGGAGACTTGCGGCTCAATAACCAGAAAATCAACATCGCTCCGGGCGCAGGCGTCGCCACGGGCGCGGGAGCCGAATAAAATCACCTGCGATCCGGCGGGACAGGCGGCCAGCAGCATTTGGGCGGATTGTTCTATAAGAGCGGCATCCAACATAAACGTATTGTGCCGGATATTCCTGCCGATTGGCAAGGGTCCGGTAAAATTTTGAGTGCAAACGCTCAAATGGCAAGCAGAGAGGCGTACCCTTATGGATATTGATATAGTTCATCCTCCCAGTTCCTGGTAATAGCGGCGCATCAGCTCGGCGCGGGAAAGCAACCCCAGCAGGGCGGGCGGTTTACCGGTTGAAGCAACGTCATCCAGAACCGCCAGGCGGGCCACCTCATGCCGGGCGAACATGGCCAGGACCACATCCAGCGTATCGTGTAATTTCACCGGCGGTACGTCGGTCCGCAGCAGTTCGCCCACCAGCAGCAGCGGCGCCGCTTCCGGCTCAAGCATCACGGTTTTCAAATCATCGATGGTCAACAGGCCCAGGTAGTTGCCCCCCGCGTCCAGCACCACGAAGTCGTCCATTCCATTCTGGTGGCTGCGGGCCAGAATGTTGGAGAGCGGTTCATCCGGCCGGGCCACCGGCGCCTGCGCCAGTTCCAGCTGGTCCACGCTGACCCGCTGGAGCGAGCTGATTCCCACCGCCGCGCCCAGGCGAATTCCCAGGTGTTTGAGAGGCAGGCTGTAAAGGCTTTCCCCGACCAGCAGTTGCTGAATCACTGTTGCCGTTACCGCCGCGAGCATGATCGGCAGCATAACGGCGTAGTTGCGCGTCAATTCAAACAGAAGGATAATGGCGGTCAACGGCGCCTGGATCGCCGCCGCGAGCACCGCGCCCATACCCACCATCGCGAAGTTGCCCGGGCGCACGCCCGCCCCGGGCAGATAATGCTCCAGCAGCAGGCCCAAGGCGCCGCCGCCGGCGGCGCCAATGAAAAGCGAGGGTGCGAAAATACCGCCGGAGCCGCCGGGAGCCAGCGTCAACGAGGTTGCCAGAATCTTCAGCAGGCAAACCGCAACCAGAAATTCCAGCGTCAATCGCACGTCTTGGCCGTGGAAAAGTTGTCCGGCCCCGTACCATGCCGGGTTGATCATGCGGAGGATCGTCGGATAACCATCGGCGAAAATGGGGACATAGCCCGTTGCAAACCGGTGCTGCATGAACGGGTTGTTTCGGAACAAAATCAGGATCGCGATTCCGCATACGCCGCTGAGCGCCGCGCCCAGGGCCGGCATGAAAAAAGGCGGGATGCGGCGCTGTGCCTGGTGCGACAGCTTCTCAATCAACACGTAACCGCGGGTGAAGATCACCGCCAGCAGACCGCACACCGCTCCGAGCAAAATATAGAACGGCAGCGCATGGAACGTGAATATGAACGCGGGTCCGGCGTTGGGCATTTGAAAAAGACCGCGAACGGATCCGCCGCCGGAGAGCGCCACGTAGGTAGTGGTGGACAGGACGGAGCTGATGACAATGGGCGTGAGTGTTCGGACGGAAAAATCCCGCAGCATCACTTCCATGGCGAAGAGTACGCCGGCGATCGGCGCGCCGAATACCGCGCTGATTCCGCCCGCGGCGCCGCAGCCGATCAGCACCGGCAGATTTCGCCGCGATATGCCTAAAACGCCGCCCACCGCCGAACCCACCGCCGAACCGATCACCGCGATCGGCGCTTCCGGACCCGCCGAGCCGCCCGACCCGATTGTCAGACTGCTGGCCACGAGTGTTTCCACGGCCAGGGAGGGTTTAAGTTTGCTCGACTCCCGGCTCAAGGCGTACAGCACGCCCGCCAAGCCGTGCAGCCGCACGTGCTGCCGGTCCCAGAGCCTTCGCCAGAGCACCAGCGCCAGCCCGCCGATGGCGGGAATCAGCGGCAGCAGGATATAGCAGGGCCACCAGGTGGTGGCATGGGTCCATTCCACGACCGGCTTGAAATACCATCTCTCCACCAGTCGCACGCACTGATCGAAAAGCCAGGTTGTCCATCCGGTGAGCACACCAACGATAAAGGCCATCGCCACCAGAAGAGTTTGTTCGCGCACACCCCAGCGGGCCAGCCGTTGCTGGGCGCGCAGCCGCCACGAGAATACCGCACGGAACAACCGTTCCACGAAAGGCTTGAACATGCGTAAAACCTCGCCGGCGACGCTGGAACCGAAGAAGTCATTCTACCGCGGTTCCGCGGGACTTCACGCCGCAAATTCCGACTCGCGCCAAGCCGACCGGCCGACCGACCGTTTCTTTGTGATATTCAGATCGGCCGTGAACCCCGCCAGCCCATTTTAAGAGCCTATCTCAATAGACAGGGGCGTGGCAATTTTTCCGGGCATCCCACATCGACCCGACCGGCGAGCCACCGGGTTTATCCCGGTGGGCTTCCGAACTCCCGTGAAAAGGCGGCTTTTTCAACCCCTGCCCGGATTTATTGCCACG
>JAJYDU010000131.1 GCA_021790475.1 Planctomycetota bacterium | reverse complement strand
TCCAGGCGCGCCAGCCGCTTGTAAAGCGATTCAAAATCCTCGCGGCTCATTTTGTTCGGTACGCGATGGCGGGCTTTGGCGCGCTCATGCCGGGCGGCGCACATGGCGGCCAGGTTCTCCATGGCGCCGGATGTACCGATGAACCGGTGCGGCTTGAGATTTCGAATGCGCGCGATCAGCGGCCGGAGCGTCGCATGAATGTGCCTGCGGATATTCTTGATTTCCGACTTGCCGGCCGGATCATGATGTATGAACTGTTGGGTAAGACGGCTGGCGCCGAGCTTGCGGCTCTCGAGCAGAAGGGCCCGCCGGACGTCCCCGACAATGAATTCGGCGGAGCCCCCGCCGATATCCACAATGAGCGCCGGTTCGTCGACCACGTCCACGGCCTGGCGGACGGCCAGATAAATCAGGCGGGCCTCCTCCTGGCTGTTGATGACGTGGACATCCAGCCCCAGCCGCCGCTTGGCCATTTCCACGAAGTCGCCGCCGTTGGCGCTTTCCCGCACCGCGCTGGTCGCGTAAGCCAGAATATTTTCACACTGGAGATTGCGCGCCACCCGCAGATAACGGTCAAGTACGCGCAACGTATGATACATCGCCGGCCGGGGTAGCACGTGCCGGATCAGCGCGGCGGCGCCAAGCCGCGTAAGTTCTTTTTCGGAGCTCAACACACGAAAATCCAGCGCCGCGGTCACCTCCACAACGACCATGTGGAGGCTGTTGGTTCCGATGTCGATCGCGGCCAGACGCAATCCGTGGGGAACGACGGCGGTAACGGCGCGGGGCGCGCGCCGCCCGGCGCGGGGCGACGGGACCTCTCCGGAAGCGTTGTGTCGCATATATTTTTCCGCGGGAGGCGTCCTTTGAGCCTCCGGTTGCGCGTCGCCCCTGGTCTTCATCGTCACACGGGACTTGAACATAAACAAGGATTATGCTGGTGGCGGCGCGGGATGTCCATAAAACCCGCGCCTATGAATGTTGCGTCATACCAAGGAGTCCAAGTGCCTGCGGCCAAGGACGATTCCCATGGGCGTTGCCGGGCCGGCCCGCTGCGCCGGGCCGCTTCCACCGTGACGGAAATCCAGGATCGTCCGCGGGGGTTGGCCGATCTGTTCAGCCAGAGGCTTCACTTCACTTACGTTCAAATTCTCCATGCGGCGGACAACCCCGCTGTGGCGGCGATTCATGATTTGCGCGTGGCAATCCGCCGGAGCGGCGAAATCATCCACGTGCTGATACGGGCGAATGTTTTGGCGAGGCGACCGGCCCGTCGGCTGCTGCGAACACTGCAAAGAATTCGCCGGGTGGCCGGCGATATACGCGATCTGGACGTATTGCGTTCCCTGGCCGAACAATCTCCATCCCCTCCGGGGAGCGCCCGCCGGCGCCGGCGGCTGCTGGAATATACGGGGCGCCGCCGCGCGACTCTTCTGAAAAAGCTGCGCCGCCGACTGCAAAGAGTCTCCGGGAAAAACCCTTTTGCATTCCTGGAAGACGCTCTGGCTTCCGCGCGCGGCGCGCCGGAATTGGAACGGCGGCTGGCGCGGGCCTTGGCCGGGCGAATCGCCGACAATGGGAAAAAATTCCGGCGCGCCGGCGCGCGGGCGCTCCGGGAACGCTCGCCGGAGTTGGCGCATCGGGCGCGTATCGCCGGCAAGCGATGGCGTTATGCCTGCGAACCGGCTACGCAAACGGGCCTGGCGGATGGCAGGAAATTGATCGACCAGTTGAAACACCTCCAGAAGACAACGGGAGAATTGCACGACGTCTGTTTCGCGCTGGCGAGCCTGGCGGCGCCGGAGCAACAGGTATCTTTCGCGGCGGCGCGCGCAAAAAAACCGGGCCGGGAATCACTATGGCCGGCGGAACTGCGCCGGCGCTTCGCGCGGCTTCTGCAGCGGACGCTCTCGGAACTGGCCGCAGCGCAGCAATGGGAACTGCCGGGATCGGAGGCCCCGTAACCGTTGCCGGGGTTAGGAAAACGCAAGCAAGAGGTCAGGCGGGCGGATCAACCGTTGAGAATTTGTTGCAGGACAGCGGCGGAAGAATAGGAAGTATTGCCGGGCGGGAGGAAGCGCTGAATCTCCACCACATCATCGCCCGCCGTGATGATCGCGATTTCGGATGCGCCTTGCGGATCAACCTGCCCCAGCCCGATAGTGGCAAACAGCGCATTGCAAAGGCACTTTCGCCCGGCTGTTTCATCAGTCAGACCACCCTTGGAAACGTAGTCCGCAACGGGTTCCGCGGCGCAACGATACCCGAGCGTCCCGTCGCCGCGCCTGTACGGTTTGCGGAGATAGCCCAGATCGCACTTGCGATTCCGCTGTAAATAAACGTCAGAATCCGACAGGGACTCCGCAAGTTCCAGCACCTTGAAAGGAAAGCCCGTCGGTGACGCCCGCGGATCGGTAAAGACCCTGGCCCGGCGGGAGCACACCAGGTCGATAACCCGCCGCTTTAAGTCCTCACGGATCCCGGACTCCCGGCAAAAAGCGAAAGCCGTTCCAACTTGAATGCCCGCCGCCCCCTGGTCCAGCGCCCAATCCAGTTGCCGCCGCGTGCCAAATCCGCCGGCCAGGTAAAAGGGCAGGTCGATCGCGGCGATTTTTTTCAGATCCGCCACGTCGCGTGTCCCGTAGATCGGTTCGCCCCGATCGGTCAACTGCGGCGGCCCGCGGGGCGGCGCATTGTGCCCTCCGGCCACGGGGGCTTCGACAACAAAGCCGTCCACTCGCCCATTGGATTTGCGCGCCAGCGTCATGGCCAGCGTTGCCGAGGAAACAACCGCAAAAAAGCGGGGGCGCTTGCGCGCCACGGTTTCCGCACCGCCCGCACCTTCATCTTGCGCCATAAAAGCAGCGGGATTGAACCGGCTGGAGAAGACCTCGTCCGGAGCGGTTCCTTCCACATCAATTTTGAGATCGACCGGCTCTCCGCGGGCCAGCAGATCAAGCGCCCCGGGAATAAATCGCGGGATGCCGGCGCCCATGAGTACATAGTCCACATCGGCCAGAATAGCTCCGAAAAGTGTGGCCAGAGTAGGCGTCTGCACCTTTTCCAGAAGGTTCATCCCCACCAGCCCGGAATGCCCTTCCTTGGCGAGAAAGACTTCAGTAAAGGCGGCCAATACGGTCAATTCTTCCAAAGCCTGGCTGAAATCGATTATCGGCATGGGGTTGGATTTGAATGACTTTGGGGCGCCTGCTTCGCCGGCGATAAAATAGCGATTCCACACTCTCCTGGCGATGCGGGAAAATGGAAAGGCGTCGGCCGCCCGGCGGAGATGTCCGTCCGGGTCGCCGCGTTGCAACCGCCGGGCCAGCACAGTAGCTATTCCCGTTCCGGATACGACGCCAAGTTGTCCGCGCTGTGCAACCGATTTTGCGAGAACCCAGTTGGATACGCCAACGCCCATTCCTCCCTGAATAATTTGGAACTTTGGTTCCGTCACGTAGAAACTCCGTTCGCAGCGCGGTGTAAAGGCGAGCCTTAAGCCGGCTGGAATGATCCCAGGCGATGCAAAATTTCCCGGCTCCCGGCCGCCGGAAGTTGCATCCCCATCATCACAGACAGCTCTCAGAATACGGCACAGGAGCATTCATCCCGATAGCTGTCTCTCCCGACATCGGTCGAGATCGGTACAAATCGGGATCGGCCGCCGCCAGCCGCGTCTGTCCAATCCAGAATCAATTATACGGGCACGGCATCTCTTACGCGCGATGTAGCCGTTCTCGGGGTGGAAATACTGCTTCTCGGAGGGGATATTTCCATCGCCCGTAAGCCTCTGTTGCGTGGCGCGCGTCGCCTGCCTGACTCGTCCATGGGGCGGCAGGCAGGCCCGTAGCGGTTAATGGGACAGAGCCGTGCGCGACAGCAGGCGGCATGGGTAGTGAGAATCCGTATCAGCCAGGTTCCGGCGTAAACCGCTTGATGATGAGCGTATCATTCTGCCCGCCGAAGCCGAAGCTGTTGGACATGGCCACATTAACTTTCGCCGGGCGGGCCGTATTGGGCACATAGTCCAGATCGCATTCCGGATCGGGTACGGCGTAGTTGGCGGTCGGCGGGAGAACCTGGTCGCGAATGGCCAGCACGCAGGCAATCGCCTCCACGGCGCCGGCGGCGGCAATCAGATGCCCCATCATACTTTTGATGGAACTGATCGGCGTCTGTCGGGCGCGATCTCCAAACACGCGCTTGATGGCCAGGGTTTCGGTGGAATCGTTCTCCCGGGTACCGGTACCGTGGGCGTTGATGTAATCAATATCGGCCGGGGTCATACCGGCATCGTGCAGGGCCTGCTCGATCGCCACAATAGCCCCGCGCCCTTCCGGGTGCTGGTCGGTCACGCGGTAGGCGTCGGCGGAACTGCCGTAGCCGACAATTTCCGCCAGAATCGTCGCGCCGCGTTCCGCGGCGTGTTCGAGACTTTCCAGTATCAGGATGCCCGCTCCCTCGCCCAGTACGAAACCGCCGCGGGTGGCGTCAAACGGGCGGCAGGCACGGCGTGGATTTTCGTTGAAGGTGGACAGCGCGGTAAGGCGGTTGAAGCCGGTCACGCCAAAGGGATGGATCATGGAATGAGCGCCGCCGGAGATCATCACTTGCGCGTCGCCGTGGCGGATGATTTCCATGGCCTCGCCCAGCGCCTGGGTGGATGCGGCGCAGGCGGTCAGGCAGTTCAGGGCCGGGCCGCGGGCGTTGAATTCCAGGCTCAAATGGGTCAGCGGCATGCAGGGTTCCTGCTCGATTTCGCCCAATGGATGAAAGGATTTCAGCGCCCTCTGGCCCCATATCCGCATATTCACGCAGTGGGTTTGATCCTCCCATGCCGCCAGGGCGGTGCGCGTGTAGGTGTCAAAATCCAGCGAACCTTCTCCACTGCCCATATACATGCCGATACTGTAGGGATCGAGCCTGGCGTATTCCGGCGCGCCCGGCAGTGGTAACCCCGCCTGCCGCCAGGCCTGCCGGGCCGCGGCGAGCGCGAAACCGGTGGCACGGCCGATCTGTTGATGCTTGGCGGACACGGCCAGATTTTCCGGTAGCGCGTAATTTTTCACCTCGGCGGCAAAAGTGGTGGGAAAAGAACGGGCGTCGAAAAGCGTGGTCGGGGCGATACCGCTTTCGCCGGCGAGAAGCTTTTTCCAGACATCTTCCAGGTCCTGGCCAAGGGGGGTTATCCACCCCATGCCGGTAATGACCACACGTCGTCGTGAATGTTCCATAATTTTTCCAGTTAAGGACGCGACACCGGATACGCCATCCCATGCTTAATCGAGCTTTCTAAGGATAACCACGGAATTCTGACCCGCCAGCGAACTGGCGGCAATTAGAACATTGCGTATATCCACCTGGCGCCGCACCGCCCGGGGCACGTCCAGATATTCCGGCGGCTGATCGCAGTTGACTACCGGTGGAATGGTTTGCTCACGTATCGCCATGGCGGCGGCAACCAGGTCAATCGCCTGGGCGCCGGCGCCGCAATCGCCGATGCCGCCGCGCATCGGCACAACCGCCGCGCCGGGCTTCCGGCCGAAGACGCGATGGATCGCGCAAACATCCGCCCGGTCAAATTCGGGTATTGCATAACCAGGTGGAATTACCATCTGGACCGCCTCCGGGCCGATTTGTGCGTCCCGGAGGGCCTTGCTCATCGCCACGGCCAGCGCTTCGCCGGAGGCGTCGGGACGGGATACGCCGCTGGCGCTGGAAGATCCGCCTAAACCGGCGATTTCACAATAAATAGTCGCGCCGCGGGCGCGGGCATGGGCGAGTTCTTCAATGACCAGTACCGCGCCGCCTTCGGCTATTACGGTTCCGGCAGCCTTTTGATCCAGCGGTCGAACGGCCTTTTCCGGTTGATGATTGGAGGTGGTGTTGAGCCGCCCCAGAAGTGTCCAGCGCATCAGGCCCATGGCGTGGATCATGGATTCGCAACCGCCAACCAGGGCAATATCCTCATAACCACGTTGAATGGTGCGACAGGCCTCGGCCAGCGCCAGGCCGGCGGATGCCTGGCCGCAGGTGATGGTGTTCGACGGCCCTTGCGTGTCGTGAATAATGCTCACATGGCAGGCCGGCATGTTCGGCAGATACTTGAGCAACCAGAGCGGGGTGAGTTGGTCCATGCCGCCGGGCTTGGACGGATCATCGGAGCGGCCCCAGCGGGCGAGGCTGAGCGTTCCGTCCGGCTGCCCGGCCTGGGCCATGGCGGCGGCCAACTCGTTGAGATCGGCGGAAATCAGGCCGGCGCCGATGTTGCAGCCGATGCGCCGGGGTTCCACCGCGAACCAGGCGTCATCCGGTTTCCCGCCGCCGGCGGATTCCACGATTCCGCGGGTGGCCAGCCGGGCGTCACGGACCGCTCCATCGGCGGCCACCACGGCCAGTTCGATGTCGCGGGCCATGATCTTCGCGGCTTTGCGGTAACTTTTCGGAATATAATCGGTGGTTTTGAAGGAACCTACGCCGCCGGCGACGCGGCTGGGAAACGCGCTGGAATCAAACCGTGTCAACAGCTCTGTACTGGATCTTCCCGCCAACAGACCATTCCATAAATCGGCGGCATTCAAACCATGAGGGGAAATCGCTCCGGAACCGGTAATGACCACGCGCCGCATGAATGCTCCGAAAATCAACGAACCTGTTCCGCTTCCGCCCCGCAACGGACGATAATTCTACGGCCCAATCGCGGCGAAACCAAATGAATATTTTGCTTGCTTTGTTGTGGCCGGAGGCTATACTGATGATTGAAGCCACCGCAGGTCGTAAGGATGAGGATCGTCTTTTCCGACGCGTCTGGTACGCAGCCCGCAGGGCTGATCCGATAACGACCGCCAAGTGGCCTGTTATTGCCGTGGCTGAAAGGCGCCCATAGGTCGGCGGCGCTGGACAGACGGCGGTACGGTCACTTTCCAGAAAAAGCGGTGGCTTTTTTTTTACCATTTCGGCATTAATTACTTTTTTTTCACGCCTTTGCCGGCGGGAAGTTATAACATCAGTATGGGAGGGTGGTGGTTTGTTGGGGCGTGGCAATTTTTCCGGGCATCCCTGGGAGCGCGGGTGTCCTCACCCGCTTGTGCCCTTGGGGAAGGCTCCGCGGCGTTATGAACAGGGCTTGTT
>JAJYDU010000130.1 GCA_021790475.1 Planctomycetota bacterium | reverse complement strand
CGGGACGTTGGGGGCCGGCTGATCCGCGTTCTTCGGCGTCCGATTCCCCGGCGCGCCGGGATGGGGATTTGTGGTGCCGGTCTCCCGACCTGCCGTCATTGCACCGCGGACCTGGAGGTCTGCACCATAATCCGCGGATAGTTGGGCCGTTACCCGCTTGGGGTGATCCCCCGGCGCGCCTCGGCTCTTAACCATAAACCATGAAATATGACGACCAAAGGCTTATTCCAACGGCGGTAGAATTTTCACCAAAGCTTTGAGCAGTTCCGGAGCGTACCATGTTGCAACCTGCCAAAGCACATCCGGATCCACGCTGGCGTAATCGTGCGCGAGGATGTTCCGAGTGGCGATGATTTTGCGCCACTCAATTGCGGGGTGGGCTTTTTGGAATGCCGGCGAGACCGCGCGGGCCGCCTCGCCGATGATCTCGATCCAACGTTCGACCGCGGCGCGAAAAACCTCGTCGGAATCCAGCGACTCGCGTTTTTTCCCGGCGGCGTTGCGGGTAAGCTGAGAAGCCGCGCGGCGCATGTCTTCCAGGCGGGCGGAATCATGCACGTCAGGACGCATAAACAATTTTCCGGGTCTGTAGAATCTCCCGGCGGCGATACGGGTTGTTGACGAACCGATCCTCCACAAGATCCACGGTGCGCCCCCCAAAAATCGCCGAGGCCTCATCGATCATATCCGGGAGGTTGTCAAACGTCATGGATCCCCCCTGGTCGAACTCCAGCAATAAATCCACATCGCTGTCCGATGAAAAATCGTCGCGTAGCGCCGATCCGAAAATCGCCAGTTTTCTGATTTTCCATCGGCGACAATAAGCCGTGATCTTTTCCCTATCCACCGGTACGGCAAATGGTTCCATGATTCACCCGCCCAATACATACGATTGCCACGTTCGCCGTGGCTGCCCGCGCGCCGGACGGCCATCGCGTATTTACGCCTCGCGAAACGTCAAACCGGATTATACACGGCTGCCGGTGTCCAATTCGAGGTATCGGGTCGGCGCACCCCGACCCGCGGCCCAATATCCGCCGCGGGAAATGAACCGGTAGCGCCCTGCTGATACCCTCTTCCAGCGCCTCCAAGGCGGGCAAATGATCGCCATAGATCAGGCGGTTAACAAAAAACCGCCGAATCGTTTTTATCCGCCGAACGCGCCGCCTGGCGCAGAACGGGACGTTGGGGGCCGGCTGATCCGCGTTCTTCGGCGTCCGATTCCCCGGCGCGCCGGGATGGGGATTTGTGGTGCCGGTCTCCCGACCTGCCGTCATTGCACCGCGGACCTGGAGGTCTGCACCACAATCCGCGGATAGTTGGGCCATTACTGTGAATCCGGCGGGGGCAAAATTCGCTGAATCGTTTTTGTCCGCGGAATGCGCCGCTTGGCGCAGAACGGGAATCCGGCGATTTTTTCTTCCGCGTTTATCCGCGTGATCTGTGCTGAAAATCATCAGCTACGATATATATCATTCTCGATAGCCATCGGGAACCGGATTATTACGTCCGGCCGGCGCGGTTATCCACGATACTCCCATGCTACAACTTGCCTCATGCGGCGCGGACTTTGACCGGCGGCGAAGAACGACCCCGGCGAGTACACGCGCCCCATGGCGACCTATCGACGATTCGGATTTGAATAAACCCCCTTTCGAGGACGAAAGATGAAAGTGAAATTTCTGAAAGATTACATCGGTCATAAAAAGGACGCGGTGATCGATCTGCCCGACGACCAGGCCCGGCTGGTGGTGGAGTCCCAGGCCGCCGCGGCGGTGCGAGCCGATCCGGCGGAACTCGACCAGGCCGTGGCCGCGATCCAGAAATCCATGGATGAACAGCTCGAATCGGCGGTCCATAAAATCACGGGCCGCGTGATTGAGCAAGTTTCGCGCGGCTTGAAAAACGTCCGGCCCAGCGTGGTCATCGGGCCGGATCGCGAAGATATGGACCCCCGCGGCGGGTTCAAGAATCTCGGCGAGTTCGCCCAGGCCGTGCGCAAGCATTCCCTGGGCGCGGCGCCCGATGAGCGCATGAAGCGCGTGATCACCAAGGCCGACGGCATGGACGAATCCGTTCCGGCCGACGGCGGCGCGCTGGTTCCCACCGAATACGCCGATCAACTTTACCGCGACGTGCTGGAAGAGTCGGTGTTGTTTGACAAGGCCCGCAAATACCCGATCAACCTGGGCAATTCGCTGTTCATCCCGGTGCGGGACATTGAAACGCTCGGCGTTACGGCGGCCTCCGGCGGCTCGCTGGGCGCGTGGCTCAACGCCGACGGCGTGGCAATCACGCCGCAGAAACCCGTCTACAAGCGTATCCAGATGACGCTCAACCGCTGGGGCACGCTGCTGCCGGTAACCGATGAATTGCTCCAGGACAACAACGTGGCTCTGTCGAATTTCATTTTCGACGAGGGCGGCGTGGCGCTGGCCTGGGACCTCAACAGCGCGTTGATCAACGGCACGGGCGCGGGGCAGCCGCAGGGGATTCTCGCCAGCGGCGCGCTGGTGACGGCGGCCGCCGACGCCGGCCAGGCGGGTTACACCATCAGTTACGCCAATCTGGTGAACATGAAGGCCCGCCTCTGGACGGCGCGTCCCGGCGACACCAGCGGCGTGGTGTGGATCGCCAATCCCGACGCCGAAGCGCAATTTGAGCAACTCAAGGACGCCTCCGGCCGCAACCTGTATTACGCCGCGGGCACAATTCAGCAATCGCCGGAGCCGCGTCTTTTCGGCCTGCCGGTGGTGTACAGCTACCACTGCCCGCCGCTGGGGAGTGTGGGCGACGTGATCCTGGCGGACTTGAGCCAGTATTTCGTTTCCACCAAGGCCAACGGCGCGGTGGAAACGGCGATGTCGATGCACCTGTATTTTGACGCGGCGGAAGTGGCCTACCGCATCATCTACCGCATTGACGGCAAGGTGGCCCGCACCACGCCGCTGACGGTTCCCAACTCCCCGGCCACGCGCAGCGGTTTTGTGACGCTGGCGGCGCGAACCACCATCAGTTGATTCAGTCCATGACCGGAGCGAGCCATCCCGGCGAATCCCGCGCCGGACGGAGAAATTCCGGTTCCAACGGAGATCCACTCATGCCGCACGCGCTGGCCCTGGCCCCGCACCTGCACGCCACGGGATGGATGAACCTGCTGATCGACTGGGCCGTCATCGGCGGATTCTGCCTGGCCCTGGGCGGCAGCGCGGTTACGGCGATCGGCTTTGTCGCGACGCTCCAGGTGACGCAGCACGATCACGCCCGGCGACTGGCGCAACTGGAGCAGGCTCAGGGCGAGACGGCCCTGAAAATGGAGCGGATGGAGCGCGGCATCGCGACGCTTCTGGAACGAACCCGGCATCTGGCGGCGAACAGCGTCACGGCCCCGCCGGCGCGCGGCGCGCCGCCGCGGGGTTAAAAACCCGTCCGGATAACTGATGACTCCGCGACGGGCCGGAGCCGGGTCCAGGGGCGGCCGGCGGGACTGTTATCACAACATAGGATATACAGATATGTCATTATTCAAGTGTATGGCGGGCATCGGCTGCGGGCTGGCCCTGGCCGGCTGCGCCCGGGCGCCGGCGGGGCTTATGACCCTGGCCAATTTGACTCCGGCCGCCCGGAGTCTGGCCGTGAACATCGCCGGCGCCCGCCAGCTCAATCAGCAGGCGCGCCGTCTGGCCGGGCGGTTGCGGCCGGCCACTCTTCGCTGGGTCGTGCCGGCCCTGCACGGCGCGCTGCATCGGCAAAAGAGCGTGCTGGCCCAGGCACAATATTCCGCGCGGGAACTTGCCCGCCAGGCGGCGCAAAACCGGCGGGCGGGTGCGGCGCTGCAGGCGGCCCTGGCCGAAGACCGGTCCCGGGTCGTCGCGCTGCACGGCCAGATGCAGGCGGCGCAGCGCGCCCGCGACCAGGCCCGCCGGCGTTACCGCGACTCCTGGCTGGGCGGCAAGGCGCATCGGCTGATCGATTGGATCATCGGTATTGGCGCGCTGCTGCTGGTGCTTGATTTTCTGGCCTCCGCGTTTCTGGGCGTGGGGTTCAATCCGCTGGAATGGCTTTTCGGCCTGGGGCGCGTGGCCCGGGCGATTCATCACTAAAGCCGCGTGTTGGTTCGCGGCTCTATGATAAGGAGTTTCTCATGTTTATCGTTGGAATTGCACTGGGTTTGTGCGCCGGAGTAGCCGGCGTGTTGGCCGTACAGGCGCTGGTTGAGAGTAAGCGCTATGGCGCCGTGGCCGGCGAGGATATGCGGGCGCTGGGCGAGCAAACGCGTCTGCTGATCGGCCAGGTACTCGCGGAGGTGCGCAAGCTGACCACGAAGCTCTAATGGTCACCGCGTCGCCGCATCGGGTAATCGTCGGGAGTGGTCAATGGCTTTGTCTTATGCGCAACAGGCGGGCGCTCCGCCGGATCCCCGCACATTCCAGTTTCGGGACTGGTACACGCGGCGGATCAATTATCTGCTGGAATATTGCTCGCCTTCGCGGGCGGCGACGTATTACGTGAGCAATTCCAGCGGCGCCGACACAAACGCCGGGACACTCCTGGCGCCCTGGAAAACCATAGCCAGGGTCCAGTCCTTCATCACCTCCAATCCCGCCGGCGATTACGCGATTCTTTTCAAACAGGGCGATGAATGGAATGAAACGGCGGGCTTGCAGATCACCGCGCCCAACGTGACGCTGGGCGCTTATGGCGCCGGGGCCAAGCCATTTTTCAACTGTTTTTCCCTCAAATATACCACCGGCTGGACATACGTTTCCGGCTCTCTCTGGAAGCGGGCGGAATCCAACGCGGTCAGCTGGTTCCGCCTGACCGGCCCGGCCAATCCGCAAACGCTCGCCGGGGTGGGCTGGGGCGGTGGATTATTGGGCGGCGGAGCCGGTCTGCCGGCCACAACCGGCTTACCGGCCAATCTTTATCCGCTGATTCCATTGACCAGCAGCAGCGCGGTGGGAAGCAACGCCGGCACATGGTTTTATGATTCCGCCGGAAGCGATCCGAACAGTTCCGGCGTTCCGACGCTTTATTGCAATCTCGGCTCCCCATCCGCGCCGCCCGCTTGCGAGGCGGTTATCAACAGCAGTGTTTATGGACTGAATATCGCCGCGGACGGTTGCCTGGCGCGGGGACTTCGCGTGGACGGCTTTGGCCGCAACGGGATCAACGGAACCGGCGGCGTCGGGGTGATCATGAACACGCAGGTTGGCAATGACGGCGCGAGCGTCTTTTATGATTGCGAAGCCTATTACGGCGGCGACCACATTTTCGGCCAGAATATCGGCGTGGGGGCCGGCGCCGGTTTCGCCGTGTTCGCCCATTGCCGGGGCGATTTCACCGTGGGTTATCCAAGCTTCAGCGCCAGCACGTTCATCGGCTTTGGCGAAGATGGGGGACACGAGATTTACCTGGTCAATTGCGAATCCCTCGCCGGGAATCTGCCCGTTGCGGCCGCTTCGCCGGTTGTATCAACATTGACCAACGACAATAACGGTCAAACCTTTTACAGCCATACCGCGGGAAATGTCACACCCTGTCTGGCGCTGGCTCTGGCGGTGGATTTGCGCCAGCGGCTCGCGTGCAATTATCCGGCTTCCGCCGGGTACTGGGGCGTTTTGCCGCCCGCGGCGACGCTTGGGGAGGTTCGGGGATTTATCATCGGGCAGACGAATGACGCAGCCGCGGATGGGGCGATTTTCATGCCGGGCGTCGCGCCCATTGAAGACAACATGTCCAACAACGCCTGGATCGGGTGCCGGTGGTCCACAAACTTCAGCGTACCGGGCGGGAATGTCTATGGTTATCCGGGCGCCGGAATCGCCGGCGGCTGGATGATCAACTGCCAGGCGGATTTCACCTGTGTGGGACCTGGCAAAGCGAACACACTCTCGGCGGCGGCCAACTCGCCGGCGCACAACCTTCGCGCGTGGCATTCGACGATTCGCCTGCTGGGAAGCTGGAATCCGTCGCAGTTTTATTTCTGGGGTTCCATGAGTCCGGGCAGTCAAATAGAGTTTTACAACTGCGATTTTGTCAATGCGGCCAATGAGCCGATGACGGGTTGGAGTCAATATTCCACCGATGTAAGCGTGCGGAGCAACTGCGGTTACGACACCTCCTGGATCAGCGCCGGCGACGCGGCGGCGATTGTGGAAACCGCCGCGCATATTGCCGGATATGCGCCGGATTTATTGAGCAAACTTTACCGGGCCGCGGGCGCCTTGCCGGATGGAATCGCCCTGGAATACGACATCGACTTCAATCCGCGCGGGACGCCCGATGACATCGGACCGCGCGCGCGCCGGCCCGGCTTGAGCATCCGAACAGCGAAACTTACCGGCGGTGCATTCGGAGTCGCCGGCAACATCTCCGGCAATCAGGGCATTTTTACGGGAGTCGCAACGTGAGCGCGTACATCATTTCTCTGGATAATGCGGGCGATTTCGAGAGTTTTCGGCCACCACCGCAGCCGATCCCCGCCGGCGGCGCTCCGGCGGCACTTTTTGACATCCAGAATCCCGGCCGCAAGGGCAAACTGCTGGCGACATTCAACGTCGGCATCGGCGGCGAGTTGGATACGTTTTATATCACTCGCGCGGCGGCGCCGGGTGGCACGCAGGTGAAATGGAAATCGGGAACCGATTTTCTCACTCCCACCAGCCAGCAGCCGGAAACGATCAACTATTTCGTCCCGCAGCCGGCGGGCACGTCGTTTCAACTTCTGATCGACATGACCGGCGTCGGCGATATGCGGATATGGGCCGGGTCGAACGCCGGCGGTTCTTTGAGCATGGAGATCGGCGCGGCGACGATTACATAAAAACCTCCGCCACGCCACATTCCCTGCCATGCCGACCGGCAGTTGCGTCCCGAGTATTTCCCGATCCCGATGGCTATCGGGACAAGACATTGCGGCTATACTTCCCAATAATCGGGGGGCATAAAATGGACCGGGCCGCCGGCAGGCGGGCCAGGGAGGCGCAATTTGAAATTTGAGATTTGAATATGAACGGCGGTGTCATTAATGTGCGCGACTATAATGCGGTTGGCGATGGCGTTGCCGACGATACGGTGGCGATTCAGACGGCGCTGAATAAGGCGCGCACCGCCTGGTCGGGCACGCGCGGCGGCCTTCGCGCGGCCGCGTCCGGCGGACATGTATATTTGCCCGCCGGCCGCTACCGGCTTACGAGC
>JAJYDU010000129.1 GCA_021790475.1 Planctomycetota bacterium | reverse complement strand
TCGCGGACCCTCCGCCAGGCGCCGCCCACTTTTTTCCGGTAAATTAAATTCATCACGTAAAGAACCGGCCCCAGCCACAGCACGGCCAAGGCGATTCGCCAATCCATCAGGATGATGATTGTGGCCGCGATCATCATCATCATGATGTTGCTGACCAGCGTGTTGGCGCCCCAGACGATGAAGTTCGCCATGGTGTCGATATCGCTGGTGCCGCGGGTGAGAATGCGTCCGAACCTGGTTTTATCGTAATAGTTCATGGACAGCGACTGGAGATGGCGAAACACCGCCCGCCGCAGATTGAACAGGACTTTCTGACCGATGAGGGTGGTGAAGGCAATGCCGAACCGCTGGAGCAGCAGCGCCGCGAGCATGGTCAAGCCCCATACGGTTATGGTAACGGCGATATTCATGTACGCGCGCCCCACGCGGCCCATCTGCAGCAGTTCCCCGGCCCAGGGCGGATGAAGATGCGCCAGCAGCGCGATCAATCCGCCGGCGAAAATATTCCAATGCTTTCCGGGAATGTCGACGTCGATGAGTTGTTCCATGTAGCGCGGCGTAATCATTTCCAGCAAGTTGACCAGCAGCCCGACGAGCGTCGTGAGCGCGTAACCCCGGCGATAGGGCCGCATCCAGGTTAAGGCCCCGCGGACCACTTTCCAGTCCAGTGGTTTGTATTCGGTTTCGCCCTCCAGATTGACGGGGATTTCCTTCTTCCCCGCCGGACCAGGCGGTCTTTTCCCGAACGACCGAAAACGCCGGCGAATCGTGTCTAGCACGGCTTGGCCTCCGGCGATCGATCGCCTCTTCCGGGCCGCTGGCCGGGGAGCAGCGTCGGCTGGTGGCTGGGAAACTGGAGTTCGGCGATTTGATGGTAGTACCCGTGCTGGCGCATGAGTTCCTCGTGCCGGCCGGCTTCAATGATGCGCCCGTTTTCCAGCACGATGACCAGATCCGCCGCCTGCACCGTGCTCAGGCGGTGGGCGATGACGAATACCGTGCGATCTTTGAGCACCAATTCCAGCGCCCGCTGGATCAGGTGTTCGGTTTCCGGGTCCACCGCGGCCAGAGCGTCATCGAGGACCAGAATGCGGGGATTGGCGACGATGGCCCGGGCGATCGCCAGCCGCTGCCTTTGGCCGCCGGAAAGAGTGGCGCCGCGCTCGCCGAGCATGGTTTTGTATTGCCGGGGCATTTCCATGATGAAATCATGCGCCTGGGCGAGTCGGGCCGCGGCCTCCACTTCGGCGTCGCCGGCCCGGGAGTTTCCATAGCGGATATTGTTGGCGATGGTATCGGAAAAAAGGAAAGTTTCCTGGAATACGAAGCCGATGCTCCGGCGCAACGATGAGAGCGATATTTTGCGTATATCGACGTTGTCTATAAGAATGACCCCCTCCTGCGGGTCATAAAAACGAGTCAATAATTGCATCATGGTCGATTTGCCCGCCCCGGTCGGTCCCACCAGCGCTACCACCGATCCCCCCTCGATGGCGAAGGAAATATCGTTAAGGACTGGTTTGGCCGGATCGTAGCCGAAAGTCACGAATGAAAACTCCACCGCCCCGGGGCCCCGCGGCAACGGCGGGGCCCCGGGCAATTCTTTGATGGTGGGCGTGGCATGAAGGATTTCGAAAAAACGTCGCGCCGAGACCACCGCCGTCTGGTACTGGTTGCTGATCTGGTTGATCTGCTGCAATCGCGAGAGAATCGCTCCCATCGCCATGCCGAAAACCAGGATGTCGCCCGGCTGGAGATAGCCGTGGACTGCCAGTATCGCGCCGATCAGGAACAGCGCCAGGTTCGACGCCGTGGCGATACCCCGGATCACGGGAACAAAATTCGCCCAAAGACCGACCGTGGTCATAACCTTCCCGAACAACTCGTCGGCGATGCGGTTGTACTTGCCGATTTCAGTCGTTTCCGTGGCGAATCCCTTGACCACCTGCACGCCCGCCACGTTCTCACTGTACACGGTGACCAGGTGGTCATTCGTAGCCATGAGCTGCTTCTGGATAGGCTGCATTTTTCCGCTGAAACGGTGGATGTACCAGAGCCAGAAAGGAACCGGCAGAAGCGCCACCAGTCCCGCCCAGGGGTTAATCATGGCAACCAGAATGTTGTAGCCGAGAACGTAGGCGACGATTTCCGCCAGCGATACCAGCGACATGTTGACAAAAAAGCGGATATTGTGCAGATCGGAAAGAGCGCGGTTAATCAATTGCCCGCTGGAATGCCGGTCATGAAATCCGAAGCCGACTCTCTGCAGCTGGTCGTACACGGTAGCGCGCATGTGGAAAACCATGTCCATGCTGAGCTTGGTGTTGGTCACCGCGCGGAAAAAACCGCACACGCCGGAGAGAGCCACAAACATGCCGAGCATACCGGCGAGAATCAGAACGATTCCCAGCGTACCGTGGAGAAACTGCTCCCAATTTCCCACCGCAAAGACCTGGCCGCCTTGGTGCGGGGCAAGAACATGTTGGTTCGCCGCCGCTACCGCGAGCGGATGCGGTACGCGCCCTTGCCCGCCGCCCAACGACATGTGTACCGTGTTGATCACGATGCGCGTCAGATCAACCGATGATATTTCCAGAAAAACGCCCAGGCCCACCAGCAGACAGGCCGTCACCGCGATCCAACGGACGGGTGCGACAAACTGAAACATTTTTACAAGAAGCTGGAAGTTGGTCAGCGCGCCGGGAGAGAATTTCGATGGACTTCCTTCGGCAGCGGCCCCGGGATTGCCCCCCCCTGGAGGAGGGGGATTATCCGACTCTTCCCTGCCGCCATCGGAGTTCGCGGCGTGCGACTTGGGACCATCACGCTGGCCGGCTGGCTGGGAACGTTGTTTCAAGCCCATCTGAAAAAGCCGGAGAAGCCCTCAATAATACTCTGCGGAACCGGGCGGTTTTCATTCCCCCAGTCGCGCCGAAGTTCCTACCTTACCATACAAGCCATTCCGGATGCAATATTTGCATTTCTATGCGGTCGCCTGGTGCACGCCGAATTTTCCGAAACGGGCCGCCAGCGTCGGCAGCACCAGCAGATTCAGAATGGTGGAAGTGAGCAGGCCGCCCACAATCACCTGGGCCAGCGGACCTTCAATTTCCCGGCCCGGCGCGCCGCTGCCCAAGGCCAGCGGCAAGAGTCCCAGCGCCGCAACCAATGCGGTCATTAAAATGGCCGGCAGACGATCGATGGCGCCTTCCATGGCGGTCTGAACATTCCAGGAGCGTCCTTCTCGTTCAACCAGATGCTGATAATGCGACATCAGCATGATGGAGTTACGCAGGGTAATGCCAAAAAGGGTGATAAACCCGACCAGGGCGCCCAGCGACAAGACGCCGCCGCAAACCCATGCCGCCAGAACGCCCCCCACCATCGCCAGGGGCAGATTCAGCAGCAATAACAACACATTGTTGCGGTATTTGAGCACCATAGCCAACAGCAGCAGAATGCCGATGAACGCAATAACCGAATGAACCAGCAGATCATGCAGCGCGGTCGCCGCGGCTTGCGCGGAGCCGGTGAAATTGATCAGCACTCCCGGCGGAATTTTAATCCGGGCGATGGCGGCGCGGGCGGCTTGAACAAATTGCCCGGCGGTTACACCGGCCAGATGAATATTTATCATCTGAGCCCGCAGCCCGTTGATATGGGAAATTCGGTAGAATCCCCGCCCTTCATAAACCCGGGCGAGCGCGGAAAGAGGAATCCATGTTCCCGCCGGTGTTTGAATGGGAAGCCGGCGAACTTTGGATATGCGGTTCCATCCGGGCGTAAACGTGACCATGAGCGGCCAGACACGCGTACCGTGATAAATGTGCCCGACCAGCCGCCCGCGGGCAAGCAGATGGATCCGGCTTAATACGGCCATGGGGGTCAAACCCCACCGCCATAGTTGCCGATAGCGCAGGCGCACTTTAATTTCCGGGGCGTTCCAGGCGGTCTGCGGGACAACGCTGCGCGCTCCGGGAACATTTTTAAGAACGGCGGTCAGAGCGGTGGTGGCTTTCTGGATGGCGGCGAAGTGATTGCCGATGATCTGAACGACAACCGGCGCTCCGGAACCGGAAATGGTTTCATTGATGCGCTCGGAGAGAACCGTATTGTAAGAAAGCAGCACGCCGGGAAATTTTTTGATCAGGCGATTCATATCCCGGCGGAAATGTCCGGCCTGGCCGGGGGTCAGGGGTTGTACCTTGATCAGATATTCGCTGTACTGCGGACCAAGAATATCGCCGGCGAGATTGGGCATGCCGGATCGTTGTTCAACCTCCCGTATGTAAGGAATTTTGCGTAAATCGCGCGTGACACGGTTGCCGATGGCGATGGACTGATCCAGGGATGATCCGGCAACCAGAGCCAGATGCAGTACATAATTGCGTTCATTGAGGCGGGGAAAAAACTCGATTTTTAAAAATGGCGCGGTGGCAATACCCGCAAGGGTACACAACGCCACCAGGGCAATGACCAGCCCCCGCCGGTATTCAACCACCTGGAGAATTCGCCGGTACCATTTTTTAATATGTCCAGTCAGCCAGGCATCGTGCCCGCGGACCGCAACCGCGGGCAGCAACGAGAGGCAAAGCGCCGGCGTAAGCGTCAGCGCGAGCAACAGGGAGGAAAGCACCGCGGCAATATAAGCCACCCCCAGCGGCGCAAAAAAACGTCCCGCCAGTCCGGTGAGTCCAAAAATAGGAAGAAAAACAAGTATGACCGCGAAGGTTGCGAATACGACAGCCGTTCGCACTTCCAGTGACGCCATAAGCACCACGCGCAGCGGGCGACGAGGCGCCGCGGACAGGGCGTTGATCCGCAGCCGGCGGGTGATATTTTCCACATCAATTACCGCATCATCGACCACTTCTCCAATGGCCACGGCCAGACCGCCCAGGGTCATGATGTTAAGGGTATAGCCCAGATGCGTAAGCACGGTAATGGCGGCCAACAGCGAGAGGGGAATCGCCAGACAGGAAATCAGACTGGTTCGCCACTCGCCCAGGAACAGAAAAAGCACAATGATGACCAGAGCGGCGCCAATAAGCAGAGAATCCATCAGATTGTGCAATGCGGTGGTGATAAAATCCGCGGATTGAAGAATTTTTCCGTGCAGAATAATACCCTGTGCGCGAAGTACGGGCGTAAGAGAGAACAGGGCTTTTTGCACGTGGGCGCTCACGTGCAGCAGGTTGGAGCCATACGCCAGTCCAATCATCAACAGCACCCCGGGGCGACCCATGATGGATACCGCGCCTACCTGCGGCAAATGGCTGATACGGATACGGGCAACATCCGCCAGAGTAATCAGATGATTCTGATGGTAGCCCACCGTGATCGCGTCAAACTGCCGGAGCGACGGAATCTGGCCGTGTACGCGTAACGTCAAGGCTTGATTGGGCGTAGTGACAAATGAACCGCCGATCAGGCCTGTGGCCTGACGGGCGGCGGCTATCACCCGCCGGACGGATAGTCCATACTGAACCAACCGGCCGGGAATGATCTGAACCTGATAATCTTTTTGAAGTCCGCCATAAATGGCTATTTCCGAAACACCATGAACGGCCAGCAAGCGCGGTTGCATCACCCAGTCGGCAACCGTGCGAAGTCGCCGGGTATCGCTGGTTTTGCTGGTGATGCCGACCACTGTTACCCAGCGAATGGAACTGTTCAAAGGCATCAGCACCGGAGCATGAACGTGGGGAGGCAATATTCCGGATACGTCGGCGAGCCGCTGGGCCGTCAACTGCTGATCACGGTAAATATTGGATCCGCCGGGGAAGAGCACTTTAACAATGGAAATTCCGGCAAGTGAATTGGAGAATGTTTCACGGGCATCCACCCCGCCGGCCAACGCCCGTTCAATAGGCGTGGTCACGAGTTTTTCCACCTGGCTGGGGCTGAAACCCGGCGCAATGGTTTTAATATCCAGTTGCGGCTGAATGAAGTCGGGGTATACGTCGTAGCGCGCCTGCAGGATGGAATAGACGCCAAACCCGGCCAGAATGCAGGCCAGCGCCACAATCACACCGCGAAAGCGCAATGCGAACTTTACGATTCGTTTGAACATGAAAACCTATCCGGATGGTTTGATCTGGCCGCTCAATTCCAGCGATAAGAGCAACTGCGTTCCCCGCACCGCCACCATTTGGCCCGCGCTTGGGCCGTGTGCGAGAAAAATTCCGCCGGGAACCATTCTGGATCGGCCCAGCATGGTGGGAACAAACACGGTCGCGCCGGCGCGCACGAAAACCCAGCGTTCGCCCCGCCGCCATACAATGGCGGAGCGCGGAATCAGAACGCCCTTGCGGGGGGGGCCGGGCAATTGCAGGCAGCCGGTGATCGCCATATCGGGGCGCACGCTTTGATCGGTGGTAACAAGGTACAAGGCCGTCAGGCCGCGGGTTTTACGATCGGCGTGCGGGCCGAGGCCAACGGGTTTTCCGAGCAACCAGCCCGGTTGTCCGAGCAATTGAATCCGCGCCGGCGCCATCGCCGCCGCGGGAGGATCGGACGGCCTAAGAGCCAGTTCCGCCAGCAGGCGGTGGAAATCGCTGATTATAAGAAGCGGCTGATTGGCGGCGACAAACTCGCCGGCGCGGGTTGGCAATTCGCGCACCACGCCGGTGTGCGACGCCCGCAGCCACAGGGTGGCCTGGGACGTGGAGGTCCATTGCAAGGCGCGGGCGATCATCCGCGCGGTGCGTTGGTCAGCACCGAGCCGGGCTTTTTGAGCCACCATTTTCGCCCGGGCGATTTGCACGCTTTGTTTGGATACAGCCTGCTGCTCGTGATAGAGATGCAAGGCCCGCCGATAAGTCGCTGCGGCCGTTCGCAGCGCCGCCCGCGCGGCGATGACATCCGCTCTTATTTTTGCCAGTTCCAGCGTAATGGAAACCCGCTCGCTCACGCCGATCACCGGTTTGATCCCCAGCAACCGCGCGCCGCGTTTGACGTGTCGGCCTATCTGCAGTGGAGGACCGGCGGCCACGAGAATTCCCGGCACCGGCGAGGAAAGCGTATACGTGGACGCCGGATCAGTCTTCAGCGAACCGTAGACGGTCAGCTGGGGCGATTCGGCGATCGCCTTCAAAGGGGCGCAGATGATTCCCAGCCGCTGTTGCTGCGAAACAGTCAGATGAATATGAACGCGGCGATCGACCATGGCAAATCCGACAGCCGCTTTCGCCGCGCCCGGGGGCGGGGGAACTGCGTCTG
>JAJYDU010000009.1 GCA_021790475.1 Planctomycetota bacterium | reverse complement strand
AGCGATCTTGGCGCTCCGCGCCTTGCGCCTGAGCCAAGACGACCGCTGGCGATACTATATGTTGTATGGAAAGTTACTCCGACCCGCGGCATAACATGCCACGCACCCTCCGCCGCGTCATCGGAGGCCAGAAACACCGCCAGACTCGCAACTTCCTCGGGCTTGCCCCAGCGGCCCAGAGGGATCTCGGCCATCAAGGCCGCTTCCATTTGCGGATGGGCTTCCACGTCGGCGTCGATGGGGGTGGAAATAGCGCCCGGTCCGATGTTGTTCACCGTGATCGGGAACCTGACCGGACCTGGTTGTTCGGCCACCATTTGTGCCGCTGGGCCGGACTGAGAATGAACGAGTATAACTGTGGATCGGCTCGGGCCGCCTGGGAGAGTTTTTTCTGAATCAGTTTGCGCAGATTCTCCCGATCCCGCCGCCACCAGATGTTCAAAACGCTCCGCCATCGCGCCTGCCAGGGAGCCGCCGCCGCCGCCGCCGCCCGCAGACACTCCACCTGGCATACGTGGGCCTGATCCGCCCAGGCCGCGTCCGGCGGCGATCTTCTTTGGCTGGCCCGCCACAACGCCACCGCCGGCCGCAAAGCCGCCGGCGCCTTGATCTTCCCGGCGGCGCTGTTCCGCTTCCAACGATCAATCATCAAGCCCGACACGGTCACGCATTCGCCGTGATTCCGCCGGATGTGGAACCAGTACCGCCCCGGACCGCGCACCAGAAACCGCTCATACACTCCACCCCAGAATTGCACGATCCGCGTGGTGTCCAGCGGTTTTTCCCGCATCGCCGCCTGTCGGTTCACCGCCGGCGATCGCACGTTCATTACAAAATCGCGCCGCCGGTTGCCGCCGCTATGGCCGTCCTTGTTGTATAAGTACCAATCGGCGACATAGCTGCCCTTCGGAAATTTCACCGCGATCCACAGGTTCGGCCCTTGCCAGTACCAGGGCAGCATAAACCCGCCGTCATTTACTTCCGAGTAGCGTCGCGTTCCAATCTGCGGATCAAACAGGCAATTCGGCTTGTTTGTGTGCAGCCACATGGTATACCAACACACTTGACCGCGGGCGCCGACATGCGGCCCGGTATAAACCCGCACCTGGAAATCACGCACATCGTGAAACTGATCAGAGGCGCCGAACGCGCCGAACAGAGCGGTATACGTCAGTCCATAATGCTCGATCCAATCTCCTTTGGTCGTCCAGTCGTCGGAGAGGAAAAAGGCCGGCGTTCTTTTCCTGGGAAGTGATTGTCGCATGCGCACAAGATATGTCAGCGCCCGGGCGAATTCCGCCGGCGTCCAGGTTGCCGCCGGCGCTGGAAATCGTTCGCCGACGAACCTGGCGTTACCCTTGGAACCGGTGGCGAGAACCGCGCCCAACGGCTTGGCATAACCCCGCGGTTCGTAGCGCGTCAACATGCCGCCGTAGCGCCCGACAATCACGGACCCGTCCGGCAGCGCCAACAGCGCGGAAATAAAGTTGGTTTTTACATCCGGTGTCGCCGGCGGCGCCTTCTCTACCGGTCCCGGTGTCATCAGACCTGTGTTTACATGCAAATCCGCAAAACCGTTGCGCCGGCAGCCCAGCCAGAGATTCCGCACGGCGCTTCCCGGCATCGCCGCCAGGCAGGTGACATAATCGTCGGGCGGCATTCGTGCTTCCTCGGCCGCGGAAGGATGGTGAAAATCGAGCGGCGGCTTGGCCATTCCGCCTATTTCCAGAGGAAAATCGCGACCATGCACAAAACGCCATGTCCGGCCATGATCGGCGCTGTCGGCCAGACCGTTGTCGGTAGCCGCGTAAACATGCCCGTCCGGCAGCGCCAGCAAGGCGTTGATCATCCGGCACGGCAAACCCGCGCCCGTAGCCCGCCCCGGCATATAACGCGGTCCGGTAATTATGCGCCAGTGTCGGTAATGGCGCGCCGGAGTGGAGATGGCAATGCCTCCCACCTGCAAGGCTACATACAGCCGGCCGTGCGGTCCCAACGCCAGCGCCGTCGCTTGTGCGCCGGGCAAACCGCCGGCGCGTGTGAAGTATTGCCAACGATGAGTACGCGCCCGATACCGGCTCAGGCCCGCGTCCGTGGCCATCCATACATCCCCGTTCGCGGGATTGGCCACCATGGCGAAAATGCGCGATCCAATCGGTCCGGCAAGCACCTTCCGGCGCGGATGCGGAATTACGTTGTACCGCCGCCAGCGTCGCCCGTTATAAACCGCCACGCCGTGCGTGAGCGTACCCACCCAGATGCGACCACGCCGGTCGCACACGATGGCGTATACGTTGTTGTCGCCCACGCCGCTTGCGGCGCCGAATTGCGCCCACCGCCGTCGGGCCGGCAGCCGGGGGTCATAGCGGTACACCCCGTGATCTTCCGTTCCCACCCAGAGATTGCCTTGCCGGTCCAGCGCCAGGGCCGTGATGAATTGCGCCGGGCACTTGAGATCGACCTGCCGGCCCAATAGCCGATCCGTCCTGGCGACCATCCCGATGGCTGCCGGTCTGCGCGCCACGCCCTGGCCGGTCGGGACTGCGCTCACCGCGCCGCCGGCGGACAAACCGCTCGCCGCCAGTACTACCGCCGTCCACAGGAAATAACCGCTGGTACGAGGCCGTTTTTTGTGCATAATTAAAATTTTATAGTATCGGCGGGGGCCTGCTCGAACAAGAAGCGTTCCGCCAGGGGCCGGGGGGGGGATAATTTTATGGAGGCGCCTGGGAACGCGGACGGCCCGCCCGCGGGATTCGCGTCGCAACAAACCCGCCGTATTACGAAATCGTCCGGGCGCGAAGCCGGGCCGTTGCGACGGCAATGTGGGACCGGCGCCCTGTAGGGCCGATGCCCCCATCGGCTAAAATGGCGCCATCCTCCGGGCGCGAAGCCGGGCCGCTGCGACGGCCCGCGCCGTATATGTCAACCGGCGCAGAAACCGCGATCCCTCCGAATACTGTTCCAATAGCGGAGATTGTACCCCCCCGAAATATTTTACAACAGGAGCCACCCCCCATGCCGCAAGATTCCATGGCCACCGACCAACCTCAGGACGCCCGCGAAGAGTTTCTCGCCCGCATCCGTCATGCTTTGGGGCACTCGGCGCGGGGCGAGGTCCCTGCGCCGTCGGAAAGGCCACAGCGTCCGGAACGATTCCTCCGGCAGGTGCGGACGGATGATCCAAAGCGGCTGGAGCGATGGATCGATCTGGCATCCAAAAATGGCGTCCAGGTGCGACGCACGCGAAGCGCCGGAATCACCGCGGCGATTGACGCGTGCCTGTCCGCGGACGCCGCACTGGCGGGCATGGACGGGACGAAAATCCAGTCCATCATGCTCAATTTGGCCGATCTTCCTGATGCCCAGATCGCCGCGCACTTGAGGGACCGAGGCTACCGGCTCTATCGCTGGACCGAGGAAAACTGCTCCCGGACCGTTTTCGAGTGCGATGCGTCGATTACTGATTGCCGCTATGGTCTGGCCGACACCGGTGCGATGATGGTCTGGAGCGACCCCGGCTTCGGGCGTTCGACAACGCTGACGGTTCCCCTGCACATCATCTTGCTTCCAGCCGGTCGCATCGTGGCCGATATGATCGACGCGATGCCACGGATACTGCGCGACACCGCCGGAAAAATGCCCTCCAATGTGGTCATCATCAATGGTCCAAGTAAAACGGCCGATATTGAAATGAATCTGGTCACCGGCGTGCATGGACCGAAGTTTTTGCACGCGGTGGTAATCGACGATTGATGCTGATTCGGGATGCTTGCCAAGCCCGGCGGTTCAAGTAGAATAAGCGCATCATGGAATTCGGGCCGAAGTCAGGCGGACCGGCCGAAAGTTTCCATTTGGTAAAGGAGTTTTCCACCATGACACGTTTCATTCGGTGGTCCCTTGGTGGTTCCGTGGCGCTGATGTTGGCGGCGTTCGTCGGCGGGTGCGCCCAGAACAAACTCCAGGCGGAACGTAACCAGCTTCTCCAACAGAATCAGCAGCTCCAGCAGCAGTTAAGCGAGGCCAGGGCCGGCCTGGCGTCCACGCGCGCGCAGCTTGCGCAGCAACAGCAGATCGCCGCCGCGGCCCAGGCGCAACAAGCCGCGAGCACTCAGACCGCCCGGCCGACCGGCTACACGACCATGTTGCCGACATTCAAGAATCGGTCTTCCGTCGGAGCCAGGGTCGCTCCGCGCCGTTTGGTTCGTCGCCGGCGCCGCGAAATACGCCGCTTTGTACTTTCCAGCGACTTGCTGTTCGCATCCGCCAGCGCGCGGCTGCAACCACGCTCGCTCCACGTATTGTTGCATGTGGCCTATTTGCTGCGAACCCGTTACGCCCGCCGGCGAATTCGCATCGAAGGATTTACCGATAATCGCCCCATTCACCATCCTTACCGCAACAACTATGTGCTGGGGCTGGCGCGGGCGCGGTCGGTGGAAAACTTCCTGGCTCGCCATGGCATATCACGGCGCCGCATGAAAGCGGTAAGTTTCGGCGACCACGATATGGTCTCCACTACGGACCTGGCGTTGGACCGGCGGGTGGAAGTCGTGGTGTTGCGCTGAAATCCGGGAGCATCCCGGAATTTTGCGATCTCGCGCGGTTTTTTTCGGATAGAGACGGGAACCTCTCTCAATGGATAGTCCCGCCGTCGTGGCCGTGATCTCTTTTGAGATTGGTTATATATATTTCGGACGGTGGATTTAGCTCAGTTGGTTAGAGCACGAGGTTGTGGTCCTCGGGGTCGCGGGTTCGAATCCCGTAATCCACCCGTGGCTGTTACCGGTGTGCGGCAATTTCTTCGGGAGCGGCCGGGGAATCCCGATAACGGCGGGATCGGCGCGTTGTCTTGGCGGCAACATTTGGGCGCCGGTTCCACACGGGTCTCTGGCGTGCGAAAGCGCCCGGGGCAGGAACTCCCCGCCTGCCGGCGGGCAAGCCGGAAAAATCGCCCCGCCGCGCGTCAGGCGTTACCGTCCGACGCGCACGGGTTGCGAACCGCGTTTTATGCCGGTAGACTTACTCCGCTTGGCCGGTTCTTCACTGCGGCGGAGAGTCGTCGCAGCCTGGTGGCGCGGAAACGGTCGGGATGGCGGCATTCGGTTCGCCGCGGGCGAGCGCTGCTGTAGCTCAGTTGGTAGAGCGCGTCCTTGGTAAGGACGAGGTCATGGGTTCAAGTCCCATCAGTAGCTTTCCGCGGAGCTGTGCCGATGAGTCCGGACCTCTCTGCGTCCCGCTGGCCGGCGGGACAGACGGGTGGCCGGGAGTTTTCTGACGGCGGGTAGAGAAACAAAATTATGTTGCGCTGGTCCCGATAGCTGTCGGCGCCACCGCTGGTAATGTAAGGATTTTCTTGACCACAGGAGGTTGCATCCATGGCCAAAGGTGTATTTGAACGTAAGAAACCCCACGTCAATGTCGGTACCATCGGGCATATCGACCACGGCAAGACCACCCTGACCGCCGCGATGACGGCGGTGCTGGCCAAGCAGGGACTATCCCAGGCCGTTTCCTACGATGCGGTCGCCAAGGCTTCCGAAAAGCAGGGACGCCGCGATCCGTCCAAAATCGTAACCATCGCCATTTCGCACGTGGAATATGAGTCGCCCAAGCGGCATTACGCCCATATCGACTGTCCCGGCCACGCCGACTTCGTCAAGAACATGATCACCGGCGCCGCCCAGATGGATGGAGCCATCCTGGTGGTCTCTGCGGCGGATGGCCCGATGCCGCAGACGCGCGAGCACGTGCTTCTGGCCCGCCAGGTGAACGTGCCGAGGGTCGTGGTCTTCCTCAACAAGACCGACCTCGTGGATGATCCCCAATTGCTGGACCTGGTGGAACTGGAAATTCGCGAACTTTTGTCCAAATACAAGTTCCCCGGCGACGAAATACCCATCATCCGCGGGGTGGCTTCCGCAGCCCTCAAGAATCCCTCGGACCCCAAGGCGACTGAACCGATTATGAAACTCATCGAAGCGCTCGATAGTTACATTCCCGAACCGGTACGGGAAAAGGAAAAGCCTTTTCTCATGCCGGTGGAAGACGTGTTCTCAATCAAGGGGCGCGGAACTGTCGGAACCGGACGCGTGGAGCGCGGCGTGATCAAGGTGGGCGATGATGTCGAAATCGTCGGCTTGCACAAAGAGCCGCTCAAGTCCGTTGTCACCGGCGTGGAAATGTTTCAGAAAACTCTGGATCAGGCCATTCCCGGCGATAACGTTGGCTTGCTGCTGCGTGGTATTGAAAAGGAACAGCTGGAACGTGGTCAGGTGATCGCCAAACCCGGTTCCATTACTCCGCACACCAAATTTGAAGCTGAAATCTACGTGCTTACCAAGGAAGAGGGTGGCCGCCATACCGCTTTCTTCAAGGGTTATCGCCCGCAGTTTTATTTCCGCACCACGGACGTAACCGGCTCGCTGGACTTGCCCGCCGGCACCGAAATGGTCATGCCCGGCGACAACGTGAAGATTACGGTTGATCTTGGCGATTGTCCGATCGCGATGGAACAGGGCGTGCGTTTCGCCATTCGCGAAGGCGGCCGTACCGTAGGCGCCGGTGTGGTGACCAAAATCATCGCCTGATCGGGCTGGATCATGGCAATTGGAGTTCTCTCTCATGGCTCGTGAATGGGTATGGTTGCAGTGTAGTCAGACCAGGGACCTGAATTACCGGATTAGTATAAATCCGAAAGAGATGGATATGAAAAAGGTGTTTCGGAAGTTTTCGCCACGACTGCGGAAGCATACCGACCATCGCCTGAAGAAAGGTAAGTAATCCTCGGGCGATTGTCCCCGGAGCGATTAATTTTGACGCTTCGGATCTTGAAAATCGGGTGCTATAATTCAGCTGGTCGTCCCGGCAAGGATGATCGATCTCCGGGCGGACAGGAATCGTCATGGTTTAAGCCGGTACATACGACAGTAGCTCAACTGGCAGAGCACCGGTCTCCAAAACCGGGGGTTGCAGGTTCGAATCCCGCCTGTCGTGTTTCTGGATCGGCGGTTTTGGGATGGTTCCGGCGATAGGTAACCGCCCGCGGAAACTCGAATGAACAGGAACGGCGGATAACTCATGCCGGCATTCAGTATTTACAAAAAGGGACAGGGTAAGTATGTCCGCCTGGGGACGGTCATCGGAATCGGTTCCGTTATTCTACTTGGGATGCGCTGGGCTTTGAACACTTTCATGGCTCTTGATCCCGGTTACGTCAAGGCGGTGGTGGCCTTGATCATCGCCATTCTGGGAGCCTGGCTCTGCTTCTGGGTGGTCAACAGGCCGCGCTATGCCGATTTTATGATCCTTGCGGAAAGCGAAATGCGCAAGGTTGTTTGGCCGACTCCACCGGCCGTGTTCCGGGCCACCCGGCTGGTGATTTTTCTTACGCTGGGCTTGGCGTTGCTGCTGTTTCTTATCGATGGCGGATTCGTGCAGTTTTTCAAGGCCATCCATGTAATCAGGTGATTCACAACGGGAAAAATCGAATGACAGACCAGCCGGCGCAGGTCCCGACGACGGAATCGACCAAACAATGGTTCGTCTTGCGCGTCGCGTCCAACCGTGAAGACCAGGTGCGCGAGGCGCTCGAACGAAAAGTCAAAATGGAAAATCTCGGCGACCTCATCGGCCGAATCCTGGTGCCGCGCGAACGCATCAAGCGGGTGAAGTCCGGTCAGCAGAAAGTTGCGGAACACAAGCTTTATCCCGGCTACGTATTTGTGGAAATGCAGCTCAAGAGCGACGGCGAGATGGAGGAACGGGCCTGGGACCTTTTTAAGGAAACCCGGGATGTCGGAGACTTTATCGGTCAGAAGAACCGCCCCGAACCGATCAAGCCCAAAGAGGTTGAAAAGATTATTGCCGAAGCCGAAAAACCGGAGGCCGGTCCCACCGTCAAGGTCGATTTCCAGAAGGGAGATCGGGTCAAGATATGGGAAGGTCCGTTCGAAAATTTCGAGGGAAATGTGGACGAGATTTTTCCCGACAAGGGTGTGGTGCGCGTCATTGTCACCATTTTCGGCCGCGCCACGCCTTTGGAAGTGGAATACTGGCAGCTTGAGAAAATGCAGTAAGCGGCCTGTTGTGCCGGCCGTGCTGTCCGTTCCGGTCCGCCGGGATGGCCAAAGCCTTGATTGCGGCCAAGGCGGGTTAATAATATGGTTCGTATGGTATTTCACCAGTCGCACCCCGCCTCTCGCCCCGGCCGGCTCTCGCATACGCCGCGCGGGATCGGGATTGTTTTTGCGTTACTCGTGCTGGCGCCATTGATGCTGGCCGGGTTGTTTGTGTTTTGCATACTGCTCCTGGGCGCGGCGGTTCTGACCGCCCTGGTGGTTGGAACTATGGCGATCAAACGCCGCTGGCGACAATGGCGCTCGCCCCGCCGCGACGATGGCCGCTGGAACGTGCGGGTGGTTCAGGGCGGTGGATCCGAAGCGGATTCCCAAAGCCCGCGGAGAGATGTACTTTGATTTCTAATTATGAATATGTGATAGAAGGATGCAACCATGGCTAAAGTCAAAGAAGTAGTCAAAAAATTCAAAATGCAGGCTCCCGGCGGAACCGCGACCCCGGCTCCGCCCATTGGTCCCGTGCTGGGCGCCAATGGCGTCAATCCCGGCCAATTCATCCAGCGGTTCAACGCCGCCACCGCCGTCCTGAAGGGCAAGGTCGTCGGCGTCGAAGTGACGGTCTATAGCGACCGCACCTTCGATTTCCTCGTCAAGACGCCGCCGGCGTCGGTCATGATCAAAGATTTGCTCGGCATCGAAAAAGGCAGCGGCGAACCGAACAAGAATAAAGTGGGCAAACTTACCAAAGCCCAGCTTCGCAAATTAGCCCAGGAAAAACTTCCCGACCTCAACGCCTCCTCGGTTCAAGCCGCGGAAAAAATTCTCGCCGGTTCCGCCCGTTCCATGGGCGTCGAGATCGCCGACTGATGATTCCGCGGCCTTGTCGCCGCATTCCGGCGAGCCGGAGCGACCCCGCATGGGTCCGCACCCGCTGCCGTGACCGCTCCGTGAGAATCCTCCATCATGAAACTCGCCTTCTCCACCAATGCGTTCAAACGAATCTCGCTGGAGGAGGCCATCGCCGTCATCGCGCGGACCGGTTACGGCGGTGTCGAAATCATGGCGGATGTTCCCCATGCCTGGCCCCCGCACATGCCGGACGAGCGCGTAGCCAGCCTGGTGAAAACGATCGCCGATTATCGACTCTGCGTCTCCAATATCAATGCCTTTACGCTTTTTGCCCTGGGCGACACCTACCATCCCTCCTGGATTGAGAAAGATCCGCACCGGCGAAAAATGCGCATCGATCATACCCTCGCCTGCATTCGCCTGGCGGCGAAACTCGGCGCCCGTACCATGTCGCTGGAGCCGGGGGGACCGCTTTCCGATATGAATCGCCCGGAGGCCCTGGCAATTTACGAAGACGGACTGCGCCAGGTCCTGCCGGCGGCCCGGCAAGCCGGCGTCATGCTGCTGGTCGAACCCGAACCGGGCCTCCTGATTCAAACCAGCCGCCAGTGCGTCGATTTTCTCCAGCGTATCGCTCATCCGAATTTGAAAATGAATTGTGATGTGGGTCATTTTTTCTGCGTCGACGAAGACCCCGCCGCCGTGCTCCGCGCGCAGCGGCAATGGATCGCCCACGTGCACCTGGAGGACATCGCTCCCAATCGCGTGCACCAGCACCTGATTCCCGGCCATGGCGCGATCGACTTTTCCGCTCTGTTCACCGCCCTGGGTGAAATTGATTATGACGGCTGGGTTACCGTCGAACTATATCCCTATGAAACCACCGCCGAGCAGGCCGCCCGGGAAGCTTTCGATTATCTGCATCGCTTTTTTTCCTGAATCCGCGGAAATTATTTCGCTATGGACTATTTCCAATATCGTCGCGGCAAGCTGTATTGCGAAAACGTCGCCGTGGACGACATTGTCCGATCCGCCGGCACCCCCGCGTACATTTACAGCAAGGCCACCCTGGGTGTCCATTTTCAGCGATTCGCCAGGGCGTTCGCGCCGTTGCAGCCGCTGATCTGTTATTCCGTCAAATCCTGCGGCAACCTGGCCATCCTGCGCGAACTTCGCCGGTGCGGCAGCGGGTTTGACGTGGTCTCCGGCGGAGAGCTGTTTCGCGCGCTCCAGATCGGCGCCGATCCGGCTACGATTGTCTTTGCCGGCGTGGGAAAAACCGATAGAGAAATCAACGAAGCGCTCGCCGCCGGCATCGGCTGGTTCAACATCGAAAGCGAAGAGGAGTTCTGGAACCTTGATCGCCTCGCCTCTCTGCGCGGCGTTGTTGCCCAGGCCGCGTTGCGTGTCAATCCTGATGTGTCCAGCCGCGGCACACACCGTAAGACGCTGACCGGAAAAAAAGAAACCAAGTTCGGCATTGATATCAATCGCGCCGCCGATTTTTATAGCCAGGCTTCCCGCGCCGCCCACGCCCGCCTTCACGCGCTGCATCTGCATATTGGCTCGCCGATCCAATCGCCCCGGCCTTTTGTGAACGCCATCGGCAAAGCGCTGGCGCTGATTGATCGTCTGGCCCGCCGGGGCATGGTGATTGACACCATCGACATCGGAGGCGGTTTTGCCGCTTTTTACGAAGGTAATGAAGCCCCGTCCGCCGCCGAATACGCCGCCGCCATCGTCCCGTTGCTCGTCGGCCGGAACCTGCGGGTCATTCTCGAGCCGGGCCGCTCCATATCCTGCAACGCCGGCATTCTGGTCAGCCGCGTCCAATACGCCAAGCAGGGAGGGAAAAAAAAGTTCATTATCGTCGATGCCGCCATGAACGATCTGATCCGCCCGACGCTCTACGAAAGTTATCATTTTATCTGGCCGGTAAATCCCGGCCCGGCGCGGGTCCCGCCCCGTCGGCTTAGCTCGCTGCGCATCCCCGGCGATGAAAAAGTCGACGTGGTTGGACCCATCTGCGAAAGCGGTGATTACCTGGCGCGCGATCGCTGGCTGCCGGTCCTGCAACGCGGCGCGTTGCTGGCCGTATTTTCGACGGGGGCCTACGGCTTCGCCATGAGCAGCCAGTACAACACCCGCCCGCGCGCCGTGGAGGTTCTCGTGGATGGTTCAGTCTGGCGCGTTATCCGCCGCCGCGAAACCTACCGGGATTTAATCGCCGGCGAAGAATAAATATGGAAACGGCTCCTGACTGCTATTCGCCGCTCGGAACGGACAAACATGATTCCCAACCTTTTTGAACCGGACGATTCCCCCAACCGGAACTTGGGGCCGCCGCGCCGGACAAACGCCGCGGCGCCTGCGGTTGAACCGGATGTTCCCGAGCCTGGGCCGATTCGAACGGTCAGTCAGGTTAACAGCATGATTCAGCAGGCGCTGGCCGTGCAGTTGCCGCCGGTTTTGCTGGTGCAGGGGGAGATATCCAATTTCAAAGTTTATTCGAAGGGACATGCCTTTTTCACGCTGAAGGATTCAGCCTCCGAATTGCCTTGCGTGCTGTGGCGCGACGCACTTGCCCGCTTGGGATTTTCTCCGCGGGATGGTTTGGCGGTGGTGGCGCAAGGGACGATTCGCATCTATGAGTCGCAGGGGAAGGTGCAACTCTACGTGAATCGGTTGCGGCCGCGGGGAGAGGGCGAGTTGGAACTGGCTTTTCGCCGGCTTTACGAAAAACTCCGGGATCAGGGGCTTTTTGATACGCAACGCAAACGGCCTTTACCCAAGCTGCCCCGGCGCGTGGTCATCATTACCAGCCCCACCGGCGATGTCCTCCAAGACGTGCTGACCACGGCCTATCGGCGTTTTCCTGGACTTCATACGATGCTTCTGCCGGTGCAGGTGCAGGGAGCGGTCGCGGCGGGGCAGATAGCCCAGGCGATTGAAATGGTCAACCGCTATGCCGCACGGATCGGCGGCGTCGATTTGATCCTGCTGGTGCGCGGCGGCGGCTCCCTGGAAGATCTATGGGCCTTCAACGAAGAGGTCGTCGCCCGTGCCATCGCGGCGAGCCGGATTCCAATCGCCACCGGCATCGGCCACGAGCCGGATACCACCATTGCCGACCTGGTAGCCGATCTGCGAGGTTCGACTCCGACGGCCGTCACGGAGCTGAGTATCCCGGACGTGCGGGTGTTTCGGGATCAACTCGCTTCGTACCGTGAACTGATACAAATGTACGCTTCCCGTCTTCTGGCGGAAAAAAATCATTTGTTGACCCTGCTCCGCAGCCGGGTGGTGGATGGATTGCGGCGCGCCTTGGCCATCAACCAGCGTAGAACCGAACAGCTCGCCGGCCAGGTGCGGCGGATTGAGCCGCGACATGCGGTAGCGCAGGGTTGGCGGCGCCTGGAGGACGCCCAGCGGCGGCTCTCTGAAATTCTTCTGCGGCGCGTGAAAGAAGCGCTGGCCGGCTTGAATACAACCGCCGGTCGGATGCGGGCGGCCTCACCGCGTTGGCGGTTCGTGGAGTTTTTCGCGCGACTTAAACCCATGGAAACGGCACTGCCGGCGGCGGCGGCCGGACGGCTCGAACGCGCGCGGCTGCAGCTTTCCAACCTGGCGAATCGTTTGGATTTGGCCAGTCCGCACCGCGTCCTGGAGAGAGGTTTTTCCATTACCATGGATGAACATGGCGCGATTATCAGCCGCGTGCGGCAGGCGATTTCCGGCCGGCGCGTTACCACGCGCCTCTCCGACGGATCCTTCCAAAGCGTCGTGGAAAATCCGGCGGATGCGTAATCTCAGCACGCCCGGCAGCGGCCCTGGCCGCTTGGTCTTGATTCGGGGGGCGGTCTTCCAGACCGCCGGTTTCCTGATTCACGCCGGCAGGCATGACCCCCAGTTTGAGGAGCAGGGCATATTCAACATATCCTTGACAAGGAAAAAATCTAAATAATCTTTCTCTTGCCATTGCTCCATCCTGGCGTCAGTGTGTCGCCGCCATGCGGCGAAGAACCGTATGCAGAATCCCCCCGTTGCGGTAATAATCCACTTCCACGGGCGTATCGATGCGGCATAGAGTGGTAAATTCGATCTTCTTTCCTTCGATCGCGCGGGCGATGACCTTCACTTCCTGCCGCGGTTGAAGGTCCGCTGGCAACTCAATGTCGAAAATCTCCCGGCCGTTCAGGCCAAGGCTCCCGGCCGTCTGCCCGCCCTGGAAGGTCAGCGGCAGCACGCCCATGCCCACCAGGTTGCTGCGATGGATGCGTTCAAAACTCACCGCGATTACCGCCCTGACGCCCAGCAGAAAGGTTCCTTTGGCGGCCCAGTCGCGGCTGGAACCCATGCCGTAGTCCTTGCCGGCCAGAATCACCAGCGGAACCCCGGCCTGTTGGTAGTGCATGGCCGCGTCGTAAATCGGTTGGACCGTACCATCGAGCAGATCGGTGGTCACGCCGCCTTCAGTTCCAGGCGCAAGCTTGTTTTTCACACGGATGTTGGCGAAAGTTCCGCGGGTCATGACACGATCGTTCCCGCGGCGCGAGCCATAACTGTTGAACATTTTCGATTCCACGCCATGTTCCAGGAGATATTTCCCGGCGGGGCTGTTTTTGGGGATGGAACCGGCCGGGCTGATGTGATCGGTCGTGATCGAATCGCCCAGCCAGGCCAGACAGCGCGCGTTTTGGATCGAGTGGATCGGAGCGGCTTGCGGCTTCATCTGAATAAAGAACGGCGGTTCCTGAATATAGGTGCTCCGGTCGCGCCATTCAAAAATGTCGCCGGCGCCTGTGTTTATGGCCTTCCATTCGGCGGAGCCTTCAAACACGTTGGCGTAGCGGGTGCGAAACTGTTCGCCGGCCACGGCTTGTGCGACGGTCCGTTCGATTTCGCCCTGCGTGGGCCAGACATCCTTGAGCAGAACCGGGCGGTTCTTTCCGTCGTAACCGAGCGGCTCGCGTTCGAGATCAATGTCCACCGTGCCGGCCAGGGCGTAAACGACCACCAGCGGCGGCGAAGCCAGGTAATTGGCTTTCACATCGGGACTGATGCGGCCTTCAAAGTTGCGGTTTCCGGAAAGCACCGCCGCGGCCACCAGATCGTTTTCGTGTATGGCCTTGCGGATCGGCTCCGGTAACGGCCCGGAATTGCCGATGCAGGTGGTGCAGCCGAAGCCGACGAGATAAAACCCGCAAGCCTCCAGGTGTTTCATCAGGCCCGCTTTTTCCAGGTAATCGACCACCACCTTGGAACCGGGAGCCAGCGAAGTTTTCACCCAGGGTTTACGCGTCAAGCCGCGTTCGGCGGCTTTTTTGGCCGCCAGGCCGGCGGCGATCATGACGCTGGGATTGCTGGTGTTGGTACAACTGGTGATGGCGGCGATGACCACCGCGCCATGCTTGAGCGCGAAGTTTTTTCCATCATTTTCCACCAGCACGCCATCGAAGCCGGGATCGGCTCGCACCGGCGCGCCGCCACAATCCCGGGAGTTCGCGGGATGGCCGCCTTCGTCTTCCCAGCTTTGCACGGTGGCCGCCCGCACCGGCGCGGTTTTGTTGTAAAGGACGGATAAATCCTGCCGCCACTGCGACTGCATGGCGCCCAGGGCGATGCGGTCCTGCGGCCGGCGCGGACCGGCCAGCGACGGCTCCACCTGCGCCAGATCGAGGCGCAGTCCGCCGCCGTAGGCTATGTCGCGCCGATCATCGCGCCACAGTCCCTGGAGTCTGGCGTACTGCGCAACGGTTTGGACGAGTTTTTCATCGCGTCCGGTCAATCTCAGATATGCCAATACATTCTCATCAATGGGGAAAAACCCGATGGTGGCGCCATATTCCGGGGCCATGTTGGCGATGGTGGCGCGGTTGGCCACGGGCATCTGATCCAGGCCGGAGCCGTAAAACTCAACGAATTTGTCCACCACGCCGTGCTCGCGGAGCATCTCGGTGACGGTGAGCACCAGGTCCGTAGCGGTGCATCCTTCACGCAATTTTCCGACAAGTTCAAAACCGATCACTTCCGGCAAAAGCATGTAAATGGGCTGGCCGAGCATGACCGCTTCCGCCTCGATGCCGCCGACGCCCCAGCCCACCACGCCCAGGCCGTTGATCATGGTGGTGTGCGAATCGGTTCCGACGAGTGAATCCGGAAACAATACGCCGTCCTTTTCCCAGACCACCCTGGCCAGGTATTCCAGATTCACCTGGTGCACGATGCCGGTCGCCGGCGGAACCACGCGGAAGTTATCCAATGCCTGCCGGCCCCATTTGAGAAACTCGTAGCGTTCGAGATTGCGCTCGAACTCGAGCCGGCTGTTGATCCGCAACGCCATGCCGCTGGCGAAGACGTCCACCTGCACGCTGTGGTCGATCACCAGATCGCAGGGGACAAGGGGGTTCACCTTTTTCGGATCGCCGCCCATGCGGACCATGGCTGAACGCATGGCCGCCAGGTCCACCACGGCCGGCACGCCGGTGAAATCCTGGAGCACCACGCGACCGGGCAGAAAGGGGATTTCGACTCCCGAGATCTGTCGGGATTGACGGGCATCGTAACGGGCGACGGCTTCGACATCCCCGGGCGTCACGATATGTCCGTCGCAATTGCGCAGGCACGCTTCCAGGAGCACCTTGATGCTGTAGGGAAGATTCTCGATTGATCCGAACTTTTTAAGGGCGTCGAGACGATAGATGATTCGCTTGCCCAGGGGGGTATCTACGGTCGTGCGGGCGGAAAAGAAATCCTTTTTCGCTCTCATACTGCTTTAGTCCTTCTACAAAGTCATTCCGATTCCTATGGCTGCCGGGATTGAATTATAGGCGGCGGTGTTTCCGCCGCCAGTCGCTGTTCTCGCGGAGCCGGTGTTCGGGTGCATGACAGATTCGGCGTGGTGTCGATGGGAGGGTTCATCGCCGTTGCGATCAGAGGGAAACCACGAAGGATTTCTCCAGGCGAGGATGGATTATTTTGCCGCGGGCCTCCCGGCCCGCGCGTCGTTGCCGCCCCGATGGACGCTCGCCGTCGTCGCGCCTTGGCGCCGATTCGGCCTGCTTATCAGCTCCGCGAAGCATAAACGGTATGTTCAATAGCAATCACTATAAAAAAACGACGGGCCGGTTCGTCTGGAACCGGCCCGTTTGCCTGTGGATTTAGAAGCTCGCTTGAATTCCACCGAACGGCGGATCATAGCGCTCATCGTTGGCGACACATTGTCGCCGGGAAAACTACAAATAGTGGGTTTCTGAGTCAGAGCCATGCGCCCGAAACATAGCGGCGCCTGGATATCCCGGTACGCCGGGACCACGGTGATTTACCGTCCGCCTGCCCGCTGGGCCTGGAAGCAATCACGACAATAAACCGGCCGATTTCCGGACGGCTTGAACGGAACTTCCGTGGGCTTCCCGCAGGAAGCGCACGTGGCGGGGTACATTTGACGGGGGCCGGAGGAGAATCCGCGACCGCCTGATCCGCCGGACGACCTGCCGCCGGACGAGAAACCCCGTCCGCCGCCCTGGCCGCCCTCGCCCTGCTGGCTCTTGCGAGTCTCCCGGCAGGTTTTGCAACGTTTGGGTTCATTGGTAAAGCCTCGTTCCGCGAACCGTTGCTGTTCATCCGCGGTGAACGTGAACTCCGCGCCGCAATCGACGCATACGATGGTTTTGTCTTCATAAGACATACTAGTGCTCCCTGGTATTGAACCAGAATGGGGGTGAGACAATCGATGGGCGGTGCGGGAATGGCTTCAGCCAACCTCGAACTCGGACGCTACAGCCCACAGGCAGAATCATTATAACTGGGGCGCCGGCAATAGCAAGTCCTTTTTTTTAATTTTTTGGGATGAGTCCCATCCATCTTTATCCGCTGCAGCCGAAACGGCATTTCGTCTGATCCAGCCAGGCGATAACCACAGCCTGATTGACGTAAAAATAGAGGCTGTTGCACTGGCGCCGACACTGGACAAGGTTCGCCCGCCGAAGCATTTTCAAATGGTGCGAAACCGTCGGCTGGGTCAGGCCCAGTTCCTCGGCCAGTTCCACAACATTGTACATGTCGCGGCAAATAGCCTCGCGCGGAAGCATCTGCATGATGCGCAGACGCGTGGGTTCGCCCAGAGCGGCGAAAATCAGGGCAAATTGGCGGTCGTTGCGGATCAGGCGCCTGTGACCGCCAACCCGTTTGTCCCGCCGTCCGGCCATGATCGCTCCAATCCTCAGGCGGGTCCGCCCGCCAGCGGCGGTAGCGTAAAGCTCTTGACCACCTCGATACCCGGGTCTTTACGCAGATCCGCCAGGCACTGGGAACTCGGTGGCGTATCGAGCTTGAGCAGCATCAGGGCCTTGTCGCCCTTGCGACTGATGGTCATGTCGGCGATGTTGATGTTGAGCCGGCCGAACGTATTGCCGACGAAGCCGATCACTCCGGGGCGATCTCTGTTGACAATCAGCGTCATGGGACCCTCCGGAACCATATCCATCCAGTAGCCCTTGATGGCCAGGACGCGCGGCAGATGATCGGCGAACACGGTCCCGATCATGCTGTGCCGGGCGTCGCCTTCGGTGATTTCCAGTTCAATGCTGTGCTGGATCGCCCGCTGCATGGCCTGGCCGATCGTTTCCTGGCGGATTGTGATGCCGCGCTGTTCGGCCAGATGCAGCACGTTGACCACATTGGGCGTTTCGGCGATATGCGCCTTGAGCAGCTCAATCACCGCCAGCCGCTGCAGGGTCGCGGCGACGCGTTTGGGCGGTTCGCCGTTGGTTCGCAGGGTAATGGAATCGAAGCCTTTCTCGGCGATGGCGCCGAGAACCACACCCATGCGGCGCGCCAGGTCGGCGTAGGCCTTTTCCAGCCCGGACAGATTCAGATCAATTCCGCCGGCGTTGACCGCGCCTTGAATCCCCCGCCCGCGCAAGTACAGCAGCAGTTCCGTTACCGCATCAAGCGAGACGGCCGTCTGCGCCTCATGGGTGCTTGCGCCCAGGTGCGGGGTAAACAATACTTTATCGGCCAGGCTCAATAGCGGGTGATCCCTGGGTGGCGGTTCTTTTTCATATACGTCAAGGGCGGCGCCGGCCACCTGCCCTGTTTGGATGGCCTGGGCCAAAGCGATCTCGTCAATAACGCCTCCACGGGAACAGTTGATGAAGCGCACGCCCCGGCGGCACCGCGCCAGGCGATCGCCGCTGATAAGCCCACGCGTCTTATCCCCGGGAACATGCAGAGTGATGTAGTCGCACTGTTCCAGAAAGGCATCAAGGTCCTTGATCATCGCCACCTGGCCGTCCAGGGCCGCTTCGGCGAAGAAAAACGGATCATGGGCGATGACCTTCATTTCCAGGCCCAGCGCGCGGCGGGCCACGGCGCGGCCAATCCGGCCAAAGCCGATAATGCCGAGTGTTTTGCCGGCCAACTGGGTTCCCATGAACCGGTTTCGCTCCCATAGTCCAGCGCGAACGTGGGCGTCGGCGGCGGCGAGTTTGCGCGACAACGCCATCATGAGGGCCACGGTGTGTTCAGCGGTGGTTATGGTGTTGGCGTCGGGTGTGTTCATGACCAGCACGCCGGCGCGGGTCGCGGCTTCCACGTCCACATTATCAACGCCCACACCGGCGCGGGCGATTGCCTTGAGCCGCCCCGGCTTGGCCAGTTCCGCCGCAGTGATCTTGACGCCGCTGCGGATGATCACGCCATCATGCCGGCCAACAGTCCCCGCCAGCTCGCCAGGATTCCACTGGGGATGGTTGGTTAGTTCCACGTCCGTCTGCTGCGCCAGCTGCGCCAGACCTTCTTCGGCAATTTTGTCAGCCACCAGAATTTTGAACATCGCATCGCGCCCGCTGGAGTATCGACAGTCCTGTCCGCCGCCCATACGCCGCAAGTATAAAACAAATGCGCCGCATCGCAAAGTATCTTTAATAATTGCTCTATTTTATTGAGAAAGGCCGATCCGTGCCGATAAAATTACATGGAAAGAGTCGCAACGGGAGGTACGAACATTGAACGTGCTCGGTTTGCTGCAATTGATTGATTCCGCCCATGCCGGCGGCGATTGTTCGTATGGTGTGGGAATACGCAAACTCGTTACAGGCGGTCATTTGCGCTGCGGCGAGCAGGTCCCGGCGCTGGTGGAGAATCAATTGGGAGCGGTAATCGGTCCTTCGGAAGGCGTCGCGGCGGGTGTGGCGTTTCGCGCGGCACGGCGCGGCCAGATGAGGTTAATGTCGGAAGTTTCCCGGACGCTATCGAGCGAGCGTCTGCCGGAACCTATGCGGCTGGCGTCGCTGCAGATGGGAACGTATCTGTGGGAGCTTTCGCGGCGGTGGGAATGGGCCGCGGCGGTGCACGAACAGATGGATCCGCTGGCCGGGACCGGCGGTCTGCATCATGCGGTGGCGTTCGGGGCGCTGGTGAGTGAAACCACGTCGCAGCAGGTGCGGGCGATCGCTACGTACCTGTTCCGGGCGGCGAAAGTGATGGTAAGCGCCGCGGTGGAGGCGATACCACTCGAGGAAGCGCTGGGCCGGCGTTTGTTGGCGAATGTGCTGGAGCGGGTTTCGGAGCTGGCGCCGCGCTTTGTGGATCGCGAACCGGATGAAATCGCCGCGGTCCAACCTATGCTTTTCTTATCCCCGGCAGGGCGGCCTTCCAGGCCGCCGGGGTTCTGATCCTCTCTTGGGCGGGATGTCCGTTTCCTTCAGGCTCTGATCTTGTGCGCATCTGTTGTTCAAAAAGGCCAGCCGCTGCGAATGACGGCGCCGAGGGTTTCAGCCAGCTTGCGCGTGGCGATCTGGGTGTGGCGGCCGAGCCGCATGACTTCGGGAATCAGAAGGGGCTGGCGGGCGAGACTGACCGTAATTTCCCAGGGCCGCACGGCGCCCATCGAATCGACAAAACGCACGACCTGCGCGGGCATGCTCTCGAATGCGGTATCGCTGATCGTGCGAATCCCCAGCCAGGGAATTTCACGGCGATTCGCCAGGATGCGCGTGTACTTGTTTTCCATTTCCACAGCCAGGGCCCGGGTCTTCTCAAACAACAGTTTCTTTTCTCTCGGCGAAGTCACCATGTGCTTGCTGGTGTGGATGGGACCGATGTGAACGTTCCGTCCGCCCGACATCGCATGGATGAACTCCGCGATGCGCGGCGCATCTTGCGATGCGGAATCGATCACCACGTCGCCAATTCCCAGACGGGGATCCAATCCGCCGGCCACACCGGCAATGATGACTCCGGCCAGCTGGCTGTGGCTATAGCGAGTCAGAATTTCGCGCAGGGATTTGCCCCGTATTCCGATTTGTTCCACCACCACTTCTTCGTAGGCGTTGGATCGCATCGCCGCCGGTGTATTATGGATCCATTGTTTTACCGCGGAAGATACGGCTTCGTATTCCGGTTTGATGGCGGTCAGGACGAGCAATAGCCGAGAATCACAAACGGTCTGCGTAATCATCGCTTGTTCTATCGACACAACCGGCGGGCGGAAATAACATATTGCCACAGATTGCGGAGCATCATGACTCATAGCGCCAAGTTTATCCGATACGGAGCCGGGCCGCGATATTCGCAGGCGTGGCGTTTTTTTTCAGAGGCCCGGGGAGCGTACCGATAACTATTCGAAATCCCCATCCGCCAATGGCCCTGGGATGCGTCGTCCTGGCGCTATGAATCGGATATCCGCGACGCGCCGGAACGGAAAACACGCACAAGGAAAATCGATCATGCTTTCCATTATGGGACAGTCGGCCGCCATCGCCCATCTCCAGCGCGTGATCGCCGCGGGCCGAATGGCGGCGACATGGATTTTCTCCGGACCACCTGGTGTCGGGAAATATCGGACAGCCATCGCTCTGGCCAGGACGTGCCTGTGCGAGAACCCGCGCCACGCGCGCAATCAACAGGCCAATGGCTTGCTCAATCCCGCTCTGGAACCGGATTTCGATATGATCCTGGCCTGCGACCAATGCGAATCATGCCGGGCGATTGACCATGACGCGCATCCCGACCTGCACCTGATCTACCGCAACCTGATTCGTTGCCATGATCGTTCGGGCAAATCCAAGGGAACCACGCTGAGCATCGACGTGATACGCGGCGAAATAACCGGTGACGATTCGGAAGAACACCGTGTGGAACCGAAATTGTATAAACGTTCGCAACACGGCCGCGGCAAGTGGTTCATCATCGACGAAGCGGACCTGATGGAACCGCCGGCGCAAAACGCGCTGCTCAAAGCGCTGGAAGAACCGCCGCCGCAATCTTTTCTGGTGATGATCGCCACCAGTCCCGCGGAACTTCTCGCGACGATTCGCAGCCGCTCGCAATGGGTGTCGTTTCGATCTCTGCCGCCGGCGGTTCTGGTTCCGCAGTTCGTACAACGCGGCCTGACGCAGTCGCAGGCGAAGTTGCTGGCCCGGCTTTCCGATGGCAGCCTGGGGCGGGCCGTCCGTTGGCTCTCGCTCCAGGAACCGGTGCGGCCCGTGGAAGATGAGCACGCCTCGCCCTGTTCCCCGCCGGCTCTCGGGATCGGGAGCAGGCGCCGGGAAGCTGCCGAAAAACAGCCCGCTATTTTTGAGTGTATCGAGAGGATATCGCTGGCCATGGACAATCTGGCGACAGGCCGGGCGGGCGCGATGGTTCTGGTGGATGCGGTAAGGGCTTATGCGGAACAATATGCCAGGATGGCGCTGCGGGAGGATCCGCTCTCCTCGAAAGACCGGGCGGTGCGCGACGGTGCGGCTATTCTGCTGGGGTTTGTCGCGGCCTGGCTGGATGACCGGCTGCGGTACGCCATCGGTTCACCGATCGAAGCGCCGCTGCCTTCCACGCAGCAGGCCTTACCGCCGGCGGCGATGGTGCAGTGCCTGGACCTGTGCCAGACCGCCCAACGCCAGGTGGATATGAACGCGCATGTTGGACTTCTGTTGGCCGCCACCGCCACGGAATTGGAAGTGGAAATTCGCCGCTGCCGTTCCTGAATGTGGGGCCGACGCTCCCATCGGCCAATGACCATCGATGGCGACGGTCGCTGCAATAAAGCCAATGTGGGGCCGACGCCCCATCCCGATGGCTATCGGGTCGTGAACGGTTGTTTTATTTTGGAACCGGCGGCGGCTGATCGGGAAAAGCGGTCTTGAGATCATCAACCGTTTGGGCTGGAGACCATTGCGGCATGCCATGTTTCCAGACCAGTGTGTCGGGCGGAAGATCGCCCGTCTTGATTTTTCCGATCAGGGTGGGCAGATCAAACGGTCCCGTCTGGGCGCCGTGGATGGCCACGAAGTAGGAATCTTCCTGCGGTATCGGCGGCGGTCGGCCGGCGGGGGGGATCATAGCGCCGGCCATGGCGCCGGCCATTTGATTACCAATAGCCATGCCGGCGCCCAGCCCCGCGCCCATTCCCCCCATCCCCCCGGGATTGCCCGCCGCCATGGGTATGGCGGTGGCGGCTTGATAGCGGGTGTACTGGGTCATGTCGCCCAGGACGCCCATCCGGGTGCGAACATCCATGGCCTGCTCCACTTCCGGTGGCAGGGAAATGTTCTCCACGTAAAACAGCGTCAGCTCCACGCCCAGCGTGGCCAGGTCCGGTTTTATTTTCTCCAGAGCCAGCTTGCTGATTTTGTCATAATTTCCGGCCAGTTCCAGGGCGGGTATGTGCGCCTGGCCGAGCACGTCCGTAAAGCGCGAGACAATGGTATCGCGCATCTGTTCGGAAATCTGAAATGTTTCAAACTCGGGATTGGTGGCCACCTGCTGGCGCAGGAAAGTCGCCGGATCGCTCACGCGCATCGCGTATGTGCCAAAGGCGCGGATGCGCACCACCCCGAATTCCGGATCGCGCATCATGATGGGATTCGGCGTGCCCCATTTCAGGTCGGTGAACTGCCGGGTGCAGATAAAATAAACTTCGGCCCGGAACGGCGAATCAAAACCATATTTCCAGCCTTTCAAGGTGGAAAGTATCGGCAGGTTCCGCGTCGCAAGCGTGTACATGCCGGGATTGAATACGTCGGCGAGTTTACCCTCATTGACGAAAACGGCGGCCTGGCCTTCGCGCACCGTTAACTGCGCGCCCATCTTGATCTCATTGTGGTAGCGCTGGAACCGCCAGGCGAGAATGTCGCTCTGGTCCGGTTCGGTCCATTGAACAATGTCGATGAATTCGCCGCGTGCCTTCTGAAACAGGTTCATCATGGCTCCCGTCTGAATCTTTCCGCCGCGGGCGTCCGCACCGCGGGCTTATGTCCCGCCGCCGGAACCGGCGGTTGCCGCGGCCGGGGCGGATTCCCGCGCGGCGGGGATGGGAATAAATTTCAAAGCATCGCCGTCGCGGTCAATCTGTATCCGATCCATTCCCTTATATTCGCCGCGGAGAATCGACTCGGAGAGCGGATCTTCCACGAATTGCTCAATGGCCCGGCGCAGCGGCCTGGCGCCGAAATCGGGGTTGTAGCCCTTCTCGATAAGAAAATCGTGCGCCGCCGGCGTGGTTTGAAGATTGATTCCCTGCTCGTTCAGGCGGCGCACCACCTTCTTGATCTCAATATCAATGATAAGGTAGAGGTCTTCCCGCGTGAGCGACCGGAAGATGATCGTGTCGTCCAGCCGGTTAATGAACTCCGGCCGGAAGAATTTTTCCACTTCGCGCAGCAGGCCCGTTTTCATCTGTTCGAAGCCCTGGTCGCTGTCGCGCTTGGAGTAGCCGAAGCCCTGAATGCCGCCGCTTTTGATCAGATCGGCGCCGATGTTGCTGGTCATGACCAGAATGGTGTTCTTGAAGTCGACCTGGCGGCCGACATTGTCGGTCAGGCGGCCTTCCTCCATGATCTGCAAAAGCATGTTGAAAACATCGGGGTGGGCCTTCTCTATTTCATCGAGCAATACGACCGCATAGGGGCGGCGGCGGATGCGCTCGGTGAGCTGGCCGCCCTCCTCGTATCCGATGTAGCCGGGCGGAGCACCAATGAGCCGGCTGACGTTGTGCTTCTCCATATATTCAGACATATCAATCTGAATAAGAGATACCTCGTTGCCGAACATGAATTCCGCGATGGCCTTGGAGAGCAGCGTCTTGCCGACGCCGGACGGACCCAGGAACAGGAACGTGCCCATCGGGCGGTTGGGATCCTTCAGGCCCGACCGGGCCCGGCGTATGGCGCGCGACACGGCCTTGATCGCGTCATCCTGGCTGATCACGCGTTTGTGCAGCTCGGCTTCCAGCTCCAGCAGCCGGGAGGCCTCCGCCTTCTCCAGGCGGGTCAGCGGAACGCCGGTCATCTTGCTGACCACTTCGGCGATCATTTCCTCGTCGACCACGCCGTCGACTTCCTTGGATTGCTCGCGCCATTTACGCTGCTCTTCATCTTTCTTGCGTCGCACCGCTTCGGCCTGATCCCGCAGCTCGGCGGCGTGCTCGTAATCGGCGTTCTTGACGGCTTCGTCCTTTTCCATGGTGAGCCGCTCGATCTGCTCCTCAATTTCCGCCAGGTTGGGGGGCTTGGTCATGCTCTTGAGGCGCACGCGGGCGCCGGCCTCGTCGATGACATCGATGGCCTTGTCCGGCAGGCAGCGCCCCGTGATATAACGGGTGGACAGCTCCACCGCGGAGCGGAGAGCCTCTTCGGTGATCTGCACGCGGTGGTGGGCCTCATAGCGGTCGCGCAGACCCTTGAGAATGTCGAGGGTTTCCTCCTTGGTGGGCGGTTCAACAATTATGGTCTGAAAACGCCGCTCCAGCGCCCCGTCTTTTTCCACATACTTGCGGTACTCGTCCAGGGTGGTCGCGCCGATGCACTGAATTTCACCGCGGGAGAGCGAGGGTTTGAGAACGTTGCTGGCGTCGATGGCCCCCTCCGCGCCGCCGGCGCCGACCAGCGTGTGCAATTCATCAATAAACAGCACCACGTTTTTGGCCCGGCGGACTTCGTTCATCACCGCCTTGATGCGCTCTTCAAACTGCCCGCGATACTTGGTCCCCGCGACCATCATCGCCAGATCCAGCACCACGATCCGCTTGTCGATCAGAATCTCGGGGACGTCGTTGTTGATGATCTTCTGGGCCAGTCCCTCGACAATGGCGGTTTTTCCCACGCCGGCTTCGCCGAGAAGAACCGGATTATTCTTGGTGCGGCGGCAGAGAATCTGAATCACGCGTTCAATTTCGTCGACGCGGCCGATCACCGGATCCAGGGACCGTTCCCGGGCCAGCTCGGTCAGGTCGCGGCCGAACGAATCCAGCGCCGGCGTGCGCGATTTGGACTTGGTTTCCTTGGATTCCGCGCCGGAAGACGAGGCCTCCGACTCAATCCCCGCGCCGAGCAGATTCAGCGCCTCTTCCCGCACCTCTTCGAGTTTCAGGCCAAGGTTCATCAGTACCTGCGCCGCCACGCCCTCGCGTTCCCGCAGGAGACCAAGCAATAGATGCTCGGTTCCCACGTAATTGTGCCCGAGATTGCGGGCTTCCTCGATGGCGTATTCGATCACCTTTTTGGCCCGGGGAGTCTGCGGCAGCTTGCCCATGGTCACCATGTCCGGACCGCTCTTGACAAGTTTCTCCACCTCCAGGCGGACCTTGCGCAAGTCGATATCCAGATTCTTCAATACCGTCGCGCCGACGCCCGAACCTTCCTTGACCAGTCCCAGAAGGATATGTTCGGTGCCGATGTATTCGTGGTTGAATCGCTGGGCCTCCTGGTTGGCCAGCGCCATCACCTTACGGGCGCGATCGGTGAATCGTTCATACATAAAACGCTCCTGCTGGCCGTTCCCGGCCGGGATTTTTCCATCCCTGCCTGATTGTACGGATTCATTCATCCCGTAATCAAGCCCGCCCGCGCCGGGAAGGCTCGCCGGGCGCGCATGATCCGCGCCCCTGATCATCATCGGCCAGGTCGGCCCGGTGGCTTCAATAACGACCTGCGACCTGTCCGAACAGGCTCTAAGCGTCCCGCGGGAGGGCGTCGAGAAGATGGTCGATGTCTTCGGTGGTGTTGTAAAAATGGGGCGAGGCCCGCAGCCGGTCTTCACGCACAACAATAATAATTTTCTTTTTCTCCAACTCCTTGACGAGCGGCTCGTGCCCATGGCGCCGGCTGACGAAACTCACGATGCCGCTTTCCTCGCCCGGCCGACGGCTGGATATGACCCGGTAACCTTTTTCCTCCAGTCCGCGGCAGAGGCGCCTGGTCAGGGCAAGTATTCGCCGGCTTACGGTGTCGATACCGACTTCCAGCAGCAGCGCGAGCGATGCGCCCAGCGCCAGAACGCCCGGAATGTTGTGGGACCCGCATTCAAAGCGTCTGGCGTCGGGACGCAGGGTGAAGTCATAGTGGCCGAAATCGGTGGCGTTGATGACGTTCATCCAGCCGATTTCCGGGTGCAGGGCGCCAAGCAATTCCCGGCGGCAGAAAAAGAACCCCGCGCCTTCCGGACCGAGCAGCCATTTATGGCCGTCGGCGGAAAGAAAATCAATGTTCATCGCCCGCACATCCACGCTTGTCGCCCCGCAACTCTGGATGCCGTCGACGCAGAACAAAATTCCCCGGCGGCGGCATTCGGCGCCAATCGTCGCCAGGTCGTGCCGGAAGCCGCTGGCGTATTCAACGTGTGAAAGGGCGACCAGAGCCGTGCGGTCATTCAAGGAGGCCGCCACGGCGGCGGCGTCGATTCGTCCGTCGCTTTCGGGCAGCATGACGTGTTCGACCCCGCAACGGGCGGCCACATCCATCCATGGATATACATTCGATGGATATTCCACGCGGGTGCTCACGATCCGCCGCCCCGGCTGCCACGTCAGGCCGTTGGCCACAAAAGCCAGGCCCTCCGAAGTGTTTTTAACGAAAGCGACTTCCTCCGGCGCCGCGTTGATCAGCCGGGCGCAAAGACGCCGGGTATCTTCCAGGCGGCGGTACCAGTGGCCGGTGAGATAGGCGTCGTCCCGCGCTTCGCGGGCGAATTGCCCGATCGCTGCGGCGGCGCGGGCGCTGATGGGCGCTACGCCCGCATGATTGAGAAATGTCCACCGGTCAACGATGGGAAATTCCGCTTGGCGGTCGAAACCCGGGGGCAGGCAAGGCGCATCATCATCCATCGGCAGCCAGTATGGCGTGCGAATTTCCGCGCGGCAAGAGACGCGGCAATCTCCCGGGCATATCTCACGGGCGCGGCGGAAGACTGGACATGATCCAGTTGACCAGAAACGCAATCATCGCCAGAACCGCCAGAAGCAGGGCGATCGCCATCCACCACGGGTGGCGCGCGCCGCCGGCTTCGCCGGCGGAAACATAGCGGCCACAGTGGGGACATCGCTCCGCATCCTCGTAGATCTGGCGATCGCAATGGGGGCAGGCCTCGGTGGCGTTACGGTCGCCCGGTTCCTCTTTGGCGTCTTCAAAATCGTCGTCGTGCATGGTAAGAACCGTGCGAAATCAAACGCGGCTTTCGCTATCCTGTCTTGTCGGATTCGTTTGGAGTGATTTAACCACGTGGCCATCGTTTGGCGCGCCGACCGCAACGGCGGCGGGTGCGGGAGGCGCCGCCGGTACGGGCGGCTTGGGACGCGGGGCGAGCTTGGCCATTTGTTCGTACAGGGCCAGGCGGTTGCGCAACTCCTGTTGGGCGGTTTCCAACAATTTTTTGAAACGTTCCGGATCGGCTTGCTCCACAGTGCGAAAGCGGGTTTCGTTGCGTAAAAAATCGACCACCGGCATTTTGGGCGCGGATGAATCGAGCTGCAAAGGACTCTCCCCCGCAGCTGTTCGCCGGGGATCGTAACGCAACAGCGGCCAGTATCCGGTCTCCACCGCCAGGCGTTGATGTTCGGCGGATTGCGCCAGATCGTAACCGTGGGCGATGCACGGGCTGTAGGCGATAATCAGGGATGATCCCGGATAGGAATCGGCCTCCTGAAAGACTTTGACGGTTTGCATGTCTTTGGCGCCCAACGCCACCCTGGCCACGTAGATATTGCCGTAGGTCATGGCCATCAGAGCCAAATCCTTTTTTCCAGTGGTCTTGCCTTTGACCGAAAACTTGGCCGCCGCGCCCATGGGAGTGGACTTGGATGCCTGCCCGCCGGTGTTGGAGTAGACCTCCGTATCCAGGACAAGGATGTTCACATCGCGACCCATTGCCAGCACGTGGTCCAGTCCGCCATAGCCGATGTCATACGCCCAGCCGTCGCCGCCGAGAATCCAGACCGACTTTTTGACCAGATAGTCGGCGAATTCTTCCAACAGGCGCGCGGCGGGATCGGGAATGCCCGCCAGAGTCTTGCGCAATTCCACAATCCGGCGCCGTTGCGCGGCTATGTCCGCTTCCCGCGACGAATCGGCATGGAGAATTTCCTCGCGCAGGCGGTCGGGAACCCGGCCGCCGAGTCTTCTTAAGAGTTCCCCGGCGAACTCCCGGTGCTTGTCGATGGCCAGGCGCATGCCGAAGCCGAACTCGGCGTTGTCTTCGAAAAGCGAGTTGCACCAAGCCGGTCCGCGGCCATCTTCATTGACGGTGTAAGGCGTCGTAGGCAGATTACCGCCGAAGATGGAGGTGCATCCGGTGGCGTTGGCGATAAAGACGCGGTCGCCGAAGAACTGGGTCAACAGCTTGATGTAAGGCGTTTCGCCGCAGCCGGAACAGGCGCCGGAGTATTCGAAAAGAGGTTCGAGGAACTGGGAACCTTTCACATCGAGGCGCATCGCCGCGCGATTGGGATTGGGGATATCCAGGAAAAACTGGTAGTTGCGGCGCTCTTTTTCCCGCAACGGCGCCTGCGGCGCCATGTTGATGGCCCGGCGATCGGGCCGCTCTTTCTCTTTGGCCGGGCATACCGATACGCAGATTCCACAGCCGGTGCAGTCTTCCGGCGCGACCTGGAGGGTATACTTCTGCCCCTTGAAATCGGGAGCTTTGTAATCCATCGACTTAAAATCCGGCGGGGCGTTCTCTATATGTTGGACGGGATATACCTTGGGGCGTATCGCCGCATGGGGGCAAATGATCGCGCACTTGTTGCACTGGATGCACAGTTCCGGTTCCCACACGGGAATTTCCCGGGCGAGATTGCGTTTCTCCCACCGGGACGTGCCCATGGGCCAGGAACCGTCGACGGGGAACGCGCTGACCGGCAGCAGGTCGCCCTGGTTGGCCAGCATCAGGGCGGTGATGCGTTTGACGAAATCCGGGGCCTCGTCGGGTACGATCGGCGGTATCTCGCGCTGCGCCGTCGGCGCCGCCGGGACCCGCACTTCGTGCAGATTGGCCAGCGTGAAATCCACCGCCGCGAAGTTTTTCCGGACGATCGACTCTCCTTTTTTTATGTAGGTCTTGTGGATCGCTTTTTTGATCTGGTTGATCGCTTCCAGACGCGGCAGGACGCCGGAAATCGCGAAGAAGCACGTTTGCATGATCGTATTGATGCGCCCTCCCATACCGGTTTCGCGCGCGACATGATACGCGTCGATCGCATGGAATTTGAGTTTCTTGCGGATAATCGTCTCCTGAACCTCCCGCGGCAACTGGTCCCAGACCTCTGCCGGCGGAAAGGGCGCGTTGAGCAGGAACGTCGCGCCCGGCGCAGCGCAGGCCAGAACATCGTACTTGTCCAGGAAGTTAAACTGGTGGCACGCCAGAAAGTTCGCCTGTTTGATCAGGTAGGCCGACCGGATCTCTCGCGGGCCGAAACGCAGGTGCGAGATCGTCACCGTGCCGGATTTCTTGGAATCATAAACGACAAAACCCTGGGCGAAGTTGGCGGTCGTCTCGCCGATGATCTTGATTGAGTTTTTGTTGGCGCCCACCGTGCCGTCGGAACCCAGACCGAAGAATACGCAGCGCGTCACGTCTTCCGGCTCGATATCCCAGTCCATGTCGTAGTCCAGCGACAAGTGCGTCACGTCATCCCGGATGCCGATGGTGCAGTGTTTTTTCGGGTTGGGGCGGGACAACTCATCGAAAACGGCCTTGACCATGGCCGGAGTGAATTCTTTGCTGGATAGTCCATAACGACCGGCTATGACCAGGGGATCCGGCGCGAACCCGGCCTGGCCCGCCGCCCGTGCTTCATGCAGGGCGGTTACCACATCCATGTACAGGGGATCGCCGATGGCGCCAGGCTCTTTCGTGCGGTCGAGCACGGCCAGGGCCTGAACCGTCGGCGGCAAAGCCTGGATGAAATCCGCAGTGGAGAAGGGCCGCCACAGTCGCACCGCCAGCACGCCGACTTTTTCGTCGTGCTTCCGCATCCATTCCACGGTTTCCTGGGCAACCTGGGCGCCCGAACCCATGATTACGATCACCCGCCGGGCCTGCGGATCGCCAAAGTAATCAAACAGGTGATACTCCCGGCCGGTGCGCGCCGCGAAGCGGTTCATGGCGTCCTGGATCGCGCCGGGTACGGCGTCATAATAAGGATTGCAGGCCTCGCGCGCCTGAAAAAACGTGTCCGGATTCTGGGCCGTGCCGCGGAGCGCCGGGCGATCGGGCGTCATGGCTCTCTGGCGATGCGCCCGCACCGTCGGTGCGCCGGTCCCCAGCATCGCCGCCAGGTCATCGTCGGTTAGAGTCTCTATCTTGGCGATCTCATGGCTCGTCCGGAACCCATCGAAAAAGTGGAGCACCGGAACCCGCGTCTGAAGCGTTGCGGCGTGCGCGATGGCGGCCATGTCCTGCGCTTCCTGCACGGAATTGCTCGCCAGAATAGTAAAACCCGTCTGCCGGCAGGCCATGACGTCCGAGTGGTCTCCAAAAATGGAAAGGGCATGGGTGGCCAGCGTGCGGGCGGTTACGTGCATCACGAACGGCTGGAGTTCGCCGGCGATCTTGTACATGTCCGGGATCATCAGCAGCAAGCCCTGGCTGGCCGTGAATGTGGTGGTAAGCGCGCCGGCCTGAATGGCTCCGTGCGCAGCGCCGGCGGCGCCGCCTTCGGACTGCATCTCCTGGACTATCGGTACGGTTTGCCAAAGGTTTACTCGCCCTTCGGCCGACCACTCGTCGGCAAATTCGCCCATCGGACTTGACGGTGTAATGGGATAAATCACGATTACTTCCGTGAGACGATAGGCCACCGAAGCCACGGCTTCATTGGCGTCCAGTGTGACTTGCGTGCGTTGCAACATGTTCTTTTCCTTTTCCGCCCGGGCAGCGCGACCGTGAAGATCGCCAATACCCGCTTTGCTTTTTCGCAGGCGCCTCCCGGCGCGCGAATAACAAGTCGGCGCGGTCCTTGGGCGTCTCGAGGGCGTCTCTTTTGATTATAGAGGTTGGATCGACCTTTGTGGTATCGCGCAGTGCCGGCCTGCCGGCCGTGTACTGTCCGCCGGTTTCGCGTCGGTGTGAACCTGCCGTATTACGAAATCGGCCGGCGCGAAGCCGGGCCGCCGCGATTTGTCGAATGCGCCAGTCCGTGCCGATGATTTCGCCGCGTGCCCGGCCGCCGCGGCCCATGTCGTTAGGCGGGCCGGCCTGCCGGCCGTGTGCTGTCCGCCGGTTTCGCGTCGGTGTGAACCTGCCGTATTACGAAATCGGCCGGCGCGAAGCCGGGCCGCCGCGGCCCATGTCGTTAGGCGGGCCGGCCTGCCGGCCGTGTGCTGTCCGCCGGTTTCGCGTCGGGGTGAACCTGCCTTATTACGAAATCGGCCGGCGCGAAGCCGGGCCGCCGCGACTGGCCCGCGCAATGAAATCTCGCCAGCTATCGGGATTGGTCCGCATGATTCGTAGGCGAAGCTCTCCACCCCGCACCGTGCGGTTATGGTTAAAACGTCCGCTGCGCGCACGGCTGAATTTAGGGTGGGCCGAGTGTGGTGATGGTCATCGGTTCAAAAGGGAAGGCTGCAAGCACGTCGTGGATCTGCCGTCCGTCAACCGCTTCGAGCCGGGCCAGTTCCTCTTCGAGCGGTTGGTAGTCGCCGTTGTAAATCCAGCGCGAGCAGATGCTCCGCATCCGTCCGAGCGGCAATTCTCCCTGCAGTACCGCGGCGGTTTCTATTTTTGTCACGCTGCGCCGAATTTCGCGCTCGTCAATCCCTTTTTGCGCCACTTTCCGCAGTTCATCGATCAAAATATTTTCGACCTGCGCACGCCGGCCCGGGTCGCAGGAGGCATACGCGAAAAAGCTGCCGGTCCCATCGTGCGGATAAAATGAAAAATCCGCCTCATCCGCCAGGCCGGGTTCAATCAAAGCCCAGTACAGCCGCGAGCCGTCATGGTCGCCGACGACATCCGCCAAGACGGCGGCGGCATAACGTCGTTCATCCTGTGCGAACGGGCCGGCGCACATCAGGGCGATGTAGTGCCGTTTGAGCTTGGGATCGGCGATATGGCGACGATGGTTCGCCAGTTTCGCTTCCGGGCGATCGCGCCCGACCTGCCGATGGCGCCAGGAATCGCAGGCCTGGCGGGTCCGTTCCAGCAGTTGATCGAAATCCATCTTGCCCGCCGCCGCCAGAACCATGTTGCCGGGTCCGTAGCGCGCCTCGAAATAACCTTGCATCTGATCGCGCTGCAACGCCGCGACCGATTCGGTTGTTCCCAGTACCGGATGCGCCAACGGATGAACTCCGAAATGATCCTGCATGAGGGCCTCGTAAAGCACGTGTCCGGGTCGGTCCAGATACAGGGCGATTTCTTCCAGAATAACCTTTTTTTCCATATCAAAATCTTCCGGTCGCAGGGCGGGACTCATCATGTCGGCCAGAAGGTCCAGCGACTGGGGAAGAAATTCCGGAAGCACATGGGCCCAGTAGCAGGTAACTTCGTTGCTGGTAAAAGCGTTGTTGCGGGCGCCCATGGCGTCAAATTCGCGGTTAATCTGGGCCGCTGTGCGCCGGGTGGTTCCCTTGAACATCATGTGCTCAAGAAAGTGCGAGACGCCGGATAGTTCGGATGTTTCGTCCCGGGCGCCGGTTTTTGCCATCAAACCGATGGCCGTGCTTTGCGCATCCGGATTGATCTCCGCAATGACATCCAGGCCATTGGCAAGCCGGGCCTGATGAAAACTGACCATGTCTGCTCCAGGTTTCAAATTTTTATACCGGGCCGGACTGTCGCGGCTGGTCCGGCGGGGCGACCGGCTTCCGCAGGACCGCCGGGGATGCCGAGCATGAGGCTTTGCAGGGGATGACCGATGGCCAGGCGCGCCCCGGCGCGGAAACGCTCGGCCGTCACCAGCATCAACACCAGTCCGATCATGGGCCAGGCCATGTACCGGGTGATAATCAAAACGCGCCGATCAAACGAAATGCCATGTCCTGGCGGCGGGAGAAAAGTTAACGCCAGGGTATGGAGCAATTCATGCCAGCCGTAAAGGATCCCCGGAACCGGGAAATGGGCGAACACGTACTGCCAGGGAAGAACGATAAACAGCAGAATCACCGCCCATATCAGGCTGCGGGTCAGGTGGGCTACTCCCGGCGCCTGCGCCACCAGGATCACCAGCAGGCTCACAAAGATGATGATGGCCTGCGCGGCCGCCGCCAGCAGTCCCAGAAGCTGCGTCACCGGCACCACCAGTTGATAAGTAAGGACCCATTGGCGGCGAAGGTTCAGCCGCCGTCCCTGAATGGCGCCGGCCAGACGCCCATGGAATCCGTAATTCTCCAGCGCTGCGCCGCGGAAATTCCAGCTTGCGTTCCGCCGGCTTTCCCGCGCCTCCGGCAAGCCGGCGGCTGCCGCGGCATGGGCTTGTCTATGGCTCTCCCCGGCGCGCGCCGCGACGACTCGGTCCAAAACCGGCCGCCCCCCCACGTAGGGCTGTGTGGTAAATCGCATCAGAAGAAAGCCGACGATTTGCAGCATGACGCAGGAAAAGAGCAGATAACCGAGGAAATTCCGGCTGGCCCGCAAAGTTCGCAAGGCTACGCCGTAGTCGCCGTAGGGGTGTACCGGAGCCGCCATAAAAATTCCTTCAATCGCGCCAGCAAACCGCGATGAAGATGATTATACTCCGCGCGGCATTTTTTGATACATTTGCACCCTGCGGTTCTCGATTCTTGGGCGTGGCAATTTTTCCGGGCATCCTTGGGAGCGCGGGTGTCCTCACCAATACTGTCCGGAAAATGCTAACACAAATCCAGCGAAGATTTAACACAATCTTAACTTGCGCATTTGCGCCGGATAGGAACGGGCCCGAAATAACTTCCCGATTTAAGGGGAGTCAGGGGTGGCTCGGTAGTTCCATTGGGGCAGGAATGAATCAAAGCGGATTTTCATGTCGCGTTTGAATTCCTTGGTGCACTGGCGTC
>JAJYDU010000128.1 GCA_021790475.1 Planctomycetota bacterium | reverse complement strand
GCGGAAATCCAGATTCGGCCGCCGCACGATCTGCACGGGAAAGCGGAAATCCTCCAGATTGCGATCGGAAGCGATGTGGACCGTTTCCAGGTGGTTCAACAATGAGCCGGCCTGGTACCACGGCATGCGCGCGCTGATTTCGACCACGTTGTCGCCCTTGAGCGCTGAGATGGGAATAAAGTGCACATCCATGATGTCGAGCTTGTCGGCGAATTCGGCGAACTGGGTTTTGATCTGATTGAAGCGATCCTGCGAGTAATCCACGAGGTCCATCTTGTTGATCGCCACCACCAGGTGCCCGATACCCAGCAGCGAGCAGATGAAGCTGTGCCGCTTGGTCTGCGGCAATACGCCATGCCGGGCATCCACCAAAATAATCGCCAACTGGCACGTGGAGGCGCCGGTGGCCATGTTGCGCGTGTACTGTTCGTGGCCGGGGGTATCGGCGATGATGAACTTGCGCCGATCCGTTGAAAAATACCGGTAGGCCACGTCGATGGTGATACCCTGCTCGCGCTCCGCCTTGAGACCGTCGGTCAGCAGCGCCAGGTCGACCGCATCACCGGTCGTACCGTGCTTGATGCTGTCGCGGCGAATGGCGGCAAGCTGGTCCTCGTAAATCGTCCGGGTGTCATGCAACAACCGTCCGATGAGTGTACTCTTGCCGTCATCCACGCTGCCGCAGGTTAAAAAACGCAGCATCTCTTTTTTCCGGTGGCGGACCAGATAACTGTGGATGTCTTCGGGTTGCGCCTGTTCCAACCGGGTCATCAGAAATACCCCTCACGTTTTTTCTGCTCCATCGAGCCTTGTTCGTCATGATCGATCGCCCGGCCGGCGCGTTCCGATTGCTTGAACAGCAGCATCTCCTCGATAATTTTGGGCAGTGTGTCGGCCTGCGATTCAATGGCCCCTGTCAGTGGATAGCAGCCCAGGGTGCGGAAACGCACTCGTCTGGCGACAGGTTTTTCGCCGTCCCGGAGCGGATAGCGATGGTCGTTGACGTAAATCAGCTGGTTGTCGCGCTGCACCACCGGCCGTTCGGCGGCGAAATACAGCGGGCAGATCGGGATATTCTCCAGATAAAGGTACTGCCAGATATCCAGTTCGGTCCAGTTGGAGAGCGGAAACACGCGAATACTCTCGCCCTGATTGAGGCGCGCATTGTAAAGATTCCACATCTCCGGGCGCTGGTTCTTGGGGTCCCATTGGTAATGCTTGTCGCGGAATGAAAAAATTCGTTCCTTGGCGCGCGATTTTTCTTCTTCACGGCGGGCGCCTCCGAAGGCGGCGTCGAACCGGTATTTCTTGAGCGCCTGGAGCAACCCCTGAAGATTCATGTTGTGCGTGTACTTTACGCTGCCGGAAACAAATGGATTGACGCCCGCTTGAATCGCGTCCCAGTTGGTATGCACCAGTAATTTGAGATTGTATTCCCGCACCAGTTTGTCGCGAAATTCGTAAACCTCCCTGAAATCCCACGTGGTGTCGATGTGCAGGAAAGGAAATGGCGGCAAGCCGGGATAAAACGCCTTGAGCGCCAAGCGCAACATGACCGAAGAATCCTTGCCGCTGGAAAAGAGCATCACCGGATTCTCAAACTCCGCAACCACTTCGCGCATGATGTGGATACTCTCGGCCTCGAGTTCTTTGATGTGAGTCAGGGTGTGCGTCATAAACCGTTTTGATTCCAAAACTATTCAGTTCAGTCGATCAACATACTATTCCGATCAGTATACTAGGCATTTTATTGTTTGCAACCTACCGCTTCGTTACCCTCGGCTGGGGAACATTAACATCAAACCAATCCGTGGAATATGTCAGGCCTCCTTCTCTTATACCAAATTGGGTGCCGGCAATTTAAGAACCTGTCTGTAAAGATAGAATCTCCAAGCCATCTATGGATGGATTCCGCCGAGCCGATCATAGAGCGCCGCGGCGGTGCGAATGCCGCCGTAAAGGCAGTCCAGATCGAACTTCTCATTCGGGGCGTGCAAATTGTCGTCCGGCAATCCAAAACCGATGAGTACCGAATCGATTCCCAGCAGTTCCTTAAACCAGTTGACCACCGGAATGGAACCGCCCTCACGCATGAAGACGGGGCTTTTACCAAAACCAATTTCCAGAGCGGCGGCGGCGGCGGTTATAGCCGGCGAGTCAATCTGAGTCACAGCGGCCGGCGTGGCGTTCAACCGCGTGCGCGTCAGTCGCACTCCCGGCGGTTTGAGAATATCGAGACAACATTCAAAGGCGGTGGAAATGCGGTCGGGATCCTGGTTGGGAACCAATCGCATGGAAACCTTGGCGCTGGCCGAGCATGGAAGAACGGTTTTAGCGCCCGGCCCCTGGTAGCCGCTGGTCAGGCCATTGATGTCGAGCGTAGGCCGGCACCAGCGGCGTTCAAGCGTTGAAAATCCGGCCTCGCCGAAGACTTGCGGCACGCCGAGCCGGCGGACGAATTCATTTTCGTCGAAAGGCAGTTGAGCCCACTGCCGGCGGATCGATTCCTCCGGCAACACCACGTCGTCATAGAAGCCGCCAACGGCGACCCGCCCCTGCGAATCGTGCAGTCGTCCGAGCATTTGCGTCAACGCATTGGCTGGATTGGCCACCGCTCCGCCGTACACGCCGCTGTGGAGGTCCTCGGCAGCGGCGGTTAATTCGATCTGGTAATACACCAAGCCGCGCAAACCGGTGGTAATGGCGGGGATACCGGGGGCAAATTGATTGGAATCGCTGACGATTAACGCCCGGGCGGTCTTGAGTTCATCGGCGTGATCCTTAATCACACCCGCCAAGTTGATCGAACCGATCTCCTCTTCACCTTCCAGCAATACGGTCAGGCGCACAGGAATCTCTCCGGCGATTTGCTTCCACGCCATCAGAGCGGCCAGGTGGCAGAAAACCTGGCCTTTGTCGTCGCTGGCGCCGCGCGCGTAGATTTTACCGTCGCGCACCGTAGCCGTGAATGGCGGGCTGGTCCATTTTTCCAGCGGGTCCGGCGGTTGGACATCATAGTGCCCGTAAAACAGAATGGAGGGAGCGTCCGGCGGGCAAAGATCATCGGGCGTGGCGGCCAGAACGCAGGGATGGCGCGGCGTGGCGATCCTACGGACTCTCAGGCCGACGCCGCGAAGGTACGACATGGCCCATTCAGCCGCGGCTGCGGTATCGTTATCATGCGCGGATACAGCGGAAACACTGGCAATATTTAGCCATTGTTTAAGATCATCCAGCCAGGCGCGGCGATTTTTTTCAATCCAAACGAGAACACTATCCAGCATGTTCGGCTCCGTACGTTCCCGGACGGTTGGCGGAAACGGACGGCGAACCCGCCTGGTTATCAGCGGATGCCTGTTCCAAGGTTCCTTTGTGGCCAACCGAGGTTATAGTTAACAGTGATTTTATCGGGCCATACGATAATTGCACGAGAATGAAAAAAAGTAGGCGAGCACCAAATGGCAGCTCGCCTACCGGAGGGGAGAGAAGGTCGTATGGATCAGAGCTAAAGGGGAATTCGCTATGGATTGTCCCGCTCGCTCTCACGAAAGTAATATAGACCAAATTTCGGCGTTTGGCAAGCACTCTCCGGAGCCAGGAACTTGATTATCACCATTGACGGACCGGCCGGATCGGGTAAATCGGCGGTGGCTCAAATGCTGGCGCGGCGACTGGGTATTCAACATCTCGATACGGGCGCTATGTACCGCGCGGTGACGCTCGACGCCATGGAACAAGGTATTATCGATAATCCGTCGGCCATTGCCCGACGAGCCAGACGGCTCCGTCTGGCGTTTGATTTCTCCGTTACCCCGGCGCAACTTAAAATGGATGGGCGCAACGTGTCGGAAAATATTCGCCGGCCCGATGTCACGCAGTGGACATACGTTGCTGCGGATAATCCGTCCGTGCGGGCGGAGCTGGTGCGGCGGCAGCGCCAAATCGCCGCGCAAGTCGGTTCGCTGGTGGCGGAAGGACGCGATCAGGGAACGGTTGTATTTCCGGACGCGGAGAATAAATTTTATCTGGACGCGGACATTCGGGAGCGTGCCCGGAGGCGCACGGCCCAACTGCGATCCCAGGGAATCAGCGCCGACGAACGCGACGTTCTTCCCCAGCTCCAACAGAGAGATGATTGCGACCGAACCCGCCAAACCGGAGCGCTGGTCATGCCATCCGACGCCATCGTGATCGATACGACAAGTATGTCGCGGGAAGAGGTGGTGGCGGCGATAATATCCCGCCTGCGAAGGAGCGTCCATCCATGAGCGACGATCCAAAGCCGAAAGAAGTTATATCTGATCCGCCGACCGGCGATGACCCAACAGCGCCTGGCTCGCCGGTTCCGCGGATATCCTACACCTACCGCGGCGAAGGAACGGGCTGGGTCCAGGTGGCGCTCTGGCAGGTCGGTAAGATGTTCCTGCAAGTGATCGCCGTGCTTTTTTTTCACGTGCGTATCACCGGCCGGGAAAACATCCCCCGCCGCGGCGGCGCGCTTCTGGTGACCAATCATCAGAGCCTGCTGGACCCCTGGCTTATCGGCATCGCCCTGGCGCGGCAGATCCATTACATGGCCCGCGAATCGTTGTTTAACGGTGGCTGGCTTCAATATGTCTTCGAGCGAACCAACGCTTTTCCGGTGCGGCGGGGACGGGCGGATTCCGCCGCCATGCGCGAGGCGATTGCACGTCTCGACAAGGGGTACCTTGTCAATATTTTCCCTGAAGCCACTCGTACCACTGATGGAACCATCGGTCCCATTGCCGCGGGCGTAGCGATTATCGTGCGAAGGGCGCGGGCGCCGGTGATTCCCATCGTCATTGAGGGGGCGTTCGAGGCTTGGCCGCGCGGTCGACGCTGGCCGCGCCTTCGGAGCATCCGTCTGCTTTATGGCCGGGAGATACCCCATGACCAGCTCGTCGGGCTTTCCGCGGATGAAATCGCCGTTCGCATCCGACGGGAGATGATCCATCTTCAGCATCAACTCCAATCGCCCCATGCCAAGGCTTCACGCAGGCGATTCGAGTGCGATATGCAGGCGGGTCGGCGGCGGCTGGTGGTGTCACGGGAACTTTCGGCTTAATCCGCGGCGGATGGTGAGAACCGCCCCATGATTTTTCCAAGCCGCGCCGATTCCAACTTCCACTTCTCTTAAGTTTTATACCCGCTTCTGCCGATGCCAGAATGGAACGATTCGTTATCGGCAACGCGGTCCCGATAATTATCGAGATATAGACCGACCCGATGCCGATAACAACAGCGAAACGAGTGCGCGTATGGCTTTGAATTCACCAGATGCGAAGCGGCGGAAACAACCCGGAAAACGAAACCGATATTTCACACTCGGCGAAGCCCACCGTGCCTTGCCACTGGTCCAGCGGATCGCCGCCGACATTCAGCGGGTTGAACTGGAACGGCGCGACTTGGTGGAATTGGCCGGCGCCATACCGGAAGGCGCGCATGCCTCTCGCGAGATGCGCGAAATCGAACACTCCTTTGACAAGCTTACCGAACGCCTGGCTCATTTTGTCGAGGAACTTGTCATGATCGGCGTCGAACTGAAAGACCCGTTACGCGGTCTGCTCGACTTCCCCGCCATTGTCGACGGCCGGGAAATTCTGCTCTGCTGGCAGATCGGCGAGCCGGCCCTTGCCTGGTGGCACGAAGTGGACGCCGGCTACAGCGGCCGTCGCCCTATATGCGAACTCGAATGCCTCCCCGCCGCCGTCGGATAATGTTTCCGTCGCATGTGCGGCGATATTCCTTGGCGGTATAATCGGCCATATAATATATTGTTATATATTATTTTATACAATTATGCGAATATCGATTCGCGGGGGTTCATTGATCGCGGGGGGCGCGAAGGATCGTAGATGTTGATCATCCGCAATGCTTCCGCAGCGACGCGCCGGAAGGGCCACCGGCGGCTAAAGCCGTGGTTCGTCATCCGCAATTATTACCTCACATGTCCGGCGCCTGCATCCGTAGCGAACAACTTCCATCCAGCCTGCCGCGGTTATCGGATTCCTCCGCGGCGAAATCAGGCGTGCCCGGCAAAACAGGACCTGCGTGGATAAGCTCCAAGGTCACGCGCCCGTCCAGACCGGCGGCGGCTCTATGGCATCGGCGGGACGCGGGCCGCAATCTTTCCGCGCGGTTCCGGACTGCCGGCTGATGGCGCGAACGCTCACGTCGCGGTCGCAGAGAATCTGGCAACTCAAGCGCAGTCCCGGTCGGCCGGAGAGGCCTTTTTCCTGGAGAACTTTTTTTTCCGCTTCGGTCATCGCCGCCGGTTCGCCGGCAATGAATTCCACGCGGCAGGTGGTGCACCTGGCAAATCCGCCGCAGGCGTGAAGCTGATCCACCCCGGCCTGATCCTCCAAGGCCAGAACAAGGCGTTTTCCGGCGGGAACCTCAAAAGTTCCAAAGCCTTCCACAGTTAATTTCGGCATCGGCAGCTCCTGCTAAAACCGTCGGCAAACTTTCGTTACGAATTTTAAGTATGCGCGACAATAAAAATCAACAAAAGTAACTTGGGGTTGCCCCGACAGTGGCCACCCGGCAATCGCCACACCTGCACCCATCGGCGGTAATTTACTCCCGCAATCCTACAGCTCTGCCTGGAACAGGACCGTCCGCTCTTCGGGCCGGAGCCGCCTGCTGCGCAAATGGTCAACTGTTAGGGCCATTTCAGGTGATGCTCCTTCCTGCCACGCTCCCTGTCCGTCCGCTGTCATAGTCCCGCACCTTTCCGTGCCAACTCCTTCTCCATCCCCTTGATCCGCATATTCAACTCCACCTGCCGATTGGATTGCGTCTTGGCCTTCAAACCACGGCGTAACTCTGAAATATTCTGCTCGATCCGCTCCCAATCCGCCAGCCGTTCGCGGCGGATTCGCTAATCGGAGCCGGAGGCTCCAAGCCGATATTGACCGCTGAACCGGGCACACGGGAAGGCGAGCAGCGATCAGCCGACTTTGCCGTTGGCTTTGTTGTCCAGAAGCATTATTGTCGTCTCGATGTATTCATCGGCCTGACCGATTATCTTCTTCCGGCGGGAACAATGCGCAAGAGTCTGGTCTGATACCGGCGAAGACGCAGCCGGTAATGGCGGACGTTGGCGGCCAGTTTTTTCCCATTCAGAATATCGTAAATGGCGCTGCGCCGCGGCAGGGTAAGCAGCCGCGGACCCGCTGCGCCGTCGCTGCTGATCATCATCAGCCAGCCGTCGGTCTGGAAGGCGTCATTGGTATCAAGATATACCGGCACGCCCAAATGCGGGAACAGGGCGCGCCAGAAGGCGGCGGAAGGTCTTGGATCGCCAATAAACAGCGACTGATAACCCTGGAATCGTTTAAGCGCGATGGAAACCTCTTGCGTGTTCCGGTAGCGGGCCAGGGGGATGGCGGCGGGATCGGCC
>JAJYDU010000127.1 GCA_021790475.1 Planctomycetota bacterium | reverse complement strand
ACGGATTACTCGAAATAAACCGAAGTTCCTATCCGTGTTATCCGTGAAATCCGTGGTTCGTGGCGATTATTGCGGCGATTCAGGTTTCAAACGCGCGGGCCAGGGCCCGCGCGGGTTTGACCAGTTCGCGCGTAGAGTCGGCACGACGCGGGCCGGCGCGGCGGCCCCCGGCTACGCACGGCGCGGGCAGATCCCCTTAGAAAATTACCACACCCGTCAAGACCGCCCCAGCCTGTGGATTGTACATTATTGATCAAGGCGTTAAAATAACGCCATGGATGATAAGCTTCCACGCCTGGATCGATCCGTGCTGACGGTTACAACGCTCCAGCGGAGCGATTCGGAAGACCGCGCCTACTGGCGTTCCCGGTCTCCCCTGGAACGGCTGGAAGCTCTCGAACTCATGCGGCAGGTGGTTTACAGCTATGATCCCGCTACCGCCCGACTTCAAAGAATTCTTACAGGTCCTGAACCTCTCGGAAGTTAAGTACTTGCTCGTGGGCGGCTATGCCGTCGCCTGGCACGGGTATCCGCGAACCACCGCGGACATTGATATATGGGTGCGGGTTGGACCGGAAAACGCCGAACGCATCATGAACGCGCTGCGCCGCTTCGGCTTCGGAGGCTCCAACGCATCCACGGAATTATTTTTAAGACCCGATTGCGTGGTGCGCATGGGCGTTCCGCCGTTTCGGATCGAGATTCTGACAGGGATCGCCGGTGTAAACTTCGAGAGTTGTTTTGACCGTCGCGCACAACCCATCATTGACGGAATCCGGGTGAATGTGATCAGCCGGGAGGATTTGTTAATCAATAAGTTATCCGCCGGTCGCGCCAAGGATCTGGCCGACGTGGAGCGGTTGAAATAATCCGATGGGCCGGATTATGATGCCGGCTGATGCGCCGCGCCGCACTCCAGGGACAATATCCAGCGGAACGGAGAAAGCGAAAAATTATTTTCATGCGCACATAAGTGTGAAATACCGGGCGGAAGATGGAAAGACATTACTACAAGCGCCAATATCCCCGGACGCTTCTGGCCGACGCGCTGGCCTTGTTGATGAAAGATAAGAATGTATCAATCTGTGGATTATCCTGCGCGGCGGGAGTTCATCGCGGAACCATCCGCGAGGCGCTGGGCGCGGCGCGTTCCCTTAGTGCCGCCGTCCGCCAAAAGCTTTTTCAGTCGCTTCTGGCCGACGAAAGATCAGCCGGGGAATTATCCGCCTTGTTTGCCGGCGACTCGGTGGAACTGCTGAAAATCCCCGCCGTGATTTGCGGCCTGCTTGCCCATCATCGCGCCTCCGACGAAGTGGATAAAATCGGCCGGCTATGCGGATACTACGGCCGGCAAGCCATTGAACGCGACATTCGAGCCATGCAACTGGCCAATCAATATCCAATTGCCATTCGCTGGTGCGAACACCTGATAAACAAGGCCGGCGAGGATGGCGATCTTTATGCCCGGGCCAGAGGTTATTTGCATAGCGGCAGGACGAAGCTGGCCAGTTCCACGCCCGGAGCGCGTGACGATTTTCTTGCCGCGTGTAAACTCGCCGGCGAGCAGGAAAATGGCGATGACCAATGGAAATTGCTGGCCGCGGCATCGGAGTGTTACCGGGGTTGGCTCAGTTACGAAGAGGGCCGGCATGGACAGGCCATAAGGGAATGCAACAATGTCATGGCCGGTCCGCTCCGAAAATGCACTCTCACGAAGCCCACAGGACCTCGGCATGTATGCACTTATTTCCGCCGTGGCGGACGCGGGCCGCAGGCGGTCCCGCTAAACTACGCCGGTGGAAATCGCCCCTGGCCTTCGATATTTTCAACCTCCGGAGGCGTGGCCACGCCTGGGGATGGCGCGATTCCCACGGCGCGGGAAGTAATCGGCCTGGCGGTTCATATCAGGGCCAAAGCGCTGGCCGAATTCGCCATGTACGCTTACGAATTTGAAGAGCCGATACCGCGCTACCATAGCCGGTGTTACCTTGACGCCGGCGCGGCTCTTATTGAGTCCTACACGCTATCGGTGGACCTGGGCGCGGCCGACCTTGCCGGGCATAATCTTTTCTGGCTGGCGCGGCTTTTGTCGCACTGGCAGGCGGACTCAGACCCCGGTGGAATGCGGGCGGATTATGATCTCAACAATATATACGGCGCGCTGGAAAAGGCCTGCTTGCCGGTAGACAAGGAGTTTACTCCGGAGGTCCGCAGGAGGTGGCAAGGCATTCTGCCGGGCAGTTTGTCGCCCTGCGAATTGTTGGCAAAGGCCGCTTATGAGCATTTCAGCCACTTTCAATCCTCCCTGTTGGCGCGGGCGTATTATGAGCGGGCGAAAGGTTGCTGTTACGCCTGCCGGGGAGACGCTCGCCAGGCCAAGTGGTATTTCAACAAGGCAATCTATGGTTTGACCGTTGAGATGCCGGATGCCCGCGGTCTCGGCCCGATCTATTACGAATCAAGCCGATTATGCCGGACCGAGGGGAAAACGCGGGAAAGCTGTGAATGGGCAATGGCGGCGGCGGCGGTACACCCCGCCGGGTTCATATTGAAAAATGCGGAGAAATGTTTCGGACGTTTGCCGGCGCGCCAGGCGGGTAAGAGCGGGGATCAGATCAGGGATCGGATAGTTGAATTCCAGCAACCATTTAAGGATTTGGAATGTTTAAGTCGGCGGTTATGGGGAGACCGGGCTGAAAATATTCTGCGATCAAACATGATGGAAGTGATGATACGGCGGACGTAGGCCAACCTCGCCAGGCCGATGCAGTGCCGAGAGTTGCGGGATTCCGCCAGCGGCCCGCGGGCGGGCCGGCTTATAGCCTATGGACTTATCCCGACGCTTCAGGAAAGGAAACTCATGATGAAAGCCAAGGCAAAGTTATTCCGGAATGTCCTGGCGGTTTCACTGGGGGCGGCGTTGGCCATTCAACTGGTCGGTTGCCGTTCCCCGTTTCACGAGAATGCGAATCACGGCTGGAGTCTTTATGACAGTTCGCTTCTGGCTCACTCGCTGGCCGGCGACGGCCTCTCCGGCGGCGCCATGATCCGGGCGCCGGTGGATGAGGGCGTCCAGGAGATGCCAAGCGCCTCCGGCGACCGATCCATCCCAGGCGATGGCAACGGGTCAACGACGAAGGCTTCGACAAAGTCCGCCGCACGGGAATCGCCGCCCGCAACCACAACGGCCGCGGGCGGGCACGTCGTATACATGTCGCTGGAGCAGGCCATTGAAGATGCGCTGGCGCACAGCCTGGCGATCAAGGTCCAGGCGTATAATCCCGCGATCACGCAAGCGCAGGTTGTGCGGGCCCAGGCGGTCTTTGATCCGCTGTTTTTCGGCCAGAGCCAGTTTCAGAAGCTGAACTCTCCGCAGCCTTATCCACCCACCCTGGGCGGACCGCCGTCTTTGATAGGCGTCAACAACGAAGCGCTGTTCAACAATGAACTGGGCGTTCGCAAATTGCTTTCCACCGGCGGCACGGTGGAATTCAACGGGGCCGACAACTACCAGGACATCCACAGCAGCACATCCCTGCCGCCCGACATCAATTCCGCGCATACCGCCATCTTCGGACTCAAACTCTCGCAGCCGCTGCTGCGGGGTTTCGGCGCGGACGTAAATCGTGCCGATATCTATATTGCTCAGCGGAATCAGAGCATTGCCCTGGCCCAATTCCGCGGCAAGGTGATTGCGCACGTGGCCGCCGTGGAACAGACTTATCTGCAACTGGTCCAGGCGCACAGCGATGTGCGCATCCAGCGCCGGCTTCTGACCGCCACCCGCCGCACCCTGCGCCGCCTGGAAGAGCGAAATAAAATGGACGTCAACGCGGTGCAGATCGACCAGGCCCGGGTAGTTATCGCCCGCGCCGCTTATGACCTGTTCACCGCCCGGCAGCGCCAACGGGACACTTCCGCGGCGCTGGAGGCCCAGCTCAACGATCCCGCCGTAAGCTTGCGCCACGCCGTGCGGATTATTCCCACCGATCATCCCAGCGCGGTTCCGATCGCGTTCGACCTGGGCCATGACATTTCCCTGGCGCTGCGGCAACGGGCCATCATTCGCAAGGACCGCCTCGAAATGGAAAAGGCGGGCATTCGCCTGAATGTGGCCCGCAATAAGCTCTTGCCAAAGTTGAATCTGATCGCCTCGACCGATACCACCGGCCTGGCCGACAACGGCAGTTTACCCGGCGCGTTTAACCGGAGCATGAGCGATCCGCATTTCGGCTACGCGGCCGGCCTGACGCTGGAAGTGCCCATCGGCAACCGCCTGGCGCGGGCCAGGCTGCGCGAACGGGAACTCCAGCGCCGGCAACTGCTTACGCAGATGCTGCTGGACGCCCAACAGGTGATTCTGCAGGTAGAAACGTCATTGCGCGATCTTCAGGTCGCGTACCAGCAGATTCGGATGGCGCGCCGGCAGCGGCGGGCCGCAAGCGGAGTGCGGCGGGGCCTGCGGGTGGAAGCGCGCGCCGGCCAGGCGCTTACGCCGACGTTTTTACAGCTGGAACTCGACGCGCAGCAGAACCTGGCGGCGGCGCGGCAGACCGAAGTGCGCACCACGATTCGATACAATCGGGAAATAGTCGCGCTGGAGCGTTACAAGGGAACTCTGCTGGGGTTTGATCACATCGCGATCAGCCCCCATGCTCCTTAATCTTCCACGGGTTCCGGCGCGCGCCGCGGCGGATGAACCGAGATGGCGGCGGGCTGGACGGGGCAAGTCTGTTCGCACATGCCGCAACCGACGCAACCGTTGGATTTGACCAGCACGCGGCCGGTCGTGGGACTCACGAGAATGGCGTCGGCGCCGATGGGGCAGGCCTCCAGGCACAGCCGGCAATCTTCGCCGTTGCGGCGCAGGCAGGTACGGTGATCAACCCGCGCCAAACCCATGCGAATCTGGAATTTCTCCACCAGCGCAAGGGCGCCGGTGGGACAGGCCTTCATGCACGCCAGCTCGGCGCAGACCACGCAGGGCGCGACGACGGGAACAATGTACGGAAAACCGCCGCCGGTTTGCGCTGATGTGTCTATTTGTATACATTTTACCGGACAGACCTCCACGCACCCGCCGCAGCGCGAACAGAGCGTTTCAAATTCTTCCGCGGGTCCGGCCCCGGGCGGCCGCAAAATTACCTCCGCCGGCCGGCGGAGCGGATCGGCATATATTTGCGCCATATCCGGCATATCCGGCGGTTCGTCCTCCGGGGCGCCGCCGGTAATACCCCCCTGCAGCGCATCGGTAACGGGCTGGATGCGCTGTTCGATCATCCGGGCGACGGGGGAGAGCACATCGCGAAAACACTGGGCGAAGAAACCGCGCCGGCCGGCATCGTGTTCAGGATCGCAAGTTTTTTTGGAACCGGACTTTCCGGGGAATTCATCCATGACGTTAATTGTAACCGGCTTTGAACCAAGGAACGATTCCCGGCCGTGTGGACAGTTGTGGGCGGAATAATCAGAGGGCATGAGACCTGGGTGTGGCCGTTTTTTTGGCAAAGCTGGTCCCAGCCGCCTCGTTAGCCAAAAAAGGAATTCTCTTCATAGAGGTGAACACCGTGTTAAGCCGGTTTTTGCCTTGTTGCCAAAAAAACGGCCACACCATGAGACCTTAAGCTTGTTTATACTCGGCGGTCATACTAAGTTCCTATAATATTGACGATCGTCGGTTACTGCTGCTGCCTTGCCGATCCCGCTTCTGGGTAGACCGCCTGAATGCCCGCGACATCATTTTGTACAAGAGCCTATCCGGTACAGGTTCTAAACCGGTGGGTATTTATACAACTTGAGTTCGGGGCGCGAAATGCTGTAAGTCAACGCTTTACCGCATGTTACAATTGTTGTGAGTATAAATTCGGAAAATAGAACAGCAAACCGCGGAATATCGCGGCAATCTAAGTGCCAACTGGAGCAGGAAGTCTCGAATATCGTCCTAAACCGAGATTTCTTATCCCGGACTCACGTTCACTAAAAGTGAAAAATAATTCTTGACAATTTCCATTTACGCATTATACTCTTTATAGGTCGAAAAGGAGTCTGTTTCGCGGCTCTTTTCCTGTGTCAGTGACTGTGCCATTTTTTCTCGGAGGGGGCGCGCGTTGTGCGCCGAAGTATCGCGGCTGTTGGAGTCGGCCGCCGCCGGGAGTGAAGAGAGGGTCGCGAAGATAGTTTCTCAACATGGTGTCCGCTTTTTGCACCAGTGGGAGGGAGCCCCTTGGGCAAAAGACGCAGGCCCACGGAGTGAGCCATGCCGGCTGGAGAGTGTACCGAGGAAGCAGGCTGTGGGAATATCGTTGGCGTTTCCCAGGCCATCCGAAATTTGCGGTCGATGATCGTTCGAATCGGCGCCCGCGAATGCACGGTTCTTATTCAGGGCGAATCGGGAACCGGCAAGGAATTGGTGGCGCAAAGCCTCCATGAAACCAGTTCCCGCGCCGCCGGCCCCTGTGTAATTGTCGATTGCGCCACACTCCATGATACTCTGCTGGAATCGCAGCTCTTCGGCCACGCGCGCGGAGCGTTCACCGGCGCTGTCGGAGAAACGACGGGATTCATACGCGCCGCCGACGGCGGCACGCTTTTTCTGGATGAAATCGGCGAGCTGGATGCCGCGGTGCAGGCCAAACTGCTGCGTTTCCTGCAGGAAAAAACGGTCACTCCGGTCGGCGCGGTCACGCCGGTTTTTGTGGACGTGCGCGTGCTGGCCGCCACGCACTACAATCTGGAACAACTCGTGCGCCAGCAGCGGTTCCGCGAGGACTTGTTTTTCCGCTTAAACGTAATGGTCATCCACACCACGCCCCTGCGTGAACGCAGCGACGACATTCCCGTCCTGGTCGATCACTTTTTGCGGCGCTTCGCCGATCTATACCACGAACCGATCGGCCAATTCGCCGATGATGCCCTGGCCATGCTCGCCTCCTACCACTGGCCCGGCAATGTCCGCGAGCTGGCCAACGCCGTCGAGCATGCGCTGATTGTCGCGGCCGATGGCCGGGCGGACGCACAGCACCTTCCCCCGCGCATTCGCGACGCCGCCGGCGTTTCCCGCGCCGCCGCGCCGCCCCCCCTTCCGACGACCATTGTGCCGCTGGATCATGCCCAGCGCCAACTGATTGTCCTGGCGCTGAACGAAACCGACGGCCACGAAGGCCGGGCCGCCCAACTTCTGCAAATCGAACGACGCCGACTTTACCGCCTGGTTCGCCGGTACGGACTCAAGTCCATGACCCGCACCTGCCGGGACTGATCATTATCCATCCGCGGTTATCGTGAACTTTCCGGCCACGCGCGGGACAGGTCCCGCGGCTAACCCGCGTCTTGGCAGTTCCAAACGCGCGGGACAGGGCCCGCCGCTAAACCGTGTTTTTGCGGTTCCAAACACGCGGGACAGGTCCCGCGGCTAACCCGCGTATTGGGGGTTCCAAACACGCGGGACAGGGCCCGCCGCT
>JAJYDU010000008.1 GCA_021790475.1 Planctomycetota bacterium | reverse complement strand
CCCGGCAAGGCCGGTGGTATCAGGGGCTGAATCAGCCCTCATTGTTCATCCGTGAGGTCCGTTGGATAAGACGTCCGTGTCATGTCCTATAGAATATCAGCTTTTAAAGACTTTTCACACAGGCTCTCAGACCGTACCTCCACCCTATAGCGAGTCCTTTCAGAAAATAAGGCGCGCTTCTTCCCTGGGTGTGGCCATATTTTTTGGCAAAGCTGGTCCCAGCCGCCACGTTAGCCGAAAAAAGGAATTTTCTTCATAGAGGTGAACACCGTGTTAAGCCAGTTATTGTCCTGTTGCCAAAAAAACGGCCACACCCTCTTCACTTTGACTTTCCCCAGAAAATATCCTCCGGCCGTACCGTCGCGTATACTATACCGGTGAACAATCCGTTCGGATGGCCGGCGACCCATCCGGTTATTTCAAGTTCGGGAGTTCGTCTGATGGCTGTGCAGGTTAAACTCAAACGTATCATCATCACGGAAACGTCTGACCAGCAATTCATCTTCCTTCAGGAAGTTGATGGCGAACGCGTGGTACCTATCGTAATCGGCTCGGCGGAGGCTCTGGCGATTGACCACCGCCTCAAGGGAACGCCGTTTCCCCGCCCCATGACCCACCAACTACTGGCCAATGTAATTGAGCAGCTTGGCGGAAAACTGGAGCGCATTGTGATCAACGATTTACAAAAACACACGTTTTTCGCCCGCCTGGTCATCCGTCACAACGGCCATTGCATTGAAGTGGACAGCCGCCCAAGCGATGCGATCGCCCTGGGCGTGGCCGGCAATGTGCCTGTTTATGTCGCCGAGCACGTTCTTGAGGAAATCGGCGGTGAAAACCCGGAATAAAGAGTCTATCTCTATTGAGACAGGCTCTAACTCTTTGCCGTCCGAACATCATTCTCCCGCCTTGCCCCGCATTGTTGGGTTGTGCCCTGCTCCCGAGGGCGGCTCGGTTTCAGGAGTATTGGAGACGACCGGGCTCGAACCGGCAACCCCTGCCTTGCAAAGGCAGTGCTCTCCCAATTGAGCTACGTCCCCGCTTTCGCCGGGTTATGCTAAATTATGGTAACAGGTTCGCCAGCCGTCGCAAAACGATGTATGTCTCTGCTTACCTTTGGCTATCGATACTCGAGCGCCGTCTCGTCTCGGACGCCCGGCGGGCCGCTTGGAAACGGGCCGGTCGCAACCGCGGCTTGCACCCCCTGAATCATGCGTCGAAGCATGAAGTGTTCGCGATAATCGTTCGAGGCGATGAACAAACAGCGGCCGGAAAATACCGGTTCGTCGAACCCCAGACTTGCTTCGATCGGAAAGTTGACGAAGCTCAGAAAAATCTTACGCGTCCGCAGATTGGCCTGATTGATGGAATAAGTATACGCCCCCGAACTGCGGCCTATGATGGCGTCGCAGAAGGTGCTCAGATAGCCATTTTCGTTTAAATCCGGGCCTTTTTTTTGAATAATGTCCGCGGAATGAATCACGTTGGAAAGACGCGGTCCCGGCGTGCCGGGATTGGTCCGAATAAACAGAACGTCCGGAAAATGGCGGGCCAGGCTTGTGATAAAAGGCGTGAAATCAAATGGGGCGCTTTGGCCGGAGAGAGGATTGCCGTTGGAAATAAGAATTTTCCGCCGGGTGTCGCTCTCGACAAATCCACGGATCGCCTGGATGTGAAATTTTGAATAGTCCGGATCGGGTACGCATTGGGCCAGCGGCAAAATGTCCGCGCCGAGCGTTCTTTTCACCGTGGCCGCGAGAATCTGATGCAGCAGAACAATGTTAACGCCGCCGCGCTCCCGCACAATGGATGGTCCCAGACACCCTATCCAGGTATTGATAAATACCGTTCCCGCCGGCTTGTGGATCAGGTAGGGACGGTCCTTCGGCAGACGGCGCCACAGCTCGCCCTCATGCCGGATCGCATCAATATCCCGCAGGAGATCGCCAGGACAACCATGCGTGTAAGTGTACCGTTTATTTGGATAGGCGCGCATCAACCCCGCCACAATCCCCCGCGCCAGGTAAACATCGCCATTATGAAAATGATTATAAAAAACAATATGTTCAACGTCCCGCATGTCCATCCGGGGAATCATCGGGGGCGGGCAGGCGAGAAATTCATTCGCGTCCATCTCATTGCGGGTCAACCGGCGCAGGAATCTAAATGGACGACGAGACAATTGGCGCTCCTTTCCGGCCGTCGGCGGATATTCATCCGTCGGCGCGGTTCAACTAAAGGCATCCTTCCTAACCGCCCGCCTTGGGCGTGCGTCATGTAACATTAATCCATTTTATCTGCAATCGCCGGGAACAAGTAGCCGGTTGTCCACGGGCCGGCGAGCGGGGCGGTTGGCTCTGCTTAAAAGCTGCCGGCCGGTAAGAGGCTCGCTGGCGCCAGGGGAACAGGTGGGATGGGGCGGGAGAGGAATTCAGGGAGATGGCGCCTGTCGCGGACGTTGAAACAGGAAACACCCCGTGCCTTCCAATTGCTGATGAAATATTTCTTCTGGCGTGCCAAAAATCAGATCTTCCGGGCGCTGATCGTCAGCGGCGAGCAGGGCGGATTCAAGAAGCGTCATGTCATGAAAGTAGGAAAGTATCTGGGCGGGAGAATAAACCCGGTTGGCGTTAAAGCGGATGCGCGCCCGGCCTACCGGCACGATCAGCAGTAAATGTCCGCCTTGGCGAACCACGCGCCGCAACTCGCGGATCGCCTGGAGATCTCCCTGCGGATTCAAGGGATCGCCGTAGCGGCCCAGCCCCGCGTGCTCCACCACGTGCAGGCAGGCAATGGATTCCACGCTCTTGTCGGGAAAAGGCAGTCGCCACAGATCGCCGCGGCCGCAGGCCCCCGCGCCCAGGCGCAGCCGGGCCGGGCGATAGCCATTTCCGGAGGGCGGCGCCGCGGACAGGGCCAAATCATAAAGAAACATATCGTTTGTAATGTCTATATGATAAGTTGGATTTATTCTTTCCAGCTGGCGCGCCGCCCAGGCGGCGTGGCGCGCATAATCTGTTCCCCCGCCGGCTCCTTGGACATTGTTTTCTCCCCCGGGATCGCGATCCCGCCAGCGAATCTCAAACCGATGATCCGCCGCGGCCAACCGGCGAAAGCGCCGGTAAGCAATGAAAAGATCGACTTTCCCGGCATATTTTCCCCAGGGGCGATACAGGTTCTTTTTCAATCGCCGCCACGTAATGGGTTTGCGCAGATGGATCATTTCACGCCCGCCAAAATGGACCCGTTGTTCGCACCATCGCCCCGTATTCGCGGCGGATACTATGGATGCCGCCGCCGGGTAAGCCGCGGCGATTGCGAATTATACCGTCTGGTTCGACAATGGGGAGGTTGCAGGCCGCTAAGACACCGACGGTGGGTGGCGAACCCGTAGGCAAGTGGTATCGCGGCTCGCCAAGTAAGACGAACGCCTCCCGGGTATTATGCAAAGGTCATTATGGCTTCGGATACTCTCGCCATCTCCGTTCTCATTCCCACCCATAACCGTGCCCAGCTGCTGCGCCGCACGCTGGAGAGTCTGCGAGAGGTGAAGGCGCCGCACGGGATCATGGCGGAAATTGTGGTTGTCGCCAACGCCTGCACCGATGCCACCACCGACGTATGCGCCGCGCTGGCGGCATCGTTTCCTTTGCCGCTGCGCTGGGTCGTGGAATCAAACGTCGGCGCCTCCCATGCCCGCAATCGTCTCCTGGCCGAGGCCCGCGGCGATATTCTGGCTTTCCTGGATGATGACGTATTCGTGGAACACCGCTGGCTGGAAGGGCTTCTGGAGGTGTTCGCACAGTACCCCGCCGGTCTTGTTGCCGGTCGTGTGGAACTCTGGTGGGACGCGGTGGCCAGGCCGCGATGGCTGACGCATCGTTCCGCACATTTATTAAGCTGTGTGGATTACGGTTCACGGGTTCGCGAGCTGCTTACCGCCGGCGAAGCTATCTCCGCCAATCTGGCGATCCGCCGGTGTGTGCTGAAGGATGTGTCACAATTCCGCACCGATGTGGATCGGGTTGGCCGGCAGGTGGTGGGCGGCGGAGATACCGATTTTATCGCCCGTGCCTTGGCCGCGGGCCACCGGATGTTCTACGCGCCGCGCGCTTCCATTCGCCATTGGGTGGCCCCGGAACGCATTACCATGGATTATCTCGGCCGAGCGGCCCGCGGTCTTGGTTTGGGAAAAGTTCTCACAATGCACGATCTATCCCCGTATCATTATGGAAAAATCTTGATAGAAAACGGAGTAAAAATCGGTTTTTATGCCGCGATGGAAAAACTATCGGTGGTTGCCGGCTATCAGAAGGGGCAAATTAACCAGCATATCCGGCGAATGACCTGCCACGGTACTCTGGAAGCTCTGCGTACGCACCGGACGGCGAAGCGCCGGATGCCTGTTGACGCACCGCCACGGCGTGATTAGATTCGCGCGGAAAGCCGGCGCCGGCGCTTCTCAGCACCCGCAAGAGGAATATCGATTCACATGGATTACTGGGAAAAGCCGGAACATAATCTAGTTCTGTGCGTAGGATCGGCGCGAATTCGCTACCTTTTCCCGTATGCCCACGACCGGGAAATGCAAACCACGTGGATACTGCCCTGGGCCATGGCCGACAAGCCGTATACGCAACAGGTGAGCCTTGCGGCCGATTACACCATTTGCGTGGGTGGCGCGTCGCCAGGGGATATCGACTATCTGGAAAATCTGGGGGGAGTAAAATTTTGTCTGCACACGGAACCGGCCGAATTGTGCCGCGAATCTCCGTCGGTCGCGCGCTTTACTAACAACGCGCCCGAATTGCCGAATACCTGGTGGGCGCCGCCGCTGCTATTCTGGTCGCCGCCGACCAGCAACCCCAAAAGCCGCAAATGTTCCGCCATCGAAAGTGGAAAATACTCCTGGCGCAACCAACTCCTGAAACGAATGAACAAAATGGTGGGGGGGCTGGACGGTTACGGAAAATTCTTTCGTCGCAAACTTTTCGGCGCCCACGGCCGCGACGACACCGATAATCAGAAATACCTGGGTCTTCGCGACTATGCGTTCAGCATCGGCATTGAGAATAATCAGATTCTCGATTATTTCACCGAAAAATTCGCCGATGTGATCTTGAATGAAGCCGTACCCGTTTACCAGGGTGTGCTCAACTGGCGGGACTATTTTCTGCCGGAATGTTTCGTGCCGCTGGCCGATGCCGACAAAATCGATTGGAACCACTGGCCAAAGGAATATGCCCGGCGCCGGCCGGCGGTGCTGGCGCAGCGCGAAATTCTCCGGAAACGTTTGAATATTTTCCGCTACTTCACGGCCATCGCGGAAAAACCGGATCTGCTGAGCCGGCGCCGGCCGATCACGATTCATACGCCCATCTAACAAGGCAAAATTGTTATGGCTGACTCATGGTACGGCACTTTTTCACGGAAATAGCGAAATCGCCGGCATTTCCAGGATTTCATGTCCTGGCTTAAATTCGAATACCTTCGAATTCTCCAGCGTTATCGCAAGCTGCCGTTCCCAGGACGACGTTCGGATTTTCAGTTCCAACTCCGCGGTTGGGATAAACCGCTTTTTGTCCGGCCTTATACATCAGATATCGCCGTCTTGCGAGAGTTATTCTGGTCGCAAGAATACCTCCCCGCCGTCGAAAGGTGCCCAAAACCCGTCAAAACGATTGTGGCTCTTGGCGGGAACGTCGGCTATTCAGTTCGGTACTGGCAGAAATATCTTCCGGAATCCCTAATTATTGTTCTTGAACCGGATCCAAATAATTATAGACAACTCCAGAAGAATATTGATGCCGGCGGCTATGCTCATAGGGTAACTTCCATTCAGTCTTTTGCTGGAGATCGGGCCGGCGAAGCATTTCTGGATCGATCGACGGAGTCATGCATGTTTCGAATGAGTGAGGTGGAACTACCAGGCTCACTCCGCGTTACCAGGACAACAATATCCGATTTGTTGAATTTAGATTTCAAACCAGCCCAGCGAGTGGATTTGTTCAAATGCGACATTGAGGGGGCCGAGACACAACTATTCTCCCACTGCCGGAATTGGATTCATCATATCGTTTATATTGTAGTGGAACTTCATCCACCATACAATTTAGTTCGTTTTCAAGAGAACCTCCGCACGGCGGGTGTCATGCTGGAGAATCCCTGGTTCGACGTCAGGCCAGGAAGACATCTGGTATACTCCAGCTTGAAATCCATTGTGGGTTGATGAAAGCCGTTTCAAACCAAAAATGTCCCTTGATTAAAGAATCAATGCCAAGGGATAAAATGCGAAAAATAAAAACGGAATTCAGCCAGCTAGCCCACACCCTCAGACAACCGGTTGTGGAAACGCTCTTGAAATATTGACTGCGGGGATACCAGCCTTGACCAAATCACAGGCAGCCACGGTGAAGAGACCGCGGCGGATTTTCACCGTGAATTACGCGGGGCGATTTTTTACAAGATTGCTGCGATCGCGAAGATTCTGGCTGATTCTGCTTGTGTCCATTGGCCTGGCCTGGCGATTGGGGCGTTATTTTCTCAATTTTCCGATCTGGGGCGACGAGGCGGCGGTGGGGCTGAACATCCTGGACCGTTCGTATGTGGGCCTGCTGCGACCGCTGAGCTACGACCAGGCCTGCCCGGTCGGTTTTCTCTGGCTGAGTAAATGGATGATAGTTCATTTTGGTACATCCTCCTTCGTGGTGCGATTTGTGCCTCTCGTGGCCGCTTTGGCCAGCATACTGCTCATGTATCCGATCGCCCGCAAGTTTGCCGGGCCTTGGGTCGCGCTGCTCGCGACGGGTTTGCTGGCATGTTCGCTTTCGCCGGCCCGCTTCAGCAATGACTTTAAGCCGTACTCCATCGATCTCCTGGTTGCCCTTGGTTACACGGGCCTGGGACTCCGGGCGCTGCGGCGGCCGCGCGACTGGATTCCGCCGTTGCTGCTGATTCTATTCACACCGCTGGCCCTGGTTTTCTCCTATCCAGCGGTGTTTGTCGCCGGAGCGGTGAGCCTGGCTCTGGCGGCGCGCTGGTGGAAAATTCGCTCCACCGCACGCACAACATTGTGGGTGTTGTATAACGTAATTCTGCTGGGATGTTTTGGTGTGCTATTTTTTAAGGTCGCCGGCGGGCAACTGCATGCGACCCGTCAACAGGGTATCGTGCGTGCCTGGGGTACCGCCTTTCCGCCCTTGGATTGGCAGCTGGGCTGGTGGCTGATCCGATCTCAATTTGGCAACATGATGAGCTATCCGATGGGTGGAGAATGGGGCGTTTCACTGCTGATTTCTCCGCTGTGCTGGCTGGGAGCATGGCGGCTCTGGCGTCGTGGCCGCGGAGCGGAGCTGGTCCTGCTTGTTGCACCATTCTTGGCCACACTGGCTGCGTCATTCTTGCGCGCCTATCCCTACGGGCGCGACGCCCGGGTGGAACAGCACCTGGTTCCAGCGATCATGCTTTTGGCGTCACTGGGACTTTTCAGCGGCGTGGTATATTTGTTGCGTGCCGTGGCCAATCATCGCCGGGCGATACAAACCGCCGTGGCGGGTGCGTGTACGGCTATGGCGATCTTCGCCATCATTGCCGCGATGATAAATGTTTATCATCCCTGGATCAGCCGCGGATGGGAGCAGACGCGGCAGATCGTGCGGGAAGTTTTTTCCGGCGCCGATCAGCAGACGCAAATCGTGTTCATGGCCAAGTCTGGGGCGATGCCGGTTAATGTATTATGGTACCTTCGGCGGCAGCGCCATTCCTGGCTGGCGGCATTACCGGCCGCCAAACGGTCGCTTGCTGAGCCGGGAGCCAGCCTGTGGGTCATCGATTTCTCCCATCGGACCAGGAAACATTTTTCAGGAAATATTCAGCGTCAACTGGCGGCCCGAAAAGTTGCTATGAATCTCGTGGCATATCATCGCCAGAGCATCTATTTGGGGGGCGTTAGTCCGCTCATTTATGCCCAGGTTCTGCATTTCGAAAATCAGACCGAGGCGCGGTAATCAGGGCGTGTCAAGTCAATTCCAGGATATTGTAAAACTCCACGATAAATCAATAATTATCAATAAAGCTGGCGTTTCACACGTTATAACTCCGCAAAATCGACAATAGCCATGCCTAATATTTCCGCTGGCTGATTTCCGTCAATAACCTGGCGATAAAGGCTTCCAGCGGCATGGCGCCCAGATCCTGATCCTGGCGTGTGCGCACCGCCACGGCGCCGGTTTCCTGCTCCCGGGATCCGATAATGAGTAAATAAGGAATCTTCCGCTCCCGCGCCCGGCGGATTTTTGCGCCGATCTTTTCGTCGCCGGCATCCATCTCCACGCGCACACCCGCCGCGGAAATTTTCTCCGTTGCCTGCCGGCCATAGGCGACGAATTTTTCGCTGATGGAAAGCGCGATCGCCTGCACCGGCGCCAGCCAGGCCGGGAAAGCGCCGGCGAAATGTTCAATCAGAATTCCCGTGAACCGCTCCATGGATCCGAACGGCGCGCGGTGAATCATCACCGGCCGGTGGGGGGCGTTATCAGCGCCGATGTATTCCAATTGGAATCGCTCCGGCAGCACATAATCAAGTTGCACGGTTCCGAGCTGCCATTGCCGGCCAATCACGTCTTTCACCAGAAAATCCAGCTTCGGGCCGTAAAAGGCGGCTTCGCCGATCGCCTCCTCGTGCGGTACGCCCACTTCGCGAACAACTTTTCGCAACGTCGCCTCCGCCTGATCCCATAACGCGGGATCGCCGGCGTATTTGTCGGAGTGCGCGGCGCGTAAACTCACCCGGCACCGGTACTCGTTGAACCCCAGTGTTCGGAACACCAGCAACACCATCTCCACCGTGCTGCGCAGCTCCGCTTCCACCTGTTCGGGCGTGCAGAACAGGTGTGCGTCGTCCTGGGTAAAGCCCCGAACGCGCGTCATTCCCGAAAGCTCGCCCGATTGTTCGAAGCGGTACACGGTTCCGAATTCGGCCAGGCGAATCGGCAGATCGCGATAACTGTGTGGTTCCGCGGCGTAAATCTGAATGTGATGCGGGCAATTCATCGGCTTGAGCAGGTATTCGCTCGTATCGCCGTCGTCACGCTCCTTCATTTTTATGGTCGGGAATTGCGATTCTTTGTAATAAGGATAATGCCCGCTGGTTTTGTAGAGATTCACATTGCCGATGTGCGGCGTGTATACCCCGCTGTAACCGCGGCGGGAAAGTTCCTGCCGCATGAAGTTTTCCAATTCCTGCCGCACCACACCGCCCTTGGGCATCCACAATATCAATCCACCGCCGACCAGTGGAGAAATGGTGAAAAGTCCTAATTGTTTTCCGAGCACCCGGTGGTCCCGCTTTTTTGCCTCCTCCAGTTGGAGCAGCCAGGCGTCCAGTTGGGCCTTGGAAAAAAAAGCCGTTCCATATACCCGCTGCAGCTGCTGCTGCGAGGCGTCGCCGTGCCAGTAGGCGCCTGCCACGCCGGTAACCTTGAACGCTCCGATGCGACCCGTCGCCGGCAGGTGTGGCCCGCGGCACAAATCTTCCCAGTTTTTGCCCGGGTCGCCGGTGGCGTAAAAACTTATGGTTGTATTGGCGTCCTGTTCCAGCGCGCGCCGGGCATTATCCACCTTGTAGGGATTGCCTTCCCGTTGCAGTTTATTCAACGCCTCGGCAGGCGGCATTTCATAGCGCGTAAACGGCCGGTTCTCCGCGATAATTCGCGCCATTTCCGCCTCAATGCGGGCGAAATCTTCCTGTCGGATCGGATCGGCGAGTTCCATGTCGTAATAAAAACCTTCCTCCACCGGCGGGCCGTAGGCCAGCTTGACCGCGGGAAAAAGAGTGCTTATGGCCTCGGCCAGCACGTGGGCACAGGAGTGGCGCAGCAGATACGTTGCGTGGGAATCCCCGGCCGTCGCGGTGATAATGGCCACCGCCGCATCGCTGCGAATCGGGGCGTTCAGGTCGCTCAATTGGCCGTTAATCAAAGCGCCGATGGCGTCGCGCGCCAGCCGGGGGCCGATCGTCCCGGCCACCTCCCGGGGGGTGACGACAGTGGCGTCAAAAAGTTTTTTTGCGCCGTCCGGCAGGGTGATGGTAAGCATGTGTGGTTTCATCCGATCATGTAAATAGTTTATAATATAAGCCGCCGGAAACCGGTTATTCTTCCGCGCCGGCCTATCCTTCATAATGAAAGCACCGACGATCCATCCTGTTGCGGCCATGGTCGGATTTGCGACTCCGGGCGGACTATCCGCCCGGATGGTAGCGGTGGTTGCTTTGCGGTGTCAAACCCCGGCGCGACGATTCCGGACGCCGGAACACTGGATTTATGATAAAATCAGACGACGATGAAAATCGCCGTCAATGGTGAAGAAGTAGATCTGCCCGCGGGGACGACAGTTATGCAGTTGCTCGCGCGGTTCAAGCTTCCGCCGGTGCGCGTTGCGGTAGAGTTGAACCGTGCCATCGTTACCCGGAAGGATTTTGCCGCCGCCACGCTGCACGCCGGCGATCGGGTCGAAATTGTCACGTTTGTCGGCGGTGGTTGAAATTCCCGGAACTGAACAGGATATTGCCATGCCGGAACATCCCCTGAAAATAGGACCGTACACGCTTCCTTCCCGCTTGATTGTTGGTACGGGAAAATACTCTTCGCTGGAACTCATGCGGCAATGTCACAAGGCCAGCGGATCGCATTGCGTTACCGTCGCCGTGCGGCGGGAGCGGCTGATCGATAAAAACTCGGGCCGCAATATTCTCGACTTTATTGATCCGAAGAAATTCATCCTGTTGCCCAATACCGCCGGTTGTTTCACCGCCGACGATGCGGTGCGCGTCGCCCGCCTGGGACGCGAAATGCTGCGCGATTCCGGATACCAGGGGGCCGACTGGGTAAAGCTGGAGTGCCTCGGCGATGTCAAAACGCTTCTGCCCGAACCCGTCGGCACGCTCGCAGCCTTGAAAATTCTGGTTGCCGACGGTTTCCACGTACTGGTTTACTGTTCCGATGATGTCATGCTATGCCGGCGCATAAAGGAAGCCGGCGCCGCCGCGGTCATGCCCGCCGGTTCGCCCATCGGTTCCGGGCAGGGCGTGCTCAATCCCAATGCGATTCGCATCATTCTTGAACAACTTAAGGAAAATGATCCGGATTATCCCATCATCGTGGATGCCGGCGTTGGCGCCGCCAGCGATGTAGCCGCCGCCATGGAACTGGGCGTCGATGGTGTACTGTTGAACACCGCCATCGCCGGGGCGAAGACGCCTCTGAAAATGGCCCGCGCCATGGGCCTGGCGACCGAAGCCGGCCGTCTGGCGTTCGCGGCCGGTCGCATTCCGCGCAAACTCTACGCCACGGCCAGCAGTCCGTGGGAAGGCCGGATCAACGCTTGATATCGCAAACAAAACAGGCCGGCCAGCTGGCCGGCCTGTTTTATTAGCGGGGGCAGGATTCGAACCTGCGACCTCCGGGTTATGAGCCCGACGAGCTACCAGACTGCTCTACCCCGCGATCAATATCGCGTTTACTATGTCGGCTCGTCAGGCTTCATTCCATTCTCGGCCCTGCGACGAGCTACTCCCGAAGTCTCGGGGCTCCCCTCATCTATCCGTCCAGTATCCCATATCCGCCGGTTCCATGTCAAACGCCCCTGCCTCTCACGGCAATATCAACATCGCGTCGCCATAACTGTAAAAGCGATAGTTCAGGCGTATCGCCTGGCGGTACAAGTCTTTCAGGCGTTCCAAGCCGACCAGCGCCGCGACCAGCGCCAGCAGAGTGCTGCGCGGCAGATGAAAGTTGGTAATCAGGGCATCACAAAGCCGAAATGTGAATCCGGGCTGAATCAGCAGATCGGTCCAGGCGGCCAGGTCGTGTGGCGGAGCGGATACGTCCAGAATTTCACCCGCAGCGGTTTCCAGGGTGCGAACGGTGGTGGTTCCGACTACTACCATGCGGCGTCCCGCCGCCCGCTGCCGGCGGATACTCTCCACGGTTGACCGGCCGATGCTGAAAAACTCCCGCGAAACAGTGTGATTCTCCAACCGCGGCGTCCGTACCGGCAGAAATGTTCCCAGTCCCACGTGCAGCGTCACAAACGCCTGTTTCACACCGTGCCGCGCCAGTTCCGCCAGAAGTCCCGGGGTGAAATGCAGACCGGCGGTCGGGCAGGCCAGGGATCCGGTGGAACGGGCGTACACCGTTTGATAATCCACCGCATCTTTCTCCTGGAACGGGGCGGCGCGATCAACCGAGCGGGCCTTTTCGATGTACGGCGGCAGGGGAACGCCGCCGACTTTCTCCAGAATAGTAAGCGCCGCTTGCGCGGTGTTCAGATCGGCGATCCACTGGCCTTTTTCCTCCAGCCGCCGGCACAAGATCAGTTCCACACCGCTGGGTTGGTCATGCGAATCAACGACCGGCAGCGCCATTCCCGGGGCGACACGCCCGCGGGTTTTGAGCATTACCCGCCAGCATCCCGGCGCCGTTTCCTCCAGGAACAACCCTGACAGAAGACCGCCGGATGGTTTTCGCAATCGTAATTTTGCCGGTAGCACGCGCGCGTCGTTGGCTACCAGCAGATCGCCGGCGGCAAGCAGAGCCGGCAATTCATGAAACCGAAGGTGTTCGACCGCATCCGCGGCCCGGCGATAGACCAGGAGGCGGCTCCGGTCGCGCGGATATACCGGATGGCGGGCGATCAGCGACGCGGGCAGGGAATAATCCAGTTCGTCGGTTCTCATGTCCCATGAGGATATACAAAGACGCCGGGACGCGGCGACTTCCAGCAAGCGTAGCGATTTTTTCGGTCTGCCAGCCGGTAGGCCGGTAATGCCCGTATAGAATAGGTAACATAAATGTTTAGACGGCGCGGCGGAATTGGCGCTATCGCCCGGACGGCGGAATTCATCAGGCCTCCCGGCCCGATGACTGTCGGGCTCGTTTTGGCGCGCGGCCGCGCAGACGGCGGCTCACACCGTTATGTGCGGGCATTTCCAGGAGGGTATTGACAATGGTCGTCGCGGCGGCGGGACGGGAGAGTTCGGCGGCGTGGCGGCGCATGGCGGTCAGGCGGTTGGGATCGTCCATCAACCGTTCGATTTTCCATGCCAGCGCGGCGATATTATTGCAGCGAATGGCCGCGCCCGCCTCCAGCAGATGATCGGCGTTGCGCTGTTCCTGGCCGGGGATTGGATTGACAATGCAGATGGGCAGCCGGCGGGCCAGGGCTTCGCTGGTCGTGAGGCCGCCGGCTTTTCCCAACAGCAGGTCGGCGGCAGCCATGTATTCGTCCATCAGGGTGGTGTAACCGATCGCCACCATTTGCACCGGTTCCGCGCCGTTGCGCCGCGCGGCAATTTGGTCCAGCTTCTGCTTGAGATCCTCGCCCTGGCCCGCGATAACGACAATCTGCGCCCGTCGGCGAATGCGAAAGAGTTCGTCGATCATGGTTTCGACGGGACCGACGCCATAACCGCCGGCAACGACCAGAATGGTAAAGAGGTGCAAGTCCAGACCGAGACGGCGGCGGGCCTGTTCCGGTGTTTTTTCCTCCATGAAAACCGGATCCACCGGTATTCCGGATACGCTGATGCACGTCGGATCGATGCCCAGCCGTTCCATGTGCGCGCGGGTTTCTTCCAGCATGACAAAATAATGTTGATAGCTATGTGTCAGCCACATCGCGTGGCAATCGAAATCCGTCACGGCGATCGACGGTCGCACCGGCAATCGGCCGTTCTCGTAAAGCCAGGCCGTCAGGACGGCCGGCGTGAAGTGGGTGCAGATGATCAGATTCGGCGTAAAAGCGGCGGCCGCCTTGAGGAACGGTCCCGCGTTGAATTTGTCGAAAGCCAGCCGCATTTTCTCCCGGCGCCAGGGGGTATCGGTGGTATCGTAAATCCAGCCGAGCATTTTGGGCGCACGGTTGATCAGGTCCAGGTATACCTGCGAATAGATGTGCCGGAACAGCCGGGAAGTGTACTTGAGCATGTCCCAATGCTGCACCTGGCCGACCTGGGGATGCGCCTGACACACCTTCAACAGGGCCTCGGCGGCGCGGACGTGGCCCGCCCCGGCGGAGGCCGAAAGAATGAGAACTTTTCTGCGTCCCTGCGTTTCGCTGATCATGAAAGATTCCAACCCCCACGGCGCGCCTTGCCATTGTACCAACTACTGAACGCTTGAATGGGCCGCTAGAGAATCAACATGGCGTTGATTTTTGCGGCACAGATAAAATCGTTCTCCGATAGCCCTCCGATCGCATGGGTGCGGTAGCGAATCAGACATCGACTGTAACCAACTTCCATATCGGGATGATGGTTCTCCATCTGCGCCAGCCAGGCGACGGCGTTTACAAACGCCATCGTCTGGTGGTAGTTCATAAAAACAAATGCCCGTATAAGTTCTCCATCGCGGTATTCCCAGCCGGGGACATCCTGGAGCCGCTCTTGAATCTCTTCGTTTTCCATCGGCTTGACCCCACCCTCGCACGGTTTGCAGCGGCGGGACGAAAAGCGGGAGCCATCTGGAACGTGCGCCATAAAGAAAAAACCTCCAGCCGGGAACACGAACAATCGTCCTGATTGGCCATACTAATTATACAACGTCGTTATCCGCCCGTCATTGCCGCGGGGGGGGGAAATCGGCAATGTACGAGAGAAGACGCAAATGCTTATTCTTTGTTAAAATGTGTTCCGGAGGAGCCAACTGGAGTTGCATCGTCATACGGAGATTCCACCGGCCAATGAGACGCTCTCTGTCAAACGGGCGAAAATATCGTTCTGATCCCGGTAGCCATCGGAATCCCGATGGCAGTCGGACAGGGTCGGAACGGTGCGGGACCGCGCTACCGGCCGGGCCAGGCGATTTACCAGGCTTCATCAAAGAAAACGCGGGCGGTGATGAACCACGGGAAATGAATTCGCCCTGGATATCCGAACTGGTCGCCACCGCTGCCGCACCGTATCGGGCAGTCGGTTGTTTCGCATGGCATTTCGCCCGCGGTAAGCTTCGTGGCGACCCGATCTTTACCGCTTTGCTGGAGAGAGGCCTGATTCCGCCGCAGGCCCGTATTCACGACTTGGGTTGTGGCCAGGGACTTCTGGCCGCATGGCTGCGGGCGGCGCAAAGCCGGTATGTCGCCGGCGACTGGCCCCGGAATTGGCCGCCAGCGCCGCAACCGACGTGGATCCATGGCATGGAAATGATGCCCCGCGATGTGTGGCGGGCCAGGCGGGCGCTGGGCGAGAGCGCCGAGTTTGTACAGGGCGATATTCGTACCGGCGATTTTGGTCCGGCGGATGTGGTGGTAATTTTCGATGTATTGCACTACTTCAACTTTTCCGTACAAGACCGGGTGCTGCGGCGGGTACGCGATTCGCTCTGCCCGCACGGGGTGCTGCTGCTGCGGGTGGGCAACACTGCGGGCGGACTGCGATTTGTCTTGAGCTACTGGGTTGATCTATTGGTTATCATGGCGCGCGGCCATCGCCTTCGCCGGTTGTATTGCCGGTCTGTGGCGAACTGGACGGGCGCATTGGAGTCGCTGGGTTTCACGGTGGACGCCTTACCCATGAGCCGCGGTACGCCCTTCGCCAACGTCCTGCTGGTGGCGCGGCTGCGGAAAGCTCATGGGTGACGCATACAGAAACGGAGATAATGAATTTGAACTTCTCTGGAGGTTTGGATATGACCGGCGCGCGGTTGGATACGCAACCGGTGATTATTGTTTCCGGTTTGCCGCGGTCGGGCACGTCGCTGATGATGCAGATGCTCGCCGCGGGCGGTATATCGATTCTTACCGATTCCCAGCGCGCGCCGGATGAAAACAATCCGCGCGGTTATTACGAATTTGAAGCCGTCAAATTCACCAGGACTAATCCTCAATGGCTCGCCGGCGCCCCCGGCAAAGCGGTGAAGATCATCTATCGGTTGCTTTACGATCTGCCGGCGGACTATTCTTATCGCGTCATTTTTATGCGGCGCGATCGCAACGAGGTGCTTGCCTCACAGCGGGCCATGCTCAAGGGACGTTCCGGCACCGCCACAGGGCTAAGCGACAGGCAACTTGGAGATATTTTTGCCCGCGAAATTGCCGCCATCGATCAGTGGCTCGCCCGGCAGCCGAATTTTGCCGTGTGCAACATCGAGTACCGCCAGCTGGTGCAAAATCCCCACGAGTGGATTCAGGCAATCGCCGCGTTTCTCTCGCGACCGATGAATCTTCAGGCTATGCACGCGGCCATTGATCCGGCGCTTTACCGCCAGCGGGCGTAGACGTCGCCGATCAAAACTTGCACCCCTCAACAATCCTGCGGTCCCCCCGCCAATTGAAGCAACGCAAATGGCGTTAGCGGATAGGGAACCAATACTCCCTCAACAATCCACTGGGCCTCCCGCCGGCGGCCGACATGGCGGTAGCATTGGGCCAGCAACAAGTTCAGGCGGATGCGGTTGGGCAATTCCAGAACAAGTGTTTCCAGCAATGAAATTGCTTCGGCAAATTTCCCGCCATCTGCATAAACCATCGCTAGATTCGCCTGGCGTTCCAGAATGGTGTGCCGGACCGCCTTTTCCTTGTCCTCTTCCAACGGCGCTATATAACCCAACGCCACAAGCTGGTTGATCGCTTCCTGGGCTTCCAGGGGATCTTGCCGCTTTTCCGGCGGATGCATGCCGGCATTGCCGGGAATATCTTCCCAGGAGTTAATCCATTCCAGGGCCGGCGGTTTTTCAAACGCCTGGAGAAGAACTTTGCCGTCCATGTCCTGGCCAACCGGCAGTCCGAAAAGAGTCAGCAGGGTGGGCGTGACATCCAAGATGCTTGCGCCGTCAATGCGCCCGCCCTTACGAATGCCCGGCCCGCTCATGCAGATGATGCCGAAAGGGCGGTGACAGACGGCTGCTCCCGCGGGTTCCTTGGAAATGTATTCGGGCCGCCGGTGGTCGGAATAAAAGCCATGATCGGAAACGATCACAACGACGGTCTCCGGTCCCGCCAGGTCTAACAACTGTCCCAGCATCATGTCGTGCCAACGGTAAGCGCCGTTGACCACGTCCTTGTAGAGATCAAAATCCTCATTGGAAATTATGTCCCGCCTCGGCGGATGGTAGGGCATAAAGCCGTGGGAGAAATGATCAATCGCTAGACAATAGACAGCGGCAAAATCCCAAGGCTTATTTTTCAGAAGATAGGTGGCGGCGGCGTGCACGCTGGCGGTTTCCGCCAATATGTGAGCCAGAGCGCCGAGTCTATCGTCTTTTTCCTGGTTTATCTTGGCGGCGTTGGGAACAAAAGTCTCAATCGTGCCACCGTCGAGTTTCGCCGGGTGAATCCGGAACGGAGCCAACTCGGTCTCCAGCTCCGGTGGGTGGAATGTGCCGGGCTTGATCGGCAAGGGCTTGTCGAAATCGTCAACAGTCTTCTGAAAATATTCGCTTACGCAACAGCCGCGGATCGGTTCGGCGGGGTGTCCGGCGAACCACGCGATCACCTGGCTGGTCAGATCGTTCTGCGAAAGAATGTTCCATATCGCCTTGACCTTCCGCGAGGTGCTGGTGGAAGGGCGGACGTACTGGTGGTCGGGATCTGGTTCCATGAAACTCAGGATGCCATGTTTGTCCGGTCGTTTGCCGGTGGCGATGGAGTTCCATAGCATCGGCGAGAGAACAGGCTTTATGGTGGCGATATCGCCCCTGACGCCGTTGTTGATGACGCGCTGCATATTGGGCATGAGGCCCTGTTCAAGCAGGGGCTGGATGATTTGCCAGTCGGCGGCGTCCCAGCCTATCAACAGCAGTTTTTTCGCCAAACGTTGTTGTGCCATAGTCCCGTCCGTTCCCTTTATTGTACCGGCGGTTCATCGCCATTTTCCGCCGTTCTAAAAATGATAATTACACTGATTCGGATAACCCTTCAACCTCCCGGATCAACCTTTCCTCCCGCCTCACGTGGCGGCGTGGCGGGGGGGGTGGCCGTTTTTTTTGGCAACAATGCAAAAACCGGTTTAACACGGTGTTCACCTCTATGAAGAGAATTCCTTTTTTCGGCTAACGAGGCGGCTGGGACCAGCTTTGCCAAAAAATACGGCCACACCCGTGGCGGGAACACCTGGTAATTCTTTTGTTGATTGCGGATATTTTCCGCTATACTGGTTCTGTAAGATTTTATCGGTCCGGGCAAGGCGGTAAAGGAAACTCTATGAAACGACGACTGGTTTGGCTGACGGGTCTATTGGGCATATCGGTTCTGCTGGCCGGATGCGGCACGCATAACAACACCATCATTAAGGCGCCGCGCACAAATGTGGACCGGCAATTGCCCCCGGGCCACTGGGGGCTGCGCAAACTGGCTCCGGGGGAGTATCCGAACATGGAGTCGGCTTTCCTGGACAAGAAAGGGTTGATCCGGGCGATTGACCGTTCAATTCAGTACATGCGGACGTCTACGAGCCGGCTTTTTTTTCCCGACGGGCCGATTACGCATCGGCAGGAGCTCAACACGCTTGATGATTTCCGCTACATGCTCCGGAACGTACCTACGGCGGCGCAATTCCAGAAAAACATCGTGCAACGTTATGATGTATACACGGCCAAGGGATATGACAGCCGGGGCGACGTGTGGTTCACCGGCTATTACACGCCGATTCTTTACGGCAGTCTGAGCCAAACCCCGGAATACCGCTATCCGGTGTACAAACGCCCGCCAGACCTGGTTAGCAATCCGATCACCGGGCAGACTCTGGGCCAGAAGTTGCCGAATGGAACGATTCGTCCGTATCCGTCGCGCGCCAAAATCGTCGGGCAACATTTGTTGCGCGGTCGGGAATTGGTATGGTTCAGCAATCCGCTGGACGCCTACGTAGCTGAAATCCAGGGGTCGGCCAAGGTGATTCTCACCAACGGCCAGGTGATGACCATCGGCTATGCCGGCGACAATGGACGCACCTACCACGGGCTGGGGATGGCATTGATGAAAGCGGGGAAGATCAGCGCGCGCAAACTTTCGCTTTCGGCCATCGAAGCCTATTTTCAAATTCATCCGCGGCAGGTGGAAGATATCATTCTGCACAATAAATTCATGGCTTTTCTCAAGGTATACAATCCGGCGCACTGGCCGCTGGGATCGCTGGGCGTGAAAGTAACAGCGCACCGCACGCTGGCCACGGACAAAACCATTGAAGCGCCGCCCTACCAGAGTATTTTCCCGCGGGCGGCGATCACGTTTGTGACCGCCCAGATGCCGGACACCTCCGGAAACATCCAGCCGTTCAATGGTTTTTTGCTGGACCAGGACACCGGCGGAGCGATTCGGGCGGCGGGTCGGGCCGACATTTACATGGGTATTGGACCGGAGGCACAAACACAGGCCGGTTATGAATACAGCAAGGGACGATTGTATTATCTGTTTTTGAAACCCGCTTTGACGCCGCTGGGCGGTTCCACGACGCAACCGGCGGCGGTCCCGCCGGGGAATTCCGGTACCAACGGCAACACCCCGGCGCCGCCCGCAAGTGAACCGGCCGCGCCGCGCGGCGGCGTCTCCATGCAGCAGATGTTCCCGGGATCCAGGTAAGCGTCAATACTCGCGGCGGCGGCGGGCGGGCGGAATTTTGCAGACCTTGCGATACTTGGCGACGGTCCGGCGGGCCAGGGTGATTCCCTTTTCCTGGAGCCGGGCGACTATCTCATCATCGGCGAGCGGGTTTTTCCTGTCTTCGCCTTGAACCATCTCTTCCAACTGAACCCGGATGGAATCCCAGCTTACGGCCTGGCCGGAGGAGTCTTCAGTGCCGCCGGTGAAAAACCGGCGCAGGGAAATCACGCCACGCGGTGTATTTACATATTTATCAGAAACTGCACGACTGACCGTGGCCACGTGAACGCCGAGCTGATCGGCGACGGCGGTCATGGGCAGCGGCCGGAGATGTTTCGGGCCGGAGTCAATAAAGTCTTTCTGGGTCTCGGCCACGACGCGCAACACGCGCAGAAGCGTGTGGCGGCGCTGTTCGATGGCATCGATGAGCCAACGGGCATTGCGGATGTTGTCCGCCAGAAAGCGGTGGGTTTTTTCATCCACTCCCGGCGCGCCGGGACGGGCCATGCGGCTGTATACGTCGTTGATGCACAGGCGCGGCAGGCGATCGTCGGCGAGGCGAATGCGGTAGCGACCGGTTGGCTCATCCGGTTCGATGACGGCGTCGGGCACAACGAAAGGAGCCGGGGAATCGACCAGCCGCCGGGCGGGACTCGGATGCAGGAACCGGGCCAGGAATGCGCGGGCCTGATTGATCTGATCCAGCGAGAGGCCGCTTTTGCGGGCGATCTGCGGCAGGCGGTTCATTTCCAGATCCGCCAGGTGGCGCGCCACCAGCAGGCGCGGCGTGTGGACGGGCGCATTCTGATCGCGGGCCAGGGCATCCAACTGAAGCAGCAGGCATTCCCGGAGATTGCGGGCGCCGATTCCGGCCGGCTCCAGCCGGCGCTGAAGGAGAGGCAAAGCCCGTTCCACATCCGGGCGGCGCACTCTGGACGGGAGGTCGCGACAGATATCATCGATGCTCTCGCGGATGTAACCGTCCGGATCGATCCACTCGATAAGCATCTGACCGGCGCGGCGGGTGGATTCATCGATATCCAACAAATTCCATTGCGCCAGCAATTGTTCCGCCAGAGATGCGCCGGGGGCGGGAGCGTTGGCCAGGGCTTCGAGCTTGGGATCACGATCGCCGGCCAAGCGGCGGGCGCCGAACCGCGGCGAAAAAAACGTTTCATCGCGATCATCGGACCAATGCGTCGGGGACGCCGCGGCGGTATCTGTCCCGGCCATAGCGGAGAGATCGGAGGAAGCGGAGTCGGATCCCGCCGCCGGCGACTTTTCCAACGCCTCGGCGGGGATGCCGGCGACCGGCGCCAAATCCGGCCCCTGATCGTAGGGCGAATCGAGTCTTTCGAGAACGGGATTGGCGGCAAGTTCCTGGTTGACGCGCTGCTCCAGGGCCAGGGTGGGCAATTGAAGTATTTCCATCGACTGAATCATGCGCGGCGAGAGCTTCATCCGCTGTTCGAGACGCAGGTGGGCAGAGGTGTTCAGTCGCATGGTTTCTTTCCGCCAACCGGCACCACCGGAGCGTTGTCCCGATGGCTATCGGGATTTGGCGTGAATTGCCGAGCAATCGGTGTGCCAAAGTATATTCGATTATACTCGGCAAGGTCTTTTTTGATACATTTCGATCAGCGGTTCTCTATTCGTCGCGACGCGAACCCGACGACGCAGACCGTTACCGCGGCCCGCCTTGGTGCCGGACGAATTCACCATTGGCCAATGGGGCATCGGTCCCACATTGCCGTCGTCGCGGCCCGGCTTGGCGCGATACAACGCGGCGCCATGCCATTTTCATCATGCCGCGAGTAAGGCGTCGGCAAGCACACCGCGGAAGCGCAAAGCCGCTGGGCTGCGATCCCGCACGTCGCCACCGGCCCGATGGACTCTTACCGTCGCTGCGGCCCGGCTTGGCGCCGGGACGGTTTCTCGCGGCGAGACGCTGTATCCACTCTACGCGGAATCAATGAACGTGGTTTCAATGGGTATTGACAACGCCATTGCCGATAAGAATGGCCTTGGGAACCCGGCCGGAAAGAACCTGCCGGGCATCCTGGCGAATGTCTTGGGTGTAACTTGGATCGGCGGCAATTTTTTTGAGCATCATTCGCACGGTGGGATCATGCCTTACCGGCCAGAGTTGATATACGCATTGCCGCAGCGCGGCGGCATGCGGATGTTCCACAATGGGCAGCAGCCGCTCTTTAATTTGCCACGGTTTTTCGTGTATTTTCCCGCCATAGGCGGCGCTGATAGCGCTGATGTTTTCACCCGCCCGGCCCATGCCCCCCACTCCCAGAAGCGAATGGACCATCCGGGCCTGACGGGCCCGCCGACCTCCGGAAAAAGAAAACTCGCGGATGGCAACCAGGCCATAGCGTGTGGGTCCGGGCAGGGGTGGCTTGATCAAGTTGTTTTGCGGTTGAATCCGCACGTGGAATGTTTCGGTTTCGACGTGAACGACATATTGCCACTTTTCAGCGCGGGTCCCGCCGGCGGTTGGGATTATAGACCTATTTCGCCGGATGCGAACATCCGCTCCCCAAGTGGGACCGAAGAGGCCGGCCAGATATTGATAAAGTTCCCCAAAACGTTGCCAATACCGGCCGCGGTTTTTCCGCTGCGCCTTCCGCTGTGGCCAGGTAATAAGCCGAAAAGCCTGATGAATCTTGGGCGTGCGGTTGGAAGACACAAGAGAGAAAAAACGCCCGACCAGCGCCCGCCCCCCGACGGGATACCTGCCCAGAGGATTCGGACCGGGACGGGTGAAATACCACCATGCTACGGCGGCGATTAATACGATGGCCGCCAGAATAATCAACAGACGAACCGGCCGAAGCGTGTATTCAGGCATGGTAAAACACCGTATCAGCCCGCCATGGCGGGGGCGAAAGCGGAATCGTTGACTTTACCACGGCGGGGCGCGCATTGCGCATACAGGGACAAAATACCGACATACAGGTAACCGCACATGAAGATCAACAGAAAAGGAATGCACATCACCGCGCGTTGAAGAACCACGGCGGCAATTACGCACAACAATAGATACAAGCCCAGACCAATCTCGGCGAAGGGCAACCAATTGATCTTCTGGCGGAACCCGGCCGCACGACTTTTCCAGGCATTGGACGGCGTATCGCACTGAATGCCGTACTTGGGCGTGCGTATAAATTCGCTATGATACCGAAAAAGAGCTTCGAACACGGCCAAAGCGTTGGCCAGGCTGATGCCCATGGCCACGGCCATCAGCATGGGCATTCGCAATATGGCGCGAATCCAGCTTTCTCCAAGCTCCCTCTGCGCCACCACGTAGAAGGTGCCCGCGGAAAAGGTCAGGATGATGAACATCGCCAGGAGGGTTCCCTGGAGCACCGCGGAAGCGGGAAAAAGGATGCCCGGCCCGCCCAGAAAGAACGTCGGAAATAGAAGCAGCGAAAGCAAAACCGCCATGGGATAAACCACACCGGAACACAGATGGAGAAACGCTTCCACTTTGACCCGTAAAGGCAGGGGTTTTTGGAGCAGGGATGGCAGAAGTTTGACCGCCGTTTGAACGCTTCCCTTGGTCCAACGATGCTGCTGCCGCTTGAACGCGACGATTTCCGGCGGTAATTCAGCCGGGCAGATCAGTTTGGGCAGGAAAACCAGATTCCAGCCAAGAAGCTGGGCGCGATAGGACAGATCCAGGTCTTCGGTAAGCGTATCGTGCTGCCAGCCGCCGGAACTGACAATGGCACTTTTTCTCCATACCCCGCCGGTGCCGTTGAAATTGATGAACCGCCCGCTGCGGTTGCGCGCCGCATGTTCAATGACAAAATGTCCGTCGAGGAAAATCGCCTGGCAGCACGTCAGCAGTGAATGGCGGCGGTTGATGTGTTCCCAGCGGGTTTGTACGCAACCGACGGCGGGATCGGTAAAATGATGTATTACGCCGCGGAGCATGTCGGGCGGTGGGATGAAATCGGCATCAAAAATAGCGATGAATTCGCCTTTGGCGGTAGCCAGGCCATTTTCCAGGGCGCCCGCTTTGTAACCGAAACGATTGTTCCGGTGTATGTACTGGATATCGTGGCCCGCCTCCCGCAACCGTTGACAAGTTGACCGGGCGATTTCGGCGGAATCGTCGGTGGAATCGTCCAGAACCTGTATCTGGAGCAGGCGCCGGGGATAATCCATACGGGCGGCGGTCTCAATGACCCGGACGGTTACGTATCGCTCGTTAAACATGGGCAACTGAATGGTAACTGGAGGAAGATCCGGGAATTCCCGCGGCTCCGGAGGAGCGAGATGTCCTTTGCGTCCGGTCCAATAATAGAGGATGACCTCCCAGTACCGGTGCAGACCATAAACAGTCAAGACACCCAGCACGATCAGGTAAAGCGCGTTAAATATACTACCGGCAATCGAGAGCATTAAAACACAGTGCCTTCTGTTGGGGAATCATGTGGCTCGCAGACATTTTTCATGGGGCGGCCACTCCTTGTAGAGCCAGTGTGGTCCCGAAACGCGTGCGTGTTAGTTTACGGAGGATGGATGAGGTTTGCAATACGGCCTATAAAATGAATTGCGTTGGAAATAGCCATATTTTTTGGCAAACCGGGTTAGGGAAGACCAAGCCGTCCCGGTGGGATCGAATCGGCGACGATTTCGCCACGATGCGTTACAATTACTTCCAGGCTCTTGCGTTCAGCCAAGACGATTTTTTATCTCGGAAACAAGTTTCAGGGCGGTGGCGGTATCCAGGCTGCCGGGGCGCCAGGGAATAAAGAAGCGATCTCCATTTTTGCGGGGAATGATGTGGTAATGCAGGTGCAATACCGACTGCATGGCCTGTGATCCATTGTTCAGAAGAATATGGCAGGCCGGCGCTTCCACCGCCGTTGTGACGGCACACGCCAGTGCCGGCAATTGCGCGGAGATGCGGGCGAAAAGTTCTGGCGGAATATCAAAGATATTCCGGTAATGGGACTTAGGGATTACCAGTGCGTGGCCGGGAACAAGCGGACCGATGTCCAGGAAACTCACGAGGGTGTCATCTTCATAGATTTTATGGCAGGGGATCTGCCCGGCGACAATTTTGCAGAAGATGCAATCGGGATCGTTCAGAACATTCTGCGGCACGGTCATGGATGCGGTCTCCTGTTGAGCGAATGAGCCATTCCGGTGGGCGGCACACGGCCAGCAGACTGGCCGGCTTAACGACACGGGCCATCGCCGCGGCTTGCGGAATCGCCACCGAGCCGCGCGCGTCAGCAAGCACAAAGGCGGGGATACGATTCATGTCAACCGCGCACTTACGCTTGCGGCTCTGATCGGGATTCGCGGGTTAGGCGACGCGGGCCGACGCGGTGGCCCGGCTTGGCGCGATACAACGCGGCGCCATGCCATTTTCATCATGCCGCGAGTAAGGCGGCGGCAAGCACACCGCGGCAGGGATCCAGGCGAGGCGCCATCACTGGGCGGATGCGGATTCCGGAGCGGGACGCGTCGGGCGCTGGCGGACCTTGGCAATGCCGACAAGCTGAACAATGGCAATGTCGCCGGCATCCCCGATACGCCACTCGGCGGTTTTGATGATTCGCGTATAACCGCCGTTGCGGTCGGCATAATACGGGGCGATTTCCTTGAAAAGTTTCTGAACCACACTGTCGTCCATCAGACGGTCGGAGTCATTCGGATCGGCCATCAGACGGTCGCGCAGACGGGATATAACCAGCCGGCGGGCCGCGAGTGTATTTTTGCGGGCCAGGGTAATCAGAGGTTCGACAAAACGGACCAGTTCCCTGGCCTTGGGCAGTGTGGTACGGACCTGGCCGTGCTCGAAAAGAGACTGGGACAAGTTTCGCAGCATGGCCTTACGATGGGCAGCCGTGCGGGAAAGCCTTCGACCTGTAACAAGATGACGCATAAATAATCCTCAACATTCCCGGCATCGCGGCGCGCGCCAAGGGTTTTACCAACGCGGTATATTCCATGTGCCGGCTAATACACCGGCAACGCTCTCCGACACAGCGGCCCGGCTTGCGCCGGTTGCTTTTGACGGCCGGGATGGTTGAATCAGGACTCCTCCACCGCCGGCTCTTGCGCGGGCGGATTTTCTTCGGTAACCGGTACATTCATACCCAGCGAAAGCCCCATGTCCTGAAGTTTTCTCTTGACTTCGCGGAGGCTGGTTTTGCCGAAGCTGCGCACTTTAAGCAGCTCCCCGTCGGTCAATCGCACCAGATCGCCAATGGTATGAATCCGGGATGACTCCAAGCAGTTGCTGGCCCGCACCGAGAGATCCAAGGTGGAGATGGGCTGAATAAGCCGGGCCGCCAGTTCCTCATTAAGTACGGCGGGTACGGCTGGTTCGTCGGATTCCACGGGCGCGTTGATTTCATCGCCTGGCTCAAAGTACTGGAGAAAGGCGTTAAGATGCTTACGGAGAATCTTGGCGGCCTCCACCAGGGCCAGGTCGGGCGTGATGGTGCCGTTGGTCCATATTTCCAATTGCAGACGGTCGTAGTTGGTCTTCTGACCGACGCGCGTATCCTCGGTTTTGTAGCGAACACGGGTAACCGGCGAGTAGGCGGAATCGATGGGAATTACACCGATGATCTGCTCCGGGGGGGTATTGTCCGCGGCGGTGAGAAAACCGCGACCCTTGCGGACTTCCAGTTCCATCTCAAAGACGTTCTGGCCGGTCAGAGTGGCCAGAACCAGGTTCTTGTTAAGGACGGTCAAGGCGGGATCACCCTGCAAATCGCCGGCGGTGACGGTCCCCGGTCCCTTTTTCTTGACACCCAGGGTTTTGGGAGCGTCGCCTTCCAGGGAAACCACCAGATTCTTGACGTTGAGAATGATGTCGGTGACATCCTCCACGACGCCGGGAAGCTGGGAGAACTCGTGGTCCACGCCGGCGATGCGAACCCAAACCGCCGCGGCGCCTTCCAGGGAGCTTAGAAGGATCCGGCGAAGGGAATTACCGACGGTCGTTCCAAAACCGCGCTCGAAAGGCTCCACGGAGAACCTGCCATACGTATCGGTGGAAATAGAATGATCCGCCTCAATCCGGGTGGGCAGTTCCAGACCGCGCCAATGCATCCGCATAAGTGATCTCCAATATGAAATTGTTATGCTTTTTTAGATATATTTAAACCCGCCGTTTTTTCGGCGGCCGACACCCGTTGTGCGGGAGGGGCGTGTTATCCTCAATCGAGGTGATTTTCATTCCACTGTTCTGCAGGGCGGTAATGGCGGATTCGCGGCCGGAGCCGGGGCCTTTGACGCGCACCTCCAGTTCCTGCAGGCCAAACTTGCGGGCTTTGGCGGCGCAGTTCTCGGCGGCGCGCGTGGCGGCGAAGGGCGTGCTCTTGCGGGCGCCCTTGAAGCCAACCGTACCGGCGGAATCCCAGGCGAGCGTCTCCCCGTTGACGTCGGTGATAATCACCTGGGTATTGTTGTAACTGGCCTTGATGTGGGCAATGCCCCGCCCCACATTTTTCCGAACTTTTTTCTTCCCGGATTTCGCCATGAATACACCTCGAAGCACTTGTTTTATCGTTGCCGGCGGCCGCGTCTGTCGGCCATCGGGATTCCTTATGCGGGCCGTTGCCACGCGCGGGTCATAATCCGCGGCCAAAACTTATACCAGTTATCCCCAATCCCTGCGCGGGCCGCTTTAATCGCCGGCGGGATCGGGATTCGCACCGCGGCGCGAACCCGCGGCTGGTAATTTCATTAACCATGCAGCTCTTTCACGCCCTTCTTGCCGGCGACGGTTTTCCGCGGCCCTTTGCGGGTGCGGGCATTGGACCGGGTTCGCTGACCGCGGACGGGAAGCCCCCGTCGATGGCGAAAACCGCGATAAGACTGAATATCCTTGAGCCGGGCGACATTCTGTTGAATCTGCCGGCGGAGCGAGCCTTCAACGATATAGTTCCGGTCGATGATATTCCCGATGCGCGCGATTTCATCTTCCGAAAGTTCCTTGGCCCGCTTCTGCGGATCAATATTGGCCTCCTTGAGGATATCCATGGTATTGACCGGGCCGAGGCCGTAGACGTAGCGAAGACTGATCCGAAGAGGCTTATCCATCGGTATATCGACCCCGGCGATACGCGGCATAACAACTCCTTACGTTTGGCGCAGCGGGAACACCCTCTGGCCGAATAGCCAACCGAATACTTTTTCAACCCTGCCGCTGCTTGTGACGCGGATCAGCCTTGCAAACCACCCGCAACACACCGTTGCGGCGCACCACAATACAATGTTCGCATATACGCTTGACGCTTGAGCGCACTTTCATGGCTCGACTCCGCAAGATGCCGGCCGGGCGTTTCCATATCAAAAAGGGAGGCCGGCGCACAAACTAAATAAGTATACCGGCTGTCATCCGCGATTGCCAGCGCCCGGTGAAACAAGTTCGAATTCGGATGCGGCAATTTTCCGGCCTGCCTGCCGGTAGGCAGGGAAGGCCGGCGTGAAGACGGCAACATCAAATGCGACCGCCAAGGCGGCGTGCCAACCACTTGGCCGAATCTTCGGCTCATCCCGAAAAAATTGCCTCACCGACATTCCCTGTTCAATTTCTCATGATGATACGCCCGCGGGATAAATCATAGGGCGACATCTCCACGGTAACTTTGTCCCCGGGAAGAATACGGATATAATTCACCCGCATTTTTCCCGAAATATGGGCCAATAGAATATGGCCGTTTTCGAGCTTCACCCGAAACATGGCATTGGGAAGAGCCTCAGTCACGACGGCCTCCACGCGGAGGGCTTCATCCTTGGGCATTCATTTCCTCCGCACCATGGCGGTTAAAAACCGGTTCCGGCGGCGGCAACCGCGGGACCAGGGGCACACACTTCCGCCAGCCATCCCGATCCGATAGCAATCGGGCGGTAAGCCTATTTCCGGCGAATTAGGTATATTCGGGCCTTAACGCCCGTCTGTCAAGACTTCGCAGCCATCGGACGTTACGGCTAAGGTGTGTTCCACGTGAGCGGCGGCGGTGTGGTCCCTGGTAACCACCGTCCAGCCGTCATCCAGAACCACAACCTCAGGCCCGCCAAGGATCACCATCGGCTCCACAGCAAGCGTCATGCCGGGTTCAAGGTAGAAATCATCGCGATTGAGAAATTCGCTGGAAACGAAGTTGGGAACCTTAGGCTCTTCGTGCATGCGGCGACCTATGCCGTGCCCGACGAATTCCCGCACACAGGAAAGCCCCCGGCTTTCGACATATTCCTGCATTTTACGGGCGACATCGCTCCAGCGAATTCCCGGGCGAATTAAACGAATGGCCAATTCGAGGGTTTCTTCAGCAATGCGGACCAACCGGACGATATCCGGCGTCCCCTCTCCGACGATCATGGTAAGGGCCGAATCACCGCACCAACCATCCAGGCGGATGCCGCAATCAATGCTGACCGCATCGCCGGCCCGCAGCAGGCGTGATCCGGGAATTCCGTGGACCACTTCGTCGTTGACGCTGATGCAGGTATTGCCGGAAAACCCCTTTCCCGGTTCGTAGGTCGGATAATTTTTAAACAGTCCTACGGCGCCAAGGGCGGTAAAGGTTTCCAGGGCGATCTGGTCGAGCTGGGCGGTGGTGACGCCGGGACAAACATGCCGGCGGCACGCGGCGAGCGTCTGATGCACGACCCTTCCGGCCGCCCGCATCTTATCGATTTCCTGTCTTGATTTTAGTGATATTCTCATCTTTTCTTGTCCGTGTTCTTCCCCGGCGAGCCGCCGACGACAAGGGGCTTCGGTCCCATCCAGCCAAGCTCGATCCCGTTTACCTGGGGCGTGGGTACAATCTCCACTATTGGGACGGTATTCGGACGGATCGCGGTTTCTGCGCCGGCGAACCCGGCGGCGCGGGTCGCCGCCGCGGCCCGGCTTGGCGCGATGCAACGCGGCGCTATGCCATTTCCATCATGCCGCGGGCAAGGCGGCTGCAAACACGCCGCGGTAGCGCAAAGCCGCGGGACCGCGCCCCCGCGCGTCGTCGCCGGCCCGATGGACGCTAACCGCCGCCGCGGCCCGGCTTCGCGCCCGGACGATCTTCGTAATACGGCGGACACGACGCGAACCTGACTGCGCGAAACGTCCGCGCTCCCGAGCGTCCCCGAAAAATTGTCACACCCAGGCCAACCCGCCGATCGGCGGACATTTTCCGCGGGCGGCGTTTCCCGTATACTTTATTCGATCTTTTCGCGTTTTTACAGGAAGTTGAATTATGGCGGCGAAAATAAATGCGGTTATCGGGCAATCGGGCGGTCCCACGGCGGTAATCAATCAATCGCTGGTGGGCGTGATTGAGGAATTGCATCAACACGCCGAAATCGGGCGGATTTTGGGCGCCAAGTACGGCGTGCGCGGCATCCTGAGCGGCGACTTTGCGCCGTTGAATCATCTTTCCCCCGACCTGCTGGAGCGCGTGGCCCAAACCCCGTCGAGCGCGCTGGGATCCACCCGCGACAAGCCGGACGAGGAATATTGCCGCAAGTTGCTTGAATCGTTTCAAAAGCATGACGTCAAGTATTTTTTCTATATCGGCGGCAACGATTCGGCGGATACGGCGCGGATTGTTTCGGACATGGCTCTCCAGACCGGTTATCCGCTGTGCGTCTACCATGTGCCCAAGACCATAGACAATGATCTGCGGACGACCGATCACTGTCCCGGCTACGGGTCGGCGGCCCGTTTTGTGGCCCTGGCCGTGCTGGGAGACGATCTGGACAACCGGTCGCTCAAGGGCGTGAAGATCGACGTGATTATGGGGCGCGACGCCGGTTGGTTGACCGCGGCCTCGATATTGGCCCGGCACGAGGAAGACGACGGTCCCCATCTCATTTACGTGCCGGAGGCGGATTTCAGCGACAAAAAATTCCTCGGCGATGTGGAAAGCGTTTACCGCAGGCTGGGCCGATGCGTGGTAGCGGTAAGCGAGGGTATTCGCTATAAGGCCGGCGATAAAAACAGCCTGGTGGCGGACAAGGCGATGCGGAGCGGCGAAGTGGACGCCCACGGCAACAAGCAGCTTTCCGGCACCGGCGCGCTGGGCGATTATCTGGCCGAACTGGTGAAGAAGAACCTCGGCGCGGCGCTGCAGAAAAAGAAGGACGGCAAATTACGGGTGCGGGCGGATACCTTCGGATACTTGCAGCGTAGTTTTCCGACCAGCGCGAGTCCCACCGACGCCTGGGAGGCGAGGCTCTGCGGCCGAATGGCCGCGCAGTACGCGCTGGGCGCGCCGGACGGATTGGCCAGTGGATCGGTGGCGATACGGCGCACCGGCGATGATCCTTACAAGATAGATACATTTCCCACGGCGCTTGGTAATGTCGCCCGGCAGACCAAGCCATTGGATCCGTCCTACGTGGTCAATGGCTGCGACATCCACGGCGATTTCAAGCGTTACGCCGGACCACTGGTCGGCCCGTTGCCCATTCCCGGCCGGCTGATGTGAAGGCGCCTTGCCGGTCGGATTCCAGCCCGTCGGATTCCCGGCGCGGCTGGAACTTTGTCGCCGGGCGAATCCGGACCGTCAACGCGGTGTTTTCTGGAGCGCGGTATGCTGCCGGCGGAAGTGTTCCCGCACTCCCTCGCAGACAAGCTTGCACATGGTTTCCACCGAGGGGTCGGAAATGGAGTAGACCGCCTGGGCGCCCTGCCGGTGAAAACTCACCAGGCCGGCCTGCCGCAGAACCGCCAGATGTTTCGATACGGACGCCTGGTTGACGGCCAGCTCGCGGGTAAGCGTGGTTACGTTGGCCGGGCCCTGTTGAAGCCGGGCGAGAATGCGGATGCGATTTTCATCGGCCAGAGCGCGAAAGCGTTCCGCGACGCGGGCCATCAGTTCAATATTTTTTGTATCGAATATAGGCATATATTCTCGATTTCTTATCATGATAATATGCAATGATACTCCGATCCGTCAAGAGAACCGGCGTTTCCCTGCGGCGCCGGGGCGCGTGGCATTTTAAGGGACGACGACGATATGATAAGAACGCCCGCGAAAAGCTGGAGATAATTTTCCCAGCCCGTTAGGAGTTGAGCCAACCATGAATAGACAACCGCTCGGAAAAAGCCCGTTGCTTTCCACTTCTCTGGCCTATGGGTGCATGCGCGTGGCCGGTACATGGAACCCGGCGGAGGTAACTTCCGAAAAACGGGACCACGGAAAAAAAGCGATTCTGGCGGCCTACGACGCCGGCTACCGCCTGTTCGATCATGCCGACATCTACGGGCGCGGAATGAGCGAGACGATTTTCGGCGAAGTGATCCGCCAGAATCCGTCCCTGCGAAAAGACATTCTAATCGCCACCAAGTGCGGCATACGTTTCGCGGGCGAACCGCAAGCCCATTCGCCGCATCGCTATGATTTTTCCGCCGAGCATATCCTCCGCTCGTGCGAACTGTCGCTGGGGCGTCTGCAGGTGGACGCCATCGATATTTACCAACTGCACCGGCCGGACCTGCTGATGAACCCGGCGGAAATCGCCGGAGCGTTTGATACCCTGCGACGGCAGGGAAAAGTGCGATATTTCGGCGTTTCCAACTTTTCGCCTTCGTTCGTTTGTGCGTTGCAGTCCGCCCTTTCCGCGCCTCTGGTGGTGAATCAGGTCGAAATTCACCTGGGCCGGTTGGAATGTTTTTTCGACGGCACGCTGGATCAATGCCTGGCGAAAAGCCTCACGCCGCTTTCCTGGAGTCCGCTGGCGGGCGGCTGGCTGGGTTCCGGCGGACAAATACCCGCCAGGCATCCGCGGGCGGAGATCATGCGGAATTTGCTCGCCGTGCTGGATCGTATGGCCGGTGAATTGGGCGTTTCGCGAACGGTTTTGGCGCTGGCGTGGCTGCGCGCGCACCCGGCGGGAATTATTCCGATCGTCGGATCGTGCAATCCGGAACACATCCGCGACGCGGCCCAAGTCGATACCGTACCGCTGCCACGCGAACAATGGTATGAACTGCTGGTGGCGGCGCGCGGCCAAAAGTTGCCGTGAAACATTTCCCGGAGCCAGGATGCGTGTGACCGATGATCGTCGCGGGTATTGACGAAGCCGGCTATGGCCCATTGCTGGGACCGCTGGTGGTATCCGCGGCGGCATTTCGCGTTTGCGATCCGCCGGCGGTTACCGATCCGGATGCCGGCGAACTGCTCTGGCGGCGTTTGCGCCGCGCCGTGGCGCGCCAGGGACCGGTCCGCGATGGAAAGCTGATCATTGCCGACAGCAAACTTGTTCATCGCCTGGCGGACGGGCTTACGCACATGGAAAGAGCGGTGCTGACGATGTGTCGGCTGCTGCCCCACTGGCCCGGGACCGCGCCGACTCTTTTCCAATTGCTGCATTTTCTGGGAATGCCACCGGAAATCCTGCCGGAACAGGCATGGTACGCATATACGGACGGTCCACTGCCGTTGTTCTGCCAAGCCGATGGTACGGCGGTTGCCGCCAATATGCTTCGCGCAACCATGGCGGCGGAAGATATATCTCTGGCCGCGCTCCGGACGCGGGTGATTGACGAAGGTCAATTTAACCGTCTGCTGGCGGCAACAAACAACAAAGCGGCGGTGCTGACCTCCGCCACAATGAACCACTTGGCGCAACTGCATTCCCAATTCGGCGGCGAGGGTCTTGTGGCCGTGGTGGATAAACAGAGCGGGCGGGATCGTTATGTGCCGCTGCTCTTGGAAGCCCTGCCCGGAATGGAACTCAAGGTCCTTCAGGAAAGTCGGCGTGAAAGCGGCTATCGGCTGCAGGACGGCGTCCGGCAAACGACAGTTTTTTTTCGTGAAAAATCGGAGCAGACTTGCCTGGCGACCGCACTGGCGAGCATGCTTTGCAAATATATTCGAGAAGCAATGATGCACGCATTCAACCGGTGGTGGAGCGATCGCGTCCCGGGCCTGAAGTCCACAGCCGGCTATTATCAGGATGGGCGGCGGTGGCTGGCGGACGTACGCGGGCATTTGGAGCGGTTGGGCGTGCAGACGCAGGACCTGGTTCGCGCACGATAGACAGCGATTCCAATTTGGAATTTTTTCCAAAAAAATTAAAGATTTTCCAGGCAGTGAGCCGACCATATTGAGTTATGCGTGATCATCTGATATAGGAATAAGAAAACCGGCTTCCAGATTTCAAAATATTGCGGGATGCTGTAATCCGATGCATCCAAAACCAAAAAGCATGACTGTTCCATGGATTGGAACGGTTCCATGAGGCCAATGATAAAGGCCTGGCTTGTGCGAATTGTGAAAGGAGTCGCTCATGAGCAAGCGCGAGCTGATCGAAGCAATTCTCAAACTCAATCACACCGCCGCATTGGAATTTCTGGAAAAGTTTCCAGAGAGCGATTTGCGTGCATACCTGGCGCGCATATCTGGTATTCAGCCCATAGCCTGGCTACCACAGGTGGTGCATTCTCGGCCACCGCTTCATTTGCGGTGGATCTAGCGCGGTCCATGCGCGCAACAGTAATGCCTCGACCACACACTGGCGGGTGGTTGTGGTGGGTCGTCGCTCTTGCATCAGTTACCAGCCTCGCACCGTTAGGCGCCGGCTTGCCGCCGGCCACAGAACCACACCTGGCCCGGTCCTTACGCCGGAATTTGTCCGTTTCAACCCCATCCGTGTCCACAGGCAATCAAACACTCCCTGTGAAACTTGGCGGCGGCTATGTTCACATAGCCAACGGGACGATTATTTTCAACGGTACGATCAAATATTCCGGAGATAAACAAATTCAGTCGTGCCATGGGACTTTGCGGTTGGGAGCGGACGAAATCCGCTGGCCGGCGCGAAGACCCGCGGTCTTTACACTCGAAGGATTCCAAACTACCGGCCAATTAAACATCTGGCATAAACCGGCGACGGTTCGCCATATTCGCCTGAATCATGGTGCGACCCGATTCGCCGGCCTTGTTTGGCAAACACAGTATTTGCGCAAGGGGTATGCGAAATGGCGCATCCGGAACGGGATACTGCGTATGGCTGATTTTCGGGCCTGGTGGGGAAAGGCCCGGATCACCATGAAAGGGAACTACTCTTTGCGGCGGGCGGACGGCGATCTGGCGATTGACATCAATCAGTTGAATCAGAAAACTCTGTTTGCCCTGCTTGCTCCGAGCCGTTTGAGCATTGATGGAAGGGCCTGTTTGCAGGCAAAATTTTCGTTTAATCGGCGGGGGGAGATCATCGGGTCGCTCGATTTACGCTCCGCTGGTCCTGGTCTGTTGAAGGTTCGCGATATTCCAATTCTGGAGCGAGCCTTCGCCGGAGCCTACGGGCAGGGAATGGCGTATGTAACGATGCAGGAACTAAAGGAATATCCTTACCGGCAGGAAGATATACGCATCGTGGCGGCGAAGGATCAAACCACTCTTTTTCTGCACTTTCTGCGGGGAACGGGCAATCCCGGCCATCTTCAACCCCATTACGTGACTTTCGCCGGAAAGCGATTTCTGGTCAAAGCCGGCGGTCTCAAGACCATTAATCTTACAATTCCCTTGCCGCATCTCCCCCTGCGGGAGTTGCTGGTCCTGATCCGGCGGTTCTCCTCGTGAGACTATGCGGATGGCAATTTTTTCGGGATGGACAACGCTCCCGGCTGACGTGGGGTTGTGCCGACCTCCGAGCGGCCTGTCGTCGTGCCGTTACAACCCGCAAACACAAGCAGTGCCAGATGGGCCGCTATAGCCGCGCCGGTCTACCGCTCCGGCGCAACGGCGTTACAATGAACAGAAAGATTGAACAGGAGAACAACCATGATCCGGCGTCACGCCATTTTTGCGGCGATTCTTACCACGGGACTTTTGTCCATGGCGGGATGCATCCGAACCCACAATGAAGTGGTGCTTCGCCAGCCTAAACCGTTGCAGGTGAATATCCAGCTCACC
>JAJYDU010000126.1 GCA_021790475.1 Planctomycetota bacterium | reverse complement strand
GGGTTCGATGCGACGGAGTTTTTCGGCGGCGTTCAAGAGCAAGGTGGCCTTGGCGGCATTGCGTGGCGACCGGACCCTGCCGCACGAGCCACCAGGGCCGCACCCGCCGCGCCCCCAGGCCTCGGCATCCGCCGCTGCCAACAGACGCCGCGTTCGCTCATTGAGGCGAGGCACAACTTCCGGTACTTGCCATGCAACGTCGCCATAGCCATGTACCCGGTATAACGCCACCGGGCTAAATGTAAATGTTATTTATTAACGATACCTAAGCGCCGAAGCGCCCGGCCAGAGCGCCTTGATATGCCTGGAGAATATCGTCGCTGAAACATACAAATAATATCTGCTCGATACTCTCATGGTTTTTTAGAAATGCGGCCGTCTCTCCCACGGCGATACACGCCGCTTGCGGCGCCGGATAACCATACACCCCGCAACTGATCGCCGGAAAGGCGATGGTGCGTACGGAATTCGCCGCCGCCAGTTCCAGCGAACGACGATAGCAGGAGGCCAGCAGGGCCGGTTCGCCATGGCGGCCGTCACGCCACACGGGGCCGACGGTGTGGATGATCCAGCGCGCGGAAAGCTCAAACGCGGGCGTAATTCTGGCGTCGCCGGTGGGGCAGCCGCCCAGCGCGCGGCAGCAGGCGAGCAGTTGCGGGCCGGCGGCGCGATGAATCGCGCCATCCACTCCCCCGCCGCCGAGCAGGCTGGTATTGGCGGCGTTGACGATGGCGTCAACCTTGAGTCCGGTGATGTCGCCGGAGATCGCCGCCAGGCGGCCGCGGGCGGCGGCGCCGGAATGGTCGGGAGGTGGAAACATAGAAGTACGTCTTTATATTGCTTCGCCGCCCGCAGTGCCATCGCTCACCCGGATGACGTTTTCCAGGGGCAGCACGAAAATCTTCCCATCGCCAATCTGGCCCTTGCCGCCCGGACCGCTGCGGGCGGCTTTCACGATGGCGTCGATCGTGGGTTGAACGAAATTGTCGTTGACCGCTATATCCAGGCGAACCTTGCGAATAAGGTTCACCTGCATGGCCTGGCCGCGGAAATACTCCGTGTGACCCTTCTGGCGACCGTAGCCCTGTACGTCGCTGACGGTCAGGCGAAAAACTTCGACGTCGCTCAGGGCCTGTTTAACCGCTTCCAGGCGAAAAGGTTGGATAATGGCGGTGATCCATTTCATGGCAAATCTCCTAAATGATTTCTCCTCCCGCGGTGCAACCACGCGTGGAGAATGTATCACGAAGCGACGTGATACCCAAGCCGGGAGTGAAACCGGCAACTTGCAGGACGGCGCGCCCGGCGTCTCGCCGCTTCTCCGTCCGCTCCCGAAAATTGCCGGGCCCCCTTTGCGCCGGAATTCATCCGCCGGCTGGAATTGTAGCCGCCAGTTCGGGTACGGCGCCGGTATCCCATGCGCTTTCGCCGTGGATACCCATATCGAGTCCTTCGGTTTCCAGCACTTCGGATACGCGCAGTCCCACCGTCTTGTGCAGGATGACGCCGACGAGCGCGGTTCCTATCGCCGCGTAGGCCACCGCGCTAAGAGCGGCGAGCGATTCGATGAGAAACTGCCGGCCGTCGCCTTCGATCAACCCCGCGATCCCATTGACGGCGGCGGAGGCGAACAAACCTGTCAGCAACATGCCCAGGAATCCACCGACGCCGTGGACGGCGAAAGCGTCGAGCGAATCGTCATAACCGATTTTTATCTTGACTTGCACGGCCATGTAGCAGATGAAACCCGCCAGCAGGCCGATGATGGGCGAGGCCCACAGCGCGACATAGCCGCAGGCCGGGGTGATGGCCACAAGCCCGGCGACGACGCCGGAAGCCAGACCGAGCGTGGTGGGCCGGCGGTGATGCAACCACTCCGTAAGATTCCAGGCGATGGCGGCGGCGGCGGCGGCCATGGTGGTGTTGAGAAACGCCGCGCCGGCGACCACGGTGGCGGCGCCGGCCGAGCCGGCATTAAAGCCGTACCAGCCAAACCATAAAATCCCCGCGCCGCTCAGTGCCAGAGCCAGCGAAGACGGCTGGATCACCTGGTTGGGATAGCCCTGGCGCCGGCCCAGAAAAAGGGCCATGACTAGGCCGGAAACGCCGGAAGCGATCTCCACGACCGTGCCGCCGGCGAAATCAACCGCGCCAAGCTGGTGCAACCAGCCGCCGCCCCATACGAAATGGGCCAGCGGATCGTACACCAGCGTACTCCACAGCAGCAGGAACAGAACAAACGAGCGAAGTTTCATCCGCTCGGCGATCGAACCGGCAATGACCGCGGGAGTAATCATGGCGAACATGGCCTGGAACGCGCAGAAGACGGTTTCGGGGATATAACCGCCGCCTGCATTGATCAGGTGACCGGGAGATACGCCGAGCAAAAGGATTTTCCCCGGCTGCCAGCCTATGAATCCATATTGGTCCTTGCCGAAGGCCAGCATATAGCCGAACAGAAACCATTGCAGGCAAATCACCACAAGCGCCGTGTAAGAATGCATCATGGTACCGAGGAAATTTTTCTTACGCACCATGCCGCCGTAGAACAAGGCCAGACCGGGAATCATGAACATGACCAGTGCGGTGGAAACAAGCATCCACGCGGTGGAACCGGTGTCAATGGCGGGATGAGCAACCGCGCCGCTGGCGGTGGCGGAAGATGGCGAATGCCAGGCGCGACCGGGTTTGACAACGTCGGCCGAACAGGGGGCGCTGGAAGCCAGCAAGGCGCCAAGCAGCAAAATAACCGCCAATAAACAATACGCGCGATCCGCGAACACCAGCGGCTTGAAACGTTCCGGCAACACGTTGCTTACCTCCTTCTTTTCGATAAATGAAATACCTGGTCAATTAAACCGGACAATATTGTGGACAATAAAACCCGAATTATCAAACCGGCTCAAAACATGGTTCTTGCAACGGCGGGGCGAGGGGAGTATTGTCAAACCGCTGGACAGGGCGACATCGTTGGCAAAGGTTATTCATGGGACCGGATATTGCACGCCTGGGAGAGATCGGAAACACATCCATTGTCGGGTTGCAATGGGGGGATGAGGGGAAAGGGAAAATCGTCGATCTACTCACCGGCGGTTTTCACTACAACGTGCGCTGGAACGGCGGCAGCAACGCCGGTCATTGCGTTAAGGTGGGAGATAAAAAATACGCCTTTCACCTGATTCCCAGCGGAATTCTCCATCCCCGCTGCGTGTGCGTGCTGGCCAACGGCGTGGTGATTGATCCGATCCAGCTTCTACGGGAAATGGATGAATTGGGCGAACAGGGCGTGGAATTGCGGGAAAATCTGCGGATTTCCGCGCAGGCACACGTGGTGTTGCCGTACCACAAAAAGCAGGATCAGCTTTCCGAATCGCGCCTGGGAGATCGCAAGATCGGCACCACCGCACGCGGCATCGGCCCCTGCTATGCCGACAAAGCGAGCCGTTCCTGGGCTATCCGCATGGGGGATCTGTTGGATCCGGAGCGGTTGGGCGAGAAACTCCGGCGGATCACACGGGACAAGAACCGGATTCTGTCCGCTCTCTACGACGCCGAGCCCCTCGCCTGGGAACCGATCTTTGAGCAGTACCGGAGTTGCGCCGTACAACTTGCGCCTTACGTGTGCGACACGGCGCAGCTGTTGCACGAGGCATTACGCGCGGGCAAGCGCGTGCTCTTCGAAGGCGCCAACGCGGCCCTTTTGGATCTGGACCATGGAACCTTTCCCTTTGTAACCAGCAGCAACTGCGGTACCGGGTTGAGCGCCGGTACGGGCGTTCCGGCCACGGCGCTGCGGACCGTATTGGGCGTAGTCAAGGCGTATTGCAGTCGCGTCGGCGCCGGACCGTTCCCGACAGAACAGAACAATGACATCGGCGAACGCCTCCGCCTCCGGGGCCATGAATACGGCACAACCACGGGCCGGCCACGCCGTTGCGGATGGTTGGACCTGGTCGCCCTGCGTTATGCGGCGCGTATTTGCGGAGTTACCGGACTCTGTGTCATGCTGCTGGATGTCCTCTCGAACTTTGACACTCTGGCATTGTGCACGGGATACCGCCGGGAATCTCAGGTTACGGATAGTTTTCCGCCCGATGCCTATGATTTAGAGCGAGTGCAGCCGGTCTACGAAACCATCCCCGGCTGGCGGGAACCGCTGGAAGAGGTTCGCTCGCCGGCGGATCTGCCGGATAACGCGCGGCGTTACCTGGAGCGGGTGGAGGCATACGTGCAAACGCCGATTCGCGTGATCAGCGTGGGTCCCGCGCGGCACCAGACGTTGATTCTCTAGGTTTGTAAGATAGGACTTTTATAAATAAGTAAATTATGAGCAGCGCCGCCAACATCCCGAAGCCTTCGCCGATCGGCGTTCCTCCCGGCCGTCTGCCGCGGCACGTCGCCATCATCATGGACGGCAACGGCCGCTGGGCCACGCGGCACGGGCGGCCGCGAAGCAAAGGGCACCGCGCGGGCGCCAAGGTCGCCCGCACCATCATCGAACATGCGGCTCGTCTGGGCCTGGAGCAACTGACCCTCTACAGCTTTTCCGTTGAGAACTGGCGGCGACCGGCGGCGGAAGTCGGCCAGCTCATGGGGCTTTACCTGGAATATCTGGTCCGCTATCGGAAAATGCTGCTGAATAACAACATGCGATTCCGACAGATCGGTCGACGCGAAGGCCTGCCGGCCGATGTTTGCCGCGAACTCGACGCCACCAGCGCCGCCACGAAAGACAATACCGGAACTCTGCTCTGTCTGGCGGTGAACTACGGCGCCCGCGCGGAAATCGTCGATGCGGTCCGCCGTATTTGCGAAAAAGTCAGAACGGGCCGGCTTGCTCCGGAAGCGGTCGACGAACAAATCGTCAACGAGCATTTGTACACCGTCGGCATGCCCGATCCGGACCTGCTGATTCGAACGGCCGGAGAAATGCGCCTGAGCAATTTTCTTCTCTGGCAGATCAGCTATGCCGAGCTTTATGTGACCGACGTATATTGGCCGGAATTTACGCCGGCGCTGTTTGATGAAGCGCTGGAGAGCTATGCCGCGCGGCAGCGGCGCTTTGGCGGACTGGATCCGGGTAATTCGGCGGCCGGTGGGCTGGAAGTGTTGTCTTCATCCCCCGGCGGGAGTTCGCCATGAGGGAAACAGATTCGTCTCTTCCCGGCGGCGCCGCCGCCGCATCGCCGCCGGCGCCCCCCGCGGGAGAGGTTTCCGAGCGCATTTCACTGGCGACGCTTCGGCGCATGAAAGAACAGCGCCACCCCATTGTCATGCTCACCTGCTACGATTTTCCGACGGCGAAAATTCTTGGCGCCTGTGGCGTGCATATTCTGCTGGTGGGCGATTCAGCGGCCACCACAGTGCTCGGGGAGGCGTCGACCATCCACGCCACGATGGATTTCATGCTTGCCATCACGCGCGCCGTGCGGCGGGGAACGGACCGACCGCTCATTATGGGTGATATGCCATTCGGAAGTTATGTCGATGTACCTTCGGCCATGGCCAATGCCCGTCGCCTGCTGTGCGAAGGCGGTGCGGACGTGGTGAAAATCGAGGCTGATCGCCGGCAAGAGCCGATCGTGGCCGCCCTGGCGGGCGCGGGCGTGCCGGTGTGCGCTCACCTGGGCCTGCTGCCGCAGCGGGTGGGGCGGGAAGGGGGCTATCACTATCAGGGACGTACGCGGGAACAGGCCGATCGCATTGTTCAGGACGCCCTGCTGCTGGTCGGCGCCGGTGCGGAGTTGCTGTTGCTGGAAGCGGTTCCGGACGCGGTAAGCCGGCGGGTGGTGGACGCGACGTCCCGCCCGGTATTGGGTTGTGGAGCGGGACCTTCCTGCCACGGCCACGTGGTGGTTCTTCATGATCTGCTGGGGCTAAGCGACAAGACGCCCCGCTTCGTGGATAAAATTGCCGATTTGCCCGCCGTGATCTCCCAGGCGGTGCGGACTTATGTGGCGGATGTGGGCGGGCGGCGATATCCCGAACCGCGCCACCTGTACCACATGCGGGACGATGCGGCACGGAAATAGAGAACGAAAATATCTTTTACGGAGTTTCTAAACATGACCTCTTGCGACAAAAAAGACGAACCAGACGCCACTTCGCCGACCGGCGATCTCCCTTCATTGCGACATGACCCCCGGTGGGAAGTGCATCCATTCGAATTGCGGGACGCCTTGGCAGCGCGGCATGACATTGTTCTTCTGGATGTCCGTTCGCCCGCGGAATGGGAAAAGGCACGGCTCTCGAGTGCCATCCTGACGCCACTGGAGGAGATGCCCCGACGACTGGATGAACTGGCGGTCTTCAGGGATAAACGCGTGGTCGTCTATTGCCACCATGGCCGCCGCTCGCTCCAGGGCGTACGAATGCTGCGCTCGGCGGGCTTTCAGGTGGTGCATTCGCTTGCCGGAGGAATTGAGGCGTGGAGTCTTTATGTGGATCAACGCATACCACGTTATGAACGCTAAAGGGTTGTACGAGGGTGGCTCATGAAGAAGAGGTTCAAGGACCTTGGCGAGCGGGAAATTCTGGCGCTGGCCGTTTCGCTGGAGGAAGAGCACAGCCGCACATACGCCGACTACGCCGAAAGTCTGAAAAACGATTATCCCGCGACCGCTGAAATTTTCACGCACATGCAACAGGAGGAATCGGAACACCGCCGCGCTCTGATTGAGGAATACCGCAAACGCTTTGGCGAGCACATTCCGCTGATCCGGCGCGAGGATGTCCGCGGTTTTATCACACCCCGGCCGGTCTGGCTGATGATCAAGCTCGGCATCAACGTGATGCGCCGCCAGGCCGATGTGATGGAACTGGAAACGCGTCGCTTTTACGAGCGCGCCGCCGCCGGCGCCACCGACGCCGGCATCCGCAAACTGCTGATCGATTTGGCCGAGGCCGAACGCAAACATTCCGCCATCGCCGAATCGTTGGAGGCGCGGCACTTGGGCCCCGACGCGCGCAAGGAGGAGGCGGCGACTCGTAGACGATTGTTCGTTCTGCAAATCGTGCAACCCGGTCTGGCCGGTCTGATGGACGGTTCCATTTCCACGCTGGCGCCGCTGTTCGCCGTCGCTTTTGCCACCCGGCAGGACTACGCCGCATTTTTAGCCGGTCTGGCCACCTCGGTGGGAGCGGGCATCTCCATGGGATTCGCCGAGGCGTTATCCGATGACGGCTCGCTGACCGGGCGGGGGCATCCGATGACGCGGGGGGTCGTCTGCGGCCTGATGACCGCCGGCGGCGGTCTGGGCCATACCATGCCTTATCTGATTCCGCAGTTTCATACGGCCACCAGCATCGCCGTGGTCGTGGTCTTCTTTGAATTAATGGCCATTAGTTGGATCCGCTATCGGTTTATGGACATACCCTTGTGGCGGTCCGTTCGGATCGTATTCGCCGGGGGGCTGCTGGTATTTCTGGCGGGGGTGGCGATTGGCCTGGTCGGCAAGGTTATCCTGGGCGGATAAGCGCCGGGGAGAATGGCGCCGCACGCCTGTCCGGAAATGAAAAAACCCGCGGATGGATTCATCCGCGGGTCGGATAGCGGCGGATCGAACGCGGCGGCGATTCACCGCCGGTCCGGTTTAGTAATCATCCATCGGCTCGTTGCCGCCGGCCTTTTTTTCATCCTTCTTGGGCAACTCGCTGATGATCGCATCGGTGGTCAACAGCAGACTGGCGATGGAAGCGGCGTTGGTCAGGGCGATCCGTTCCACTTTGGTCGGAACGATCACACCCATCTTGATC
>JAJYDU010000125.1 GCA_021790475.1 Planctomycetota bacterium | reverse complement strand
GTAGTCAAAGGCCAACCCGCCCACCGTACCGCTCCAACAGCGGCTCTTATGCCGCTTGGAAACTTGCTGGCCGGAAGGCTTTCGGCCATTCGCGACAGAACCCTTCCGGCCCATTTCCACTGAAGCGACGGATTTCTCCGCTCGGTAGACCTCGCCGGCGGCTCGCTGAAATTCAGGCGACGCCGACTCGCTACCCAAACGCGCCCCCCTCCATCATAATCATCGCCATGTTCAGATTATCCACGACAAACCCCGTGGCGAGGAAGGCAGACCGCCCCAGGAGTATGCCGTCATGCCGCTGAACTTCTCCCAGACCCGCGACCTGCTCCATGGGTTCAATTTCAAGGATTTGTTCATTGAACAACTTGGCTGGTCGAATCCGCCTGCGTATTACGCAAATATTCTCCCCCGCGACGGTTGCCGGTCTTTGTGTGCTTTCTAACATGGATATTTTGTAGCTTTTTTACATTTAAAAAGAGGAGACGTCCATAGACCGTTCTGGAAAAAAACGAAATCAACCAGTCGATCTCGGCGCGCCGGAACCAAATCGGGATCAAAGACCGCGAAATTAGACCATCTTTATCGTCGTTATTTTCGGCCAATACCTCCTTCGCCGGCGGTGTCCCTTGCTGACAAATATTCGCTCGAGCAGCCTTGGCCATTCCCCGTAGTACCCACGGTCACGACAACCTCGACGCAATACCCAGCGCAAACAAGGTGAGCTCTAAATTCCAAATTGGGACGAAGTCCAGAACGAGATCAACAGCTACAAGATATATGCCCAGCAGAGCCACGACTTGGTGCGGCGGAAGTAACCCTTCAAGGCGGCGCGGAAAACGGCCGCGGGATTCCACCACGCGGCTGCGTGACTGGGGCGGCGCGGCGATTGGCGGTCCCGACACACACCGGGAAAACCCATGCCCGCCGGGACGTGCGCGAAAAACATCCGGTGCGTGAACGGTTACCAGGCGTTTTTCCCAACGATTTTGCATGTATGATCCCGTGAACGGTTAGGGTAATAGTTATGCCATTTCGGCGTTTAAGGGAATACTCCGTATAAATTTCTCATTTGCGAAAAACCGCTATTTTGTAAATTTCCATTCAGATTGAGACACAGTCTCAATTGACATGGCCCACTTCTCCCTCTAATATGAACTGGTGATTGTGAGGTATGCGTGATGCCTACTGATACAGGAACCATAGAAACTCTTGCCACCCGCGAATATAAGTGGGGATTTGTTACCGACATTGCGGCGGACGCGGTTCCCAAGGGTCTTGGCGAAGACATCATCCGGGAAATATCCCGTCGAAAAAACGAGCCGGAATTCATGCTGGAATGGCGGCTCAAGGCCTATCGGCACTGGCTTACCATGACCGAGCCGAAGTGGCCGAACGTGAAATATCCGCCGATTGATTTCCAGAATATCGTTTATTACTCGGCGCCCAAGCCGAATAAAAAACTCGAAAGTCTTGATCAGGTCGATCCCGAGCTGCTTAGAACCTACGAAAAGCTGGGCATCCCGCTGCAAGAGCAGCAACTGCTTTCCGGCGTCGCGGTCGATGCGGTTTTCGACAGCGTATCGGTGGCCACAACATTCAAGGAAAAACTTGCGGAAGCGGGCGTAATTTTCTGCCCGTTATCCGAAGCTGTCCGGAAACACCCGGACCTGGTGCGCCAGTACCTGGGTTCGGTGGTTCCCTATTCCGACAATTTCTACGCCACCCTCAACTCCGCCGTTTTCAGCGACGGGTCGTTCTGTTACGTGCCCAAGGGCGTGCGCTGCCCGATGGAATTGTCCACCTATTTCCGCATTAATGCCCGGGAAACCGGGCAATTTGAGCGCACGCTGATCATCGCCGAGGAAGGGGCGTACGTGAGTTACCTGGAGGGGTGCACCGCGCCGATGCGCGATGAAAACCAGCTCCATGCCGCCGTGGTGGAACTCATTGCGCATAGAGGGGCGCAGATCAAGTATTCCACCGTGCAGAACTGGTATCCCGGCGACAAGCAGGGCCGCGGCGGTATCTACAACTTCGTGACCAAGCGGGGCAAATGCCTCGGCGAAAAGTCGCGCATCAGTTGGACACAGGTGGAAACCGGATCGGCCATCACGTGGAAATATCCTGGCGTAATTCTCCAGGGCGACAATTCCATCGGTGAATTTTATTCCGTCGCCGTCACCAATAACCATCAGCAGGCCGATACTGGAACCAAAATGATACACATCGGCCGTAACACGCGCAGCACGATTGTATCCAAGGGTATTTCCGCCGGTTGCGGGCAGAACACCTACCGCGGTCTGGTGAAGATTCTCCAGGCGGCCGCGGGCTCCCGTAATTACACCCAGTGTGATTCCCTGCTGCTGGGCGACAAGTGTGGCGCCCATACGTTTCCCTATGTGGAAGTCCACAACACCACCTCGCGGGCCGAACACGAGGCTTCCACCTCGAAAATCGGCGAGGATCAGCTCTTTTATTGCAAGCAGCGGGGAATCCCGCTGGAAGACGCCGTGAACATGATTATCAACGGCTTCTGCAAAGAGGTGTTCAGGGAATTGCCGATGGAGTTCGCGGTCGAAGCGCAGAAACTTCTCGGCGTGAGCCTGGAAGGAAGCGTGGGTTAACGTAGGTAAGGCCATGTGAGGGCGGGTGGGGGGCGCGCCGGAAACGGCGCGCCCCCGTTTCCCCGGCGCTCCGGGCGGACCGCGAGTACAGCTTATTTAGCCGCCCGTCTCCGGCCCGCGCGCAACATCGGCTGGCGTGGCAGGTATGAGCTAGGCACATTTAATGTGCCGCGTTGGGTAAACACCCGTCGCGCGAAGCCGCGGCGCGAGTGAAAATTTTTAGCCGCGGGTCTTGACCCGTGCGTGGCGTCGCCAATGTAGGGCCGATGTCCCCATCGGCCAATGCTGCAATTGTCCGGCGCGAAGCCGGGCCGCCGCGACGGCCCGCGCCGCTGCCGTGAGTACGGGGACGAATGCGTCCCGATAGCTATCGGAAGGGTTGCGGAATGAATATCGTGGCGCGGTGTGGCGCCGCCCCGCGTACCCTGAATAATAAGGAATGCCTGATGTCATTGTTGGAAATCAAGAATCTGCGGGCCGCCGTCGGCGGCCGGGAAATACTCAAAGGAATCAATCTGACGATCGGTACCGGCCAGGTGCACGCCATCATGGGGCCCAACGGCTCGGGCAAAAGCACGCTCGCTTCCGTTCTCGCGGGCCGCGAAACGTATGAGGTTACCGGCGGTCGGGTTCTATTGAATGGTAAAAATCTGTTGGAACTGGCCCCGGAAGAGCGGGCCGGCGAAGGTGTGTTCATGGCCTTTCAATATCCCGTTGAAATTCCCGGTGTGAGCACCAGTTACTTTCTTAAAACGGCGCTCAATGCCATCCGCAAATATCACGCGCAGGATGAACTCGATGCCATGGATTTTCTCCAGCGGATCAAGGACAAAATGAAATTGCTGCAAATGGACCAGAGTTTTCTCAATCGTTCGGTTAACGAAGGATTCTCCGGCGGCGAGAAAAAACGCAATGAAATTTTGCAGATGGCGCTGCTGGAACCCCGGCTGGCGATCATGGATGAAACCGACTCCGGCCTGGACATCGACGCCCTGAAAATCGTGGCCGATGGAGTCAACGCGCTGCGCGGACCGGAGCGGGCCATTCTGGTGGTGACCCACTACCAGCGGTTGCTCAATTACATCGTGCCGGACTTTGTGCATGTGCTTAGGGATGGAAAAATCATCAAGTCCGGCGACAGGAATCTGGCGCTGGAATTGGAGGAGCGCGGTTACAGCTGGCTGGATGGCGCCACCGCCGCGGCTTGAGGGTATGGCAATATGTGGCGCGAATCCGGGGAAAAAACCGGACCGCAAGACGACAAAGTATGTTTTTCAAACAGTTGTCTCTTAAGATGTTGGAACGATGAACGCAACGATGACCCCGGCAGCGACTCCCGCCGTTTCGCTTGAAGAATTGGCGCGATGGTTCGAACGAGAGCATTCCCTCGACGCTCCCTGGCTGGCGGAGATGCGCCGACACGCTCTGGCGCATTTTCGCGACGTCGGTTTCCCGACTACGCGGCAGGAGGAATGGCGCTGGACCAATGTCGCGCCCATCGCGCATACGCGGTTCCAATCGGCCTCCCCGGCTGATTCGGTCGAACCGTTGCGCCGGGAAATCTTTCACCGCATGGCGCCCTATGCTCCGCGTTCGCTGGGCGGGTATGAAATCGTTTTCATCAATGGCGTCCATGCTCCGGAACTTTCCACCGCGCCCGCGCCCGCGATTCAAATCACTACGCTCCGGAATGCAATGGCTCGCCACGGTGAAATGGTCCGCGCACATCTGGGACGGGAAGCGCTGTGGGAGCAAAATGGGTTCGCCGCCTTGAACACCGCGGGCTTTCAGGACGGCGCTTTCATCCACGTACCGGACGGTGTGGTCGTGGACAAACCGATTCATCTGCTGTTTTTCACCACTGCGGGTCGCGCTGGGACGCCGCTGCTGGTGCAGCCCCGGAATCTGGTTCTCATCGGGGCCGGGGCGCGTCTCGTGCTGGCCTGCGTCTACGCCGGCCAGGATGCCGCCGCCGCGTTGACCAATCCCGTGCTGGAGATGGTTCTCGGCGAGGCCGCCCAAGTGGAGTTGGTTAAACTCCAGCGTGAAAGTGATAGTGCCTTCCACGTGGCGCATGAAGCTGTTCGCCTTCGGGCGGCGGCGAATCTGCTTTCGTTGACGCTCAACCTCGGCGGCGGACTGGTTCGCAACAATCTTTCCGTGCGACTGGACGGTCCCGGTGCCCAGGCCACGCTTAATGGCCTTACCCTGGCCGCGGCGCGTCGGCACGTGGACAATCACACCTTGCTCGACCATGCCTGCGCGAACTCTACCAGTCATGAACTCTATAAATATCTCCTGGCCGGGAGGGCCGGCGGCGTTTTTCGGGGGAAGATACTGGTCCGTCCCGGCGCGCAGAAAACCGACGCCCGGCAAACCAGCAAAACCATTCTGCTCTCGGACGAAGCGTCGATGAATTCTCAGCCCCAGCTTGAAATTTACGCCGACGACGTCAAATGCACGCATGGCTCCACCACCGGCCCGCTGGATGATGAGCAGATTTTCTACCTGCGTTCCCGCGGTATCGCCGCCGTCCAGGCCCGGACCCTGCTCACGTATGCGTTCGCCGGCGACGTGCTCCAGCGCGTTCGGTATGCCCCCTGGCGGCAATACCTGGAAGCTCTTGTGGCCGGGGAACTGAACCGGCTGCATATAGAGAAAACATCAACATGAATGCATCAACTTCCAGACAGCCGCGCCGCGGCGGGCGGTCCGAATCCGAACCGCCGCCGGGAGCGTTCAATCCGGCCGCGATCCGGGCCGATTTTCCACTGCTGGAAACCACCGCGCATGGCAAACCACTCGTCTACCTTGACAACGCCGCCACCAGTCAGAAGCCGCAGGCGGTACTGGCCGCGCTGGTACGCTATTACTCCAATCTCAACGCCAACATCCACCGCGGAATCTACCAGCTCAGCGCCGCTGCGACCGCCGCCTATGAAAACGCCCGCGAAAAAGCGGCGCAATTCATTCACGCGCCGTCGGCGCGGGAAATTGTTTTTGTCCGCGGCAGCACGGAAGCAATCAACCTGGCGGCGGCCAGCTGGGGGCAGGGGCACGTTCATGCGGGCGATGAAATCATTCTTTCCGAAATGGAGCACCACTCCAACATCGTTCCCTGGCAGTTGCTGGCCCGGCGAACGGGAGCGCGCCTCCGTGTGCTTCCCATCACCGATGCCGGCGAGCTGCGGCTGGATGAACTGGAAAATCTTTTTACGCCCCGTACCCGGCTGCTCGCCATCACCCACATATCCAACGCCCTGGGCACGGTGAATCCCATCCGGGAAATTGTTTCCCAGGCCCATGCCCGCGGCGTGCCGGTGTTGGTGGACGGGGCGCAATCGGCGCCGCACATCCCGGTGAACGTGCGGGACATCGACTGCGACTTTTTTGTTTTCTCCGGCCATAAAATATGCGGCCCGACCGGCATCGGCGCGCTCTGGGCACGCCGCGAAATTCTCGATGCCATGGAACCTTACCAAGGCGGCGGCGACATGATCAGCTCCGTCACATTCGAAAAATCCACATGGAACGAAACACCGTATAAATTCGAGGCCGGTACCCCGAATATCGCCGGAGCCATCGGTCTGGGCGTGGCCATTGATTATCTGACCGGCATCGGCATGGATCAGATCGAACGCTACGAACGCGAGTTGCTTGCTTACGCCCGGGAGAAACTTTCCGCCATCGACTCCCTGCGCATCATCGGTACGGCCAAAGACCGGGCTGCGGTCATATCATTTGTTATGGATGGCGTGCATCCGCATGACATTGGCGCCATTGTCGATGGGGAAGGCGTGGCCATTCGCACCGGCCACCACTGTTGCCAGCCGGTAATGGATCATTTCCACATTCCCGCCACGGCGCGGATGTCCCTGGCGTTTTACAATAACCGCCAGGATATCGACCGCCTGGCGGCGGCTATCGAAAAAGTCAAAGAGGTTTTCGTCTGATGTCCGACCTGCGCGAGCTTTATCAGCAAACCATTCTCGATCACACCCGCAAACCGCGCAATTTCCGTGAAATGCCCGATGCCAACCGCGCCGCGGACGGCCACAACCCGCTTTGCGGCGACAAGCTCAAACTGTTTTTGAAAATCGACGACCAGGGCATAATCGCCGACATTAGTTTCGTCGGATCGGGCTGCGCTATTTCCACCGCGTCGGCCTCCATGATGACGGAGGCTCTCCGGGGCCGCCGGGTGGCGGAGGTCGCAGAGTTGTTTGCAAAATTCCACGACATGGTCACCCGCCCGCTGGATGAGCAACAGGAAACCGAGGCGCTGGGCAAGCTGGCGGTGTTCGCCGGTGTGCGCGAATTTCCGGTGCGGGTCAAATGCGCCACCCTCCCCTGGCATGCGCTCCAGGCGGCGATCAAAAAGGATCATGTGCCTGTTTCGACGGAATAAGAACAGTCCGTGCGGTTTCGCCCCGTTTTTTTTCACAAGGATGCCCCGATGCCCATCACCCTTTCGGAAATAGCGGCCACGGAAATAATAAAGATCATGAAAGAGCAGGGGCTTTCCGAGCAGTGTGTCCTGCGCGTGAGCATTAAGGGACGCAATGCGACTGGATTCAACTACCTTCTCGATCTGACCGAGGCGCTTCGCGACGACGACATCGCCGGCGAATCGCGGGGAATCAAAATCGTGGCCGATCCGGCGAGCTTTCCCAGCCTGGATGGAACGGAAATCGACTTTAAGGACGAGGCCGGCGCCCGTGGCTTTATCTTCAAAAATCCGCACGCCGTGCGTTTGCCGGTGCGCCCGCCCGGCCTGGATGCCGCTGTGCCCGCCGGTCCCGCCGCCGCCGGAGACGCATCGTCCGCTACGACCATCACCGACGCGCTGCGGAATAAAGTGCTCCAGGCCGAAATCATCGAGAAACTCCGCACCATTTTCGATCCGGAAATTCCAGTCAATATTTACGATCTGGGGTTGATCTATCGCATCGATATTTCCGGCGATAAGGAGGTCGCCATCGACATGACGCTCACCGCTCCCGGCTGCCCCGTCGCCGGCTCCATGCCCCCGGCGGTTCAACAGGCGGTTCAAAGCATCGATGAAATAAAATCGGTCAAGGTAAACCTGGTGTGGGACCCGCCGTGGAGCAAGGATCGCATGTCGGAAGCGGCCAT
>JAJYDU010000124.1 GCA_021790475.1 Planctomycetota bacterium | reverse complement strand
TTTGTGGTCGATGGCGGCGGCGATGGCCACGGCGAAGACGATGGGACGGCTTTTCTGCTGGCGTATTGGATGGGACGGTATCATCAATTTCTGCTTGGCGAATAAGCTCGAGTTTTGCCGGTTTTACTGTCTCACACGGCCCGGCAATACTGACCTGCCGGTGCGATGCGCGCAGACGGGCCACCGGGTTGGTCCGGCGGCCGCAGCTCCAGGCCCAAGGTCGCCGGCGCCCAGCCTAACGGCCGGTTTGACCGGACATGCAGGCGCAAGCCCCGGCCGCTCCCAGGCTCATCGGCCGTAAAATGTATGGAGTATTTGGTTCGGTTGACCTTACATTCTATAATTATTATAATGCCCAATAGGAATAAAGGAAGTCATGGGCAGCGAAATTGACTTGTTCGACATAACCATTATCGGTGGTGGACCGGTGGGGCTGTTCGCCGCCTACTACGCCGGCCTGCGGCAAATGAAGACCAAAATAATTGATTCGCTTGATCAGTTGGGTGGTCAGCTTGCCACCCTTTACCCCGAAAAATATATCTATGATGTGGCGGGATTTCCCCGCATAATTGCGCGTGATCTGGTCAAACACCTCAGCGAGCAGGGGTTGCAGTACGGAGCCCGCGTATGTCTCTCGGAAACAGTGCGAACCCTGCGGCACGATGAAAATCATAATTGTTTTGCGGTTGGGTCCGAGCAGGGCGAACACTACAGCAAAACGCTTCTTATATGCGCCGGCGCCGGTGCGTTCCAGCCGCGAAAATTGCCGCTTGCCGCCGCCGGTCCCTGGGAGGGGCGTGGCGTCTATTACTTTGTGTCCAACATGGCCATATTCCAGGATAAGCGGCTGCTGATCATTGGCGGAGGCGATTCGGCGCTGGATTGGGCCATGAATCTACATGGAATCGCCTCCCAGATCACCATCATCCACCGCCGGAACCAGTTTCGGGCGCATGAGGATAGCGTAGCCCGCGTGCTGAAATTGGGAACGCCGATTTTGGTTTTTTACGAATTAAAAGACTTGGTAGTGACCGATAATAAAATCAGCGGTGTTGTTATTTTTAATAATCAGACCCGCCAGGAACGAACGTTACCGGTGGACGCGATTTTGCCGCAGCTCGGGTTTATCAGTTCTCTGGGAGCCATTAAGAACTGGCCCCTGAATCTTCAAGGCCAGTCGATTCTGGTGGATCATCGCATGCAGACGAACATGAAAGGAATATTTGCCGCGGGAGATGTTGCGGGATTCGACGGAAAACTTAAACTGATAGCAACCGGATTTGGCGAGGCGGCGATTGCCGTTAACTTCGCAAAGACGTACATTGATCCGAAGGCCAAGGCTTTTCCGGGTCACAGCAGTGAAATGGGACCGCAAGCCATGACCACGCTGGCATCCGACAATCCCGCAACTATGGTATCGTAGTACTCGTTTGAACGTGTATCAGGAAAGGAAATGGTTTTGTTCAGAGCCTGTTTGGGAATCCGCCGGATGCCGCGGAACGTCTGATCCGGCAACGAGAGTCGGCTGGTGAATCATGAAATGGACCGGCGTGACAACTTTGAAAATGCTTGGTGTGGTGGTCTTGGCTATCTCGCTGATATCGGTGTGGCCGGGCTGCAAAGGTAGTTCGACCAGTGGCGCCGGATCGGCCGCGGCGGCTTCGCACGCCGTACCCGTGGCGGTGGAAGCCGCGCGCGTCGGCGGATTCTCCGCCGCCATGCATAACCCCATCATCGATCCGTTCTGGCGGGACACAACCTGGTACACGCTCGGCAGTCCAAGCCCTTATGCGCCGCCCTCCGCCGCAACACGGGTTGCCGTCGCGTATTCGCGCACCAGTCTTTACGTCGCCTTTGTCTGTACCGGTCCCCCGCCCTGGTTCAACCCCGCGGCTGCCAGGTCAGATTTATGGAAATATGATTGTTCTGAAATATGGCTGGACAGCTCCCGCCTCCAGAACGGCACGAACTTTTATGAGATTGCCATCGCCCCCGATGGTCGGGTAAACGAGGTATGGCATCGCGCCGCTGTGCCGCCGAAGCCCACGCGCGCCGGCGGAATCAATTTGGCTCAGCCGTTCAGCCTCATTCCCTGGCGGGATCGCACGCTGAAGGTCAAAACCTATCATGGAATTTGGCGCAGGCAGCCGGCGTGGGAACTGGTTGTCCGCGTACCGTTGGCCCGCATGCCCCGGCCATTGCGGCTTTTGCCCCGGGCCGGCCGCAGGCTCCGCCTGAACCTGATTCGCTATCAATGGCAACCGCGTCGTCATGGACCCCGCCGCCTGGTGCAGTATAGTCTTTTCTCCGTTCCTCCGGAGGAGCAGGCCTTTGCGCCCTACCGCATGGGCCGTCTGGTTCTGGCCGGCCCTTCCACAGGCAATCTCGCGCTGGCCAAGCCAGCCAACTAATTCCGCCTTCACACTTGGATGCCTGAAAAACCGGAACACGGAATGTGCCGGCCTGGGTGCTCCCGGCCGCGGGTATCGGCCTGTTTTATTTGAGTGCCGCGAGCACTTCATCCTTCACGTGGTTGGGAGCCTGGGCGTAGCTGTGCGGCTCCATGGTGTAATTGGCGCGGCCCTGGGTGAGCGAACGCAAAATGGTCGCATAACCAAACATGCTCGCCAGGGGAACCAGGGCGTCGATCACCTGGATTTGGCCGCGATTTTCGGTGTTTTCGATCATCGCGCGCCGACTGCTGATATCGCCCTGTACGGGGCCGGCGAACTCTATCGGCGTGGTCACCTGGAGTTTCATGATCGGTTCGAGCAGAACTGGACCGGCCTTCTTCATCGCCGCCTGCATGGCCAAAATGCCCGCCTGCTCGAAAGCGATCTGCGAGGAGTCCACGTCGTGGTAGCTGCCGTCAAAGAGCGCGACCTTCATATTCAGCGCCGGAAAGCCGCCGAGGATGCCCGATTTGAACGCCTGGCGCACGCCGTACTCCACCGACGGAATGTATTCCTTCGGAATCGCGCCGCCCTTGATCTCATTGACGAACAGCAGTGTGTCCTCCGAATCGTCGCCTTCCACCGGCCGGTACGGTTCGATCCTGATCCAGCAGTCGCCGTACTGGCCGCGGCCGCCGGTCTGTTTGATGTGTTTGCCCTGCGCCTCGGCGGGCCGGGTGATGGTTTCCTTATAGGCTACCTTCGGCTTGCCCACCAGTACGTCGACTTTCATGTCCCGCCGGAGCTTGTTGGCGATGATTTCCAGGTGCAGTTCGCCCATACCGTGAATAATCGTCTGGCCGGTTTCCGAATCGAAATTGCTTCGGAAAGTGGGATCCTCGCGGCGCAGTGTGGTCAGCGCCTCGCCGAGCTTGTTCTTGTCGTTGGCGTTCCTGGGTTCAATGGACATGCTGATGACCGGCTCGGGAAATTCCATCTTTTCAAGCACAATCGGATGATCGGCATCGCACACTGTGTCGCCGGTGAGGCTGTATTTGAAGCCGACGATGCCGACGATGTCGCCGGCCTCGGCGTCGTCGCGCTGGATGCGGTCGGCGGCGTGCATTTCCCAGATGCGCGAGGCGATTTCCTTGCGGTCGCGCGTGGAGTTGATGATACGGGCGCCGGACTGGAGCTTACCCGAATAAATCCGCAGGTAGCTTAAATCGCCGTGCTGATCGCTGACAATCTTGAACACGATGCCGCAGAACGGCTCGCCGCCGTCGGCGGAGCGGATGATCTGTTTGTTTTTATCGCGCGGATCGTGGCCGACCACCGGCGGCTTGTCCAGTGGATTGGGCAGGTAGTACACCACCGCGTTGAGCAGAAGTTGCACGCCCTTGTATTTCAGGGCCGAGCCGCAGAGCACGGGATTGATGTGGCCGGCTATGGTTCCTTTGCGCAGGGCGGCCTTGATCTGGTCCCGGTCGATCGGTTTATCATGAAGGTAGTGCTCCATGAGATGATCGTCGCACTCGGCGGCCTTCTCAATCATGTACGCCCGGGCCTGATCCGCCCCGGCCAGGCATTCGGGGGGAATTGGAATTTCACCCCAGACGCGGCCCTTGCTCGTTTCGTCCCACTGGTAGGCCTTCATTTCCACCAGATCAATGACGCCGGCGAACATTTCCGCCGCCCCAATGGGAATCTGGATGGGAACGGGATTGGCCCCAAGCCTTTCGTGAATGGTCCGCACACAGAATTCAAAGTCGGCGCCGACTTTGTCCATTTTGTTAATAAAACAGAGACGCGGCACCTTGTACTTGGCCGCCTGGCGCCAGACCGTTTCCGATTGGGCTTCCACCCCTTCACGCCCGTCGAACACGGCCACGGCGCCGTCGAGTACGCGCAACGATCGTTCCACCTCCACGGTGAAGTCCACGTGGCCCGGGGTGTCAATCAGGTTGATGATGAATTCTTCGCCGTCCTCTTTGCCGTCGATGCGCCAGGGACAGGTGGTGGCGGCGGCGGTGATGGTGATGCCCCGTTCCTGCTCTTCCTGCAAGTGATCCATAACGGCGGTGCCTTCGTGCACTTCGCCGATCTTATGGGTCTTGCCGGTGTAGTATAAAATGCGTTCGGAGACGGTCGTCTTGCCGGCGTCGATATGGGCGGCGATACCAATGTTGCGGAATTTCGTCAGATCGCGTGGCATAATTCACCTTTATCCATCACCCGTGCGATATATGGATCATCAGTTCTTTCGTTCTATTATTCAAAAAGACCCGCCTGGCGGGCGTTTCCGGCGGGCACGGGAGTTGGCTTACACACATCGCCATACCGCGCCGATGTTTCAACCCATGCCTGGGTCGACCATCGGCCTGGGCATGGGCTTAGAAAATATCGATGAGTAGTTTCACCTTTGCATATCCTTTCCCGGGGGGCGATGGGCCAGCCCACAGGCTGCTCAAGGAGCAAACACTCGAACAACACATTATAATCAAACGGAAAACTTCCTGGCAAGTGGACTTTTTCCGGAGTGAACTTGGAACTTGGGAAATTAAAAGGGTATCCGGGCGATGGCCGGGGAGCGCCATCCGGCCCGCCGTAGGGCGACCGGCGCCTGAAAAAAGCCGAACCGGAAACCGGACGGTTCCGCACGGAAATGTATCATGCAAAAGATTCTTGCGATTCAGCATGTGGAATGTGAAACCCTCGGCGACATCTCCGCCGCCCTGGCCGCGGCCGATCTTGTCCCGCGGACGCTGGAAGTTTTTTCCGGAGCGGCTTATCCGGAAACACTCGACGGATACGCCGGCCTGATCGTGATGGGCGGTCCCATGAGCGTCTACGAGCGGGATCAATATCCCTTCCTCTGCGACGAGCTGCGGTTGATCGAATCCGCCCTGCACGATCAAAAACCTATCCTGGGCGTTTGCCTGGGCAGCCAGCTTCTGGCGGCGGCGCTGGGCGCCAGGGTCTTTGCGGCCGGGAAAAAGGAAATTGGCTGGCATACTGTGAAAAAGCTTGCCGGCGCCGGGGATGATCCGTTGCTGGCGGCCCTGCCGGATGAGTTTGCGGCATTCCATTGGCACGGCGATATTTTCGATCTTCCCCGCGGAAGCACGGCGTTGCTGGCTTCCGAGGGAACCGTTTGCCAGGCGTTTCGCCACGGTCCGAACGCCTACGGCCTGCTTTGCCACCTGGAAGTCACCTGGCAGCAGATACTTCGCATGGTCCAGGCTTTCCCGGACGAACTGGCGCAGGCGAATCTATCAGCCGATGAAATTCTTAACCAGACAGCCCGATACATGGTTGACCTGGAAAAATCCGGCGGGGAGGTGTTCGCCCGCTGGACCGGCCTGGTGACCAATCCCGATAGCCGGTGGGATCGCCCCGGAACAGCACACAGGCTCTAAGGAGATGCCATCATGCCTGAATCAATTAAGGTGGAATTGGCCTGGCTCGAACACGGCCGCGGGCTGGAACCGCCGGCCTATCAGACGGATTTGTCCGCGGGTATGGACCTTCCCGCCGCGGTCCGGGAACCGGTCACGCTATTACCATTGGAACGCCGGGCCATTCCCTGCGGCCTGGCGGTGGCTCTGCCGCCGGGGTATGAGGCGCAGATTCGTCCCCGCTCCGGTCTGGCCCTTCGGTACGGCATCAGCATGGCCAACGCGCCGGGCACAATTGACGCCGATTATCGCGGGGAAGTGCAGGTCATCCTGATCAATCTGGGAGGCGAGCCGTTTATTATTACCCGTGGCATGCGAATTGCCCAGATGGTGATCGGCCCCGTTACACGAGTGAGCTGGCGGGTGCTCCCGGCAATCGAAAAGCTTTCCGCCACGGTTCGCGGCGCCGGTGGCTTCGGCAGCACGGGGCACTGAGGGCGAACATTTCGACTCACACAGGGTGTGGCAATATTTCCGGGCGGCCCTGGGAGCGCGGCTGCCCCAGCCGCTATTACTGCTTGGCGATTGCGCGGCGGCGTTCGGTTTAAGCCCTGATTGGCGAAATTCGGCTTCTGCCCGGAAAAATTGCCACGCCGATTTTGACCATCCGTGAAATTGATTTACCTGGCGCCAACAAAATCGCTATAATAACAATAGCTGGAGTCGGGCGCCAAAAGAACAGGGCGTAACTCCGGGTGGAAAATTTTGCTTTACCGCGAGGTACTCGACCATGATCGGGCCAATCCATGTCATGACGCTTGGTTTGTTTCAGAACTTTTTCGACGGCCCGGACATTCTGATTGTGGCGCTGGTCGCCCTGCTGTTGTTCGGAAAAAGGCTGCCGGATATCGCCCGCAGCCTGGGACGAACCATTGTTGAATTCAAAAAGGGCTTGAACCAGACTTCCGATGAAATCAACCGGGCTTCGCAGGAAGATACGCCGCCGGAAAAACCAACCATTGCCGCGCCCACGTCCGCGAACCCCCGCCAGATCAAGCAGGTCACCAACGTCAGCGAAGAACCGTGAACTCCCGCTTCAACCCCGTCCCCGGCGGATAGCAAGTAAAGTTGTTACCCTCCTCCTCCGGAAGTTATTTTTCAGAATTGTTATAAGAGCCTGTCCGGATAACTCAAGTGCATACTTCGGTGTTTTCCTCCGGTTGGTCGGCGGTGGCGGGATGAAGCGCCCGTTGAATTCCCGGCAGCACATAGTCGCGGGCGACCACTTCCCAGCTCATCCGGTCGGCCAGTTCGTAGCCGTTCTCCAGAAGATTCGCAAACTGTTGTTCCGTTCGTGGCAGGCGGCGATAAATCTCCGCGGCGGCCTGGGCGGCAACCGCGGTCTCTATCTTATCGCGCGTCTTACGATCCAGGGCCAGGCAATCGTGGATGTCGTTGAATGTCCAGCCGGGCGCGGTGGTATAATCCAGCTCCAGAACGTTTTCAATTCCACGGCCCGCGGTGGCATGGCGCACGAAGCCGGCGCAACCGCACAGCGCGGTGCATACGCACAGGCCTCCGAAAGAGAGCGTTTCGAGCTGAGCAATGCCGAAAGGTTCATAAACCGACTGTCCGAATTCCACGTCTGAACCGTGCCGGATATCGACGAACTCCATATCCACGGGCGCGCGGTCGCCGCAGGCGCGGCGATCGAATCCGAACTGGTTGATATAGACAATTTTGGCGTTGCGGGCGCGGGCATTGAATTCCTGCACGCCGGCGTAAAAGGCGGCCTCGCCGCCCGTCAGGTCGGGATAGCCCTCGCGATGCGCCACCGGCCACTTGTAGCCGGCTTCCATGCCGCGGACGTCGTCGCCGCGCCGCGCCGCGGTCTCGGTGGAAAGAACGAAGAGCACCGCCGACTGGTTGTCCGCCCGGAGCAGCTTTTCCAGGTGCTCCATCATGGTAATGTCGCGCCAAAGTCCTTTGGAAAGCACCATCCGGGTGACGTGGGTAAAAATAAAATCAGGCTGATAGCCGAGCAAATTGGCGCAGTATTGCCGCAGGCGGCGGCGGAGATCG
>JAJYDU010000123.1 GCA_021790475.1 Planctomycetota bacterium | reverse complement strand
AGTTCAGCCTTTCGGTAACCAACCCCTGGACAGGTATTTCGGCCAACACGTGGTTACCCGATCCGCAGCATCCGTTCACCACCGTCAACAATCGCAACCGGATATCAGAGTCCATATTGGGCAGCGATGTAACGGTGAGCAATTCGCAGCCGCCGCCGCTGTCGTGGCTGTTCCAGCCCAATAACATCAACGCGCCGGGAATCGTGCCGCTGTCGAACCATGTAGGGCAAAACGGCGTGCGGGGGGCGAATATTCTCTACAACGACGGCTCGGTTCAGTGGAAAGGCCCGTCCGGCCTGCATTGCAACTATTTCGACAGCCAGTCGCTGTTTTTCTGGGAGTAACCAATTTCAATGGAGATCGGGACCCATCGCCGCCACCTCATGGCTGGAATTCAATGCGAGGCTTATATCCGGTTACGCCATTATGATTTACCATGAATCCGGCATGCTGACGTTGCGCGGCTGGAAATTTTCCGACCAGCGCAACTGCCATAGTTTCGCCAATGGCACGGTGCGCGCCGAGCCGTCGACAAACGCAACATTGATCTGTCCCATGTGCCGGTCGACGCAGAACAACCCCATATCGTCATCGGCGTTGAGCGAGCTGTCGCCCAGCTGCAGATTGGACGGGACCGCATCGGTGGACTGCGGGCTGCCATCCACCCAGATACAGTCCGCCAGTAAAGGCTGATTCGCCAGCAGATGCGAGCCTTGCGCGCGCGGATCAAACGACGGCGTGCGACCCTGCACCATGGTTCCCTTGCCGGAGTTTGAATATTGTCCATCGACCACCAGTACGCCAGTGAGGTTGTACCTCCCGCTGATTGAAAAGTTCCCGGCTGTATAAATGCCGCCATTGAGGTTGCACTGGCCGGAGATGTTTACATTTCCCAGACACACAATGTTGATTTTGGCCGCGCCGCTGCCATTGGCCGGGAACCAGCCGGAAAGATCCACGTTGCCGGTGACCAAGAGGGTTCCTGATCCGATGATCTGCATTTGGCCGCTGTTGGTGAAATTTCCGTTGATGAGCTGATACGGATTTTGGGTGAAATCTATCACCTGTCCGTGGCCGGCGGATACTCCGCCATCGCCGCCATCACCTCTGCCATCGCCATGACCATCGCCGCCATCACCACCATCATCGCCGTTTTCCTGGTTTCCATTGTCTTGCGACCCGCCGGCTTGTTGTGGATTATCCTGACTGACGATCTGGTTGAATATAGCCTGCACGTTCGGCGGCTGGAGTCCGGGAATGTCCGGAGTTTGCGAGCCGCTGACATTCGTATCGCCCGAGAGTACAATCCCGCCACCCGATTCGAGATTACCCTGCACGGTGGTGCGTCCGCTGCCGGTAATATTTGTCGCCGAGGTGATATCGCCGTAATAAGTCTGGTTTCCACTCAGCGCAATGCCGCCGTATGCCGCCAGGGCCGATATTTGCCCGGCCGGGTTCACGTAATTATTCAGGCCATAACTGGCGCTGACATTCTGCAACCAGGGGAAGGCCTTGGAGTAGGGTTGATCGTCCGTGCCGATCGGTCCCCACGCCAATGTGGCGGCCCCCACGCCAGCGGATGATTCGGTCGCATCCGGACAAATCGAATTGGCCGCCATGTTGGTGTCGTACGGTTGAAGTTCCGTATACCAGTATCCATTCGGGATCCGGTAATCGCTGGGCATGGCGCCGTGATTATGGACCGCATATTCGTTGGCGGCCAATGCCAGTTGATGCAGATTGGACTCACATTCCGTGATCCGCGCAAACTGCCTGACCCGGCTGTAGGTTGCCAACACAATCGCCATGAGTACCATGGCACTGATAACCACGACCAGCAGTTCGATGATGGTAAAACCATGCCGCCTACGCATGATATGCCCCCCCTTTTTTTCCAGGCATCCAATTCTGACAGCCGGCGTTCTGTGCATCCCGATCCGCCGGCCCGGTAAGACCTGGTGTATCACGAAGTTCGATAAAACGGGCTACACACGCCTTTTTGTGCGAGCGGGCCGGCCTGGCCGGCAGCAGATTACCGCTACGTAAGATGGCTGGAGGTGTTGAGACAACGATTTTGAAACAGGCCGCCATGATGAGTTCCGAAACAAACAAAGTCGGATCATTCGTGCGACCTCCGTGTCATCAAGCGAATACACTTTTATTACTTCGGCGGAAAGGCCCCATGAATTCCATTAAAAATCGATGATTTCAACATCGGCAAGCGGTATCGGGCTGAAAAAGCGGAAAAAAACGAAAATAAGCCGGTATTGACCGGCCACACCCCTGTAAATATCATGGAAACGGACTTAAGCGGCCGAATAATTTGGTGGCGGCCGCAATCCCGACGGCTGTCGGGAATGTAGACAGGCATCAAAAACGCCCCTATCAAGAAGCCGGTTATACAAGTCCCGGCGCCCCCTGGAGCTTGGAGAATGGCCAAACCGCAAAGTCTGGTGAACCCGGCAAACCACGAATCGGCGAACGGGATATCCCGCGCTTTTTCCGGGGACCAAGGCTCAAATGAGACGCTGCTTGATCAGATTGGCCGTGCAGCCATCGAAAAAGCTTTTCTGATCCGGCGCGTGGAACAAACCTTTCTTCAGCTTTTTTCCGAAGGGCGCCTCTTTGGGACCGTCCATACCTGTATTGGACAGGAGTTGATCGGCGTCGCCGTCGCCCAGGCGCTGCGGACAGATGACTGGATATTCAGCAACCACCGTTGTCACGGCCATTTCATAGCCAAGACGGATCTGGTGGAGGGTCTGATTGCGGAAGTCATGGGTAAAGAGACGGGCGTGTGCGGCGGCTGGGGCGGCAGCCAGCATCTATGTGCGCGGCGTTTTTTCAGTAACGGCGTGCAAGGCGGCATTGTGCCGGTGGCCGCCGGATTGGCCCTGGCGGAGAAACTACGGGGCACAGAGAACATCGCGGTGGTTTTCATCGGAGAGGGAACGCTCGGCGAGGGCGTGATTTATGAAGCGTCGAACGTGGCCGCGCGCTGGTCGCTGCCGTTGCTGATCGTTTTGGAAAACAACCATTACTCGCAGAGCACTCCCCAGGAGGAGACGATCGCCGGCGACATCGCCGCGCGCTTTGCCGCGCTGAACATTCAATGCCTGGACACGAACGGCTGGGATGCCCGCGGGCTTTTCCAGACCATGCGCGAGGCGGTTGAGTACGTCCGCGGCCAGAAGCGGCCGGCGTTTGTGCGGGTTGAAACCTACCGACTCATGGCGCATTCCAAAGGAGATGATGATCGCGATCCGCAGGAGGTGCGCAACTACTGGGAAAAGGACCTGCTGGAAACATTCCATAAAAATTCGCCCTGCCCGGCCGAGGCTATTCTGACCGCTGTCGACGTGCGCGTTCAACAGGCGGTGGCCGCGGGGCTGGTTTCACCATACGCCCAGGTCCGCCCGGAGCAAAGCCCCGATTCCTGCGACCTGAAGCCGGTACGCTGGCATACCGCACCGGTGGAGTCGAAAGAGCGGATGGGACAGGCCATTGGCGATTGCTTCGCCCGGCGGATGGAAATGGATGAACGCATCGTCATGCTGGGCGAGGACATCCGCTCGCCCTACGGCGGAGCATTCAAGGCGACCCGGGGGTTAAGCGACAAGTTTCCCGAACGGGTGCGCAACATGCCCATAAGCGAAGCGGCCATCGTGGGCATTGGCAACGGACTGGCGCTCAACGGGATGCGGCCGGTATGCGAGATCATGTTCGGCGATTTCCTGACTCTGGCGTGCGACCAGATCATCAATCACGCCTCGAAGTTTCCACGCATGTACAATGGCCAGGTTCAGGTTCCGCTGATTATCCGCACGCCCATGGGCGGCGGACGCGGTTACGGGCCCACCCACAGCCAAAGCCTGGAGAAACACTTCCTGGGTCTGCCGCAAACGTGGGTGCTGGCGCTGCACGAGAGGATTCACCCGGCGACGATTTACGACCGGCTCTTCGATATGATTGATCGCCTCACCCTGGTGATCGAGAACAAACTCATGTACGCCCGGCGGCTTTCACCGGAGGTTCCGGACGGCTTCGTGCTGGAACATTCGGATGAACCTTTCCCCACCACCCGGCTTCGGCCGGGAGGTCAAGCCGACGTAACCGTGGTATGTTACGGAGGAAACCTGCCCCTGGTGGAAGAGGCGGTTCTGCGGGCATTTGATGAACATGAAATCATCGGTGAGATCATCTGTCCCACGCGGCTGTATCCCATGAACGCGGCGCCCATGCTGGAATCAGTCCTGCGTACCGGCCGTCTGGTGGTGGTGGAAGAGGGGCACGGCTTCGCGGCATGGGGAGCGGAATTGATTGCCCGCCTCTGCGAAGCGTGCCCGGGCGTTCCGGCCAAAGTGGTTCGCTGCGCCATGCCGGCGCACCCGATTCCTTCCAGCGGACCTTTGGAGAAAGCCCTCCTGCCGAACCCGAACTCCATCCTGGAAAATATCAGGGGGATTTGCGCTCGTGTCTGAAACCACCGCGATTTTCGCGCCTCTGAACAATGTCAATGACGAAAGCATTCTCGTGGTGGAAATCCGCCATAAAGACGGCGATTTTGTGTCGAAAGACGCTGTCCTGCTGGTGGCGGAAACCAGCAAAGCCACATTTGAGATTCCGGCCCCGCGTGACGGATATGTTCGTTACCTGGCGAAAGTTCAACAGGACGTTCCCATCGGTGAACCGCTGTGCCTGCTGGCTGAATCGGCCGAACAGGTATTACAGGCCGCGCTGCCGGCGACGAAAGACGCCGGCCAGGCGGGAGCGGATTTCCCCCCCACCGCCGTACCGCAACCCGTTCCGGCGCGGCAAGAGATGGCGGCCGAAGCGACCGTGAAAACCGCCGGCGCTTCGGCCGGCCGGAGGTTGAGCAAAAGAGCCTGGGAACTTTTGAAACAACACGGCGTGGATGCCGCGGCAATCGCCGGTACGGGCCTGATACGCGGCGATGAGGTGCGGCGCCGCCTGGGAATGGCCGCGACGGATCAACCGGAAGGCAAGTCCTCTACGTCCGCAGCGCCGGCGGTCGATTCTCCGGTCGCCGCCAACGTGGTGGAGGGCGTCGCCAGGCACGAGCAGAAGCTGCCCCACTCCAAACGAACAGAAATATCCATATTAGCCACGGCACGTACGAGTGCGATAACCAGCCAGGTTTCCACGCTGGTTCCGTGTCAAAGAATTTTTGAACTTTGCAGCCGGGAAACGGAATTTTCCGGAGAAATGTCCAGCCGGATTATTTTTGAGATATCCCGTCTTCTCCGGCGGTTTCCGATGCTCAATGCCGGTTATCGGGCCGGACACATTGTTTATTATGACGAAATCAACATCGGGTACGCCATCGACGTGGACCACGGGCTGAAGGTTCCGGTGTTTCCCCACGCCGACGAAATGACGCTGGAGAAAATTCATGAATACAAGCGGGATCTTCTTGAAAAGTACCTGCGCAACACGCTTTCCCTTGATCATCTGGCCCGCGGTACGTTCACCATGACCGATCTTTCCGCCCAGGACGGCTGGATTTTCAATCCGATCATCAACAAGGGACAGGCCGCAATACTCGGAGTCACCGGCGAACAACAGCTTGCCGCCGGGCAATTCGCTTTCGGACTGGTGCTGGCTTTTGATCACCGCTTAACGGACGGCCTGGCGGCAAGCCGGTTCCTGGCGGAGCTTAAACGCCGGTTGATCGCCCATGAGGCCCTGCTGCTACGACGGATGGGCGTTGCGGACGATGGAACCAGGGAACCGTACTGCGAGGAATGTCTCCAGCCGGTCTCGGAAATCAAACGACGACGGAACCACCTGTTCAAAACGGTAACGGCCGATGGACGCGAGCGGTTGGTCTGCTCGGTATGCGCAGGAGGATATTAGTGACCGATCCGCAAGAAAAACTCCAGGAACTGATTGCCGGGCTGCTGGATATACCGCCCGCACAAGTAACAGCCGACCTGTCGCTGGACGTACCGAAATTTCGCGGTTCCGTGGGAACGGCCATTTTATCCGGGGCGATCGTCGCGCGGTTGGGCAGGCGCATCAATACCCGGGGAATGAAAACCTACGGAGAGCTTCTGGCCGCCGTAACCGGCCGGCCCGCCGCAGGCGCGCCTCCGGCCGCGGCGGAAATACGGCGAGTCCCGCTCCCGGCGGCTGGCGGGCCTGTGCCTGCCGCCGCCGCGCGATTGGGAACAACCGCCCCCGCCGGCTGGAACTGGGAATTGATTTCCTGCGGCACGGACATTGAGGAAATCTCGATATTTCCGGAAACGAACGACTATTGGAACCACGATTTCTATAAGGAACATTTCACGCCCCAGGAGATCGCTTATTGCGTTTCCCAAGCGGCGCCCCGCGAACATTTTGCGGCGCGCTGGTGCGCCAAAGAGGCGCTGAAAAAAACTTCCGGTCAATTGGTGAATCTCCCGTTTTCGCAAATTCAGGTTGGGAAACGGCCGGATGGTTCCGTCGCGCTGCAGGTCCGGCGCAACGACGCCTGGGTTGATGCGGCTTGCCGCGCGAGTCTTTCCCATACGCCCCGACTCGCGATTGCCATGGTGATCGCATTTGACGCGGCGGCGCATGCCGGCGAAAAGGGAAAACAAGTTCCCGCCTCCGTTGGGAATGGCCAGGCTCCTTTGAATTCCGGCGAGGGCAAACTTTCCGCAGTGAGTAAGATTGGCGACAAGAAAAGAACATCCCTGTTGAAACGATTCTTTGGTTAATCGGCTCGGCCGCGGCCGTGCGCAGACCGCGCGTTATGCCTCGCCATCCAGCCGGCGCTCGATTACCATCCACATTTTCAGGAACCGCCACAGGAGCCGGCGATGCAGGAAAATTTCAACCAGGCGGCTCATCCTTCGTTTGAAGAATTCGCCCGCTTGGCGCGTCCGGGAACCACGGTTCCCGTTTACATCACCATTACCGGCGACTATCTGACCCCCGTGACCGCTTACGAGCGGCTGGCGGGCCTTTCCGAGCATTCGTTTCTATTGGAATCGGTGGTGGGCGGCGAACGCATCGCCCGCTATTCATTTCTAGGCGCGGCGCCGCGCAGAGTTCTCCAGGCCAGAGGACATAAGGCGCTGATCGAAGATTACCAGCCGGGGCGCTGCGAAAAAAGGGAATTTGATTCGGTCGATCCGCTTAAGGAACTCGAACTGCTCCTGGCGCCGATTCAACCCGTGCGATTGCCGGGGTTGCCGACATTCGTGGGCGGAGCGGTCGGCTATGCCGGTTACGACACCGTGCGTTATCTGGAACCGGAAAAACTCGCCTCGCCTCCGCCCGACAGCCGCGGGTTGCCCGATCTTCTCTTCGGTATTTATGACGAACTGGTAATTTTTGACCACGTTCAGAAAATTATTCTCGTTTTAACCAATGTCCACGTCGCTTCCGGCGATCGGAAAATCGCTTACGATGACGCTCTGGAGCGAATCGATCGGATTGTCCAGGTTCTGGCCCAACCGCGGCCGGCGCGGCTGGGCATCGTGAACCTTGGGGGAAACCGCCCACCGGCGTACCAAAGCAATTTCACGCGCCAGGCTTTTGAAAAGGCGGTTGGGGCGGCCAAGCAATACATCGAAGCCGGCGACATTTTCCAGGTGGTGCTCTCCCAATGCCTGCGCATGGACACGCGCGCCGCGCCTTTCGACATCTATCGGGCGCTGCGGATGATCAATCCCTCGCCGTTCATGTTTTATCTGACCGCCAGGCCCTGCACGCTGGTCGGCTCGTCGCCGGAAATCATGTGCCGGGTGCAGGATGGCGTGATCACGAATCGCCCTCTGGCGGGCACGCGGCGGCGCGGCGCGACGCCCCAGGAAGACCAGAGGCTGGAAAAGGAGCTTCTGGCCGACCCCAAGGAACTGGCGGAACACGTGATGCTGGTGGAT
>JAJYDU010000122.1 GCA_021790475.1 Planctomycetota bacterium | reverse complement strand
TCGGGCGGTTAACCAGAAAATATGGCGAATTGAAACTCACGATGCTGGGACCGGTGATTATCTCGGCGGGGTTAATTATCATCGGCCTGCCGATTCATTGGGCGTGGCGTTGGACCGGCTTTCTTGGTGGCGGCATTTTGCTGGCGGTGGGTAGCGGGTTATTTAGCCCCAGCATGCAGTCTCTGATCAGCCGGCATTGTTCCGCCGCCGAGCAGGGCGAAATACTCGGCGCCAATCAGGGCATGGCCAGCCTGGCCCGGGGCGTCGGACCGATTCTGGCCGGCCTGCTTTTTCAGTACGCGTTTCCCGCCATGCCGTATTACCTCTCGGCTCTCCTGTGCCTGCTCGTCACGGCGGCGGTATTTCACAAGCGGCGGCAGTTGAAGTTGCCGGCTCCAATTTCCGCTGCGGAAGAGCCAGTCGCTCTCCCAGCCAAATGATCACGCCGAAACCGCAGAACCAGCCGATGGTTCCGCCGGCGATCACGTCGGAATAAAAATGCGCCTGCATCACCACCCGGGAAAACGCCACCAGCCACGCCAGCACCAGGAACAGACGCCTCCCCCGGGGGGACAAATACGTCAGAGCCGCCGCCAGGGCGAACCCCACCATCGCATGGCCGCTGGGGAATGAGAGGTTCGTCTGTGTATGAAAACCGCGACCCCACTCCCACACGTTCAGACCGTCGTTGAGGCGGCCGGCGGGCAACATGGAAATCGGTCGCAACCGGCCACAGACACACTTGCAGGCTTCGGAAACACTGCCCGCTCCCAATACGCCGCCGAGCGTCAACGCGGCGGCTTTCCAGCCGGCGGGATCGTATACCCAGAGCAAGATGCAGATAAAGAGAATCTCGCCCGGTTCGCCCACGTCGCGCAGAATCCGCCACGTGCTTTCCGTGTGATGATAAAATTCGGAATGGAACGGCGGGGGGATCGTCCGCCACCATGGCGCGTGGGGATGCGTGGCCGGATTGACCCGCACGGCCTGCCACTTGTACGGCTGCTGGTTGCCCATGACCCAGCGCGTGGCCCGCCAGAAAAACGTGTCCAGGCGCGCGTTGAAACTTAACAGGGCGATTTCGGATACGGCCACCAGCGCTAGAATTACCAGGTTTTTTTTGAGAACCGGATGCCGTTGGGACCAGGCATCGGCCGTAGGGGGCGGCTGCTTCATCGGCAAAGTTATTTCCTTAGATATTGGGCGACGGGGCGCCGTTAGCCGGAACCACAGCGCTATCCAGCGGCGCCGGCGGCGGCGCAATAGTTTCCTGCACAGCGGGCTTCTCGGCCGCCGGCTCTTCTTCCATGTGTGCGGATGGCGGCCGGCGGCGGCGCTCCGACCGCTCGTTGCGGACGTTGCGCTGTTGTGCCTTGTCCTGCTCTTCCCGGGCGACGCGGCCGGATTTGCCTTCCAGCACCGCCGCGACGATCTCTTTCATCAGCAGATCGATGCCGCGAAGAGCGTCGTCGTTGGCGGGAATGGCTATATCCACCAGGTCGGGGTCGCTGTCGGTGTCGATGATCGCCACCACCGCAATACCCAACTTGCGGGCCTCCTGGATGGCAATATTCTCCCGCCGCACATCCACCACCACCAGCGCTCCGGGCAGCCGATCCATGTTGCGGATACCCGCCAGGTTGCGCAGGATTTTCCGGTATTCGCGCTTCAGGTTGGATTCCATTTTTTTGGAGTAATTTTTACCCAGGTCCGGGGAGCCGAGGATTTTTTCCAGTTCCTCCAGCCGCTGCAGACGCGAGCGGATGGTGCGGTAGTTCGTCAACGTTCCCCCCAGCCACCGCTCCGTTACCACCGGCATTCCGGTTTGCCGGCCCGCTTCGTCGATCACCGGCTGCGCCTGCCGCTTGGTTCCGACGAACAATACATCGCGCCCATTGGCCACAAGCCGGCTTAAAAATCGCTGGGCCGCCAGGAGACCCTTGAGAGTTTCCCGGACGTCAATGATATGAATCAGGTTTCGTTTGCCATAAATGTACGGTTTCATTTTGGGATTCCACCGGCTGGTGCGGTGGCCAAAATGTATACCGGCGTCAATGAGATCGCGCACATATTGAGGATTGGCCATAAAAAAGCCTCCCGAAACAGCGCTTTGAGAAACCCGCCGTGGCCAGGTTTCCTAACGGCGCTTCCCGCGGCCCGAAAGCCGAAAAAGAGTCATGCCCGCGCCCGCGGGTCACGCGCCCGCCGGCTGCCGGCAACCACGGCAAACCCATAAGATTATCACCGCGGGCGACGCCGGTCAAATCCGGATAGAATATATGACGATGGCGAAGAAATTCCATCCCGTTGACATTGCCCGCCTCGGTGATGATAAGGCCCTGGCGATAGCGGCTTATGGCGAAGCGGTCGCCGCCTATCGTTACATTGTGCTGGCGGAAAAGGCGCGCGACGGAAATTTACGCCGATCGTTCCAGAACATGGCGCAGCAGGAGAACTCCCAGCGCGACCGCCTGCGCGATCTTCTGGAGCGACTCTTTCCGGCCGTCTGTTTTTTTCTGGCCGCCGGGGATAAAAGACTTGTTTGCGTTGGTCCGCGACTGGTGGACGCCCGGGATGACGCGCGTTTTGATGAGGCGATGAAATTGATTATCGCCAGCGAAAAAAGGGCGATTAGTTTCTACAGCCGTTATGCCGCCGTCGCCAAAACCGCCGAAGTCCGGGAACTTTTCCTGACCTTAACCGAGGCGGGACTCCAGCGTGTGCGGCAATTGCGGGAGTTATTCAAGGCGTCCGGCAGGCAGATCGTGGAATCGTGTCCCCTTCAATAGGGCGAGTCTTGCGCGGGCGCGGCAATATTTCCGGGCAGCAGCCGAATTTCGCTAATCAGGGCTTAAACCGGACGCCGCCGCGCTGTCGCCAGGGAGGAAAAACGGCAGGGGACAGCCGCGCTCCCAGGGCTGCCCGGAAAAATTGCCATGCCATCTTGCTCTCCCGCGGCGCCGCGGACTATCGGCAATACGCCGCAGCGCGTACAATTATTACTAAGGATGCGGGTCGTATCCTTGCGGCCATGGCGCCGCCGTCCGGTGCGGAATGCCGCACGGAGTCCCGGCCGCGGTCGGGGTTTCGCGCCGATCAATGAATTCTTGGCGAAGGTGCTCCCAACGTGCCAGCGCTTTTTATCTATGTATTGCAAGGTCCCGACAAGGGGCGAAGATTCGAATTCGTCAGCAGCGAGCCGGTTCTCCTGGGCCGCACCAGCGAACATGTCCCGCTGACCGATCCGACCGTTTCGCGCCGGCATGCGCGTCTGGAATGGGTCGATTCATCCTGGACGCTCTTTGACGAAGGCAGCGCCAACGGCGTGTTCGTCAACGGCGTGCGCGTCAACAAGTCGGCCAAGCTCAAGGTGGGTGATCAGATTCGGCTTGGCTCCACTCTGCTGGTGTTCGGAGCGCCCGGCCCCAATGTAAGCCTTTCCGAAAGTGATGCGGTCGCACCCGAAAGCGCCCCCACCGATTCAGCGATTATCAGCACCGCTCCCAGCAGCGACGATTCGGTTGTACTTGCCGCGCCGGAACCGTCCCAGGTGGCGATGGCCCACTTTCGCGTGCTCTTGCAGATATCCACGGCCATAGCCAGCGTGTTCGACCAGGAGCAGCTTCTCAACAAGGTAATGGACCTGGTTTTCGAGCAACTCCGGGCCGATCGCGGGTTTATCGGTCTGCTGGATGAGTCCGAAGGACGGGTGGTTCCCGTGGTGGTGCGCTACCGCAACGATGAGCAGGTCGGCAAGATCGCCGTAAGTCAGACCATCATCCGCCACGTCCTGGCCAAAAACGAGGGCGTTCTTTCCAGCAACGCCATGACCGATCAGCGTTTCCTCAAGGGCAAGTCGGTTCACAATCTGGCCATTCGCAGCGCCATCTGTGTGCCGATCAAGGGGCGGGAAAACAATCTCGGCGTATTGCACATCGATTCGAGCGTCGCCAATTATTCCTACACGCCGGATCAACTCCGTCTGCTTACCGCCATCGGTCTTCAGACCGGCCTGGCGATTGAAGTGGCCCGGCTCCATCAGGAAAGCGTCAGCCGGGAACGGTTGGCCGCCACAGGACAAACCGTCGCTTCGCTGTCCCATTCCATAAAAAATATCCTTCAGGGAATCCGCGGCGGCGCCGATGTGGTGGATCTGGGCATAAAAAACAACGACATCAAGCAGATCGGCGTCGGCTGGAATATCCTCCAGCGAAACCTCGACAAAGTGCACGGTCTTACCATGAACATGCTCGCCTACAGCAAGCCCCGCAGTCCCAATTACGAGTTGACCAACATTCCCTACGTTCTGGGCGAGTGCCTGGACCTGATCCAGGCGCAGGTGGCCGACAAAAAAGTCACCCTGCTCAACGAGATCGACAAAGATCAGCCGCCCGTACCGGCCGATCCGGATGGTCTGCACCAGGCCGTGTTGAACCTGCTGACCAACGCCCTGGATGCGGTGGCGCCGGAGCATGGCGTCATTACGCTCACCAGCGACGTGGACGCCATCAACCAGTGCGCGGTCATTGAAGTGCAGGACAACGGCGTGGGCATTTCGCCGGAGAACCTCAAACGCCTCTTTGAGCCGTTTTATTCCACCAAAGGCCAGCGGGGAACCGGTTTGGGTCTGGCGGTCACCAGGAAAATCGTCGAGGAGCATGGCGGCCGGATCAGCGCCACTTCCAAACTCGGCGGCGGCACCACTTTTCGGATTACGATCCCGATCGATAATCACCGGTTGATGGATTCCGAAAAAACTTTCAGCCCCGGCGCCTGACGGGCGCAGCAATTTTTCCGGGCATCCCTGGGAGCGCGGGTGTCCTCACCCGCTTGTGCCCTTGGGGAAGGCTCCGCGGCGTTATGAACAGGGCTTGTTTTGTTGGAATTCCGGCCCGGCCCGGAAAAATTGCTACGCCCGTTTGTTGCTTATCGCCAATAGGGGAGATGAACCATGAACAACTTTTTGGTTGTTGCGATATCGCAGAACGCTTGGGCGGTCATTCTGGCCGGCGCTGTGGCGGTGCTGGTCATCGCGTGGTTTGCGCTGCGTTTTTGGATTACCGTTACCCATGATTCGCACAGCAACGAAATTTCGACTCCGACAATCGATCAGATGAACGCCGCCGCCCTGGAGGGCATGAACGACCCGGAAGAAATAGCCCGGCGGGCGGAAAATGAACCGGCGCCCGCCGACTTGCTTGCCGCGGTATCGGAAAAAGAACGGGGCGGACCGCGGTCGGATCAAGGTGCGTAAGTGAGAAGATAGGAAGATAGCCGGAGTCGCAACCTCACTATCCGCTTAGATATTTCCATAGTGGAATTTCCTTTATGAACACCGGCGGCGATCATTCCCTTCCCACCCCTCCGCGGGAAACGCCGCGCGCTGCTTCATACCGGTTCCACCCGGACCCGGTCCGGGTTTCCCTATTCATCAAAGATACCGCCCGCCGACTTGGATTCGATCTTGTTGGCATAACCGAACCCGTCGCCAGCCCGTTTCAAGATCACGTTCGACGCTGGATTGCGGCGGGCCGGCACGGCCGGATGAGCTACCTGGAAGCCAACCTGGAATCCCGGCTTGATATTCGCAAAGCCTTTCCGGCGGTCCGCAGCGTGGTTTGCGTGGCCGTGTCATACTATCGGGAGGAACCGCCGTTCCGGGACGCCCCGGCGGAGCCTTGGGGGGCGGGCCGGCGCGGCCGGATCGCCCGTTATGCCTGGGGGCGCGACTACCACCGCGTGCTCCGGGCCGGGTTGATCAAACTGGAACGGGCGTTGCGCGACGAGTTTTCCGATCCGTTCGAGTCGCGTATTTATGTCGATACCGGCCCATGTATGGAACGGGAACTCGCCGCCCGCGCCGGCCTGGGCTGGATCGGTCGCAACACGCTGCTGATAAACCCCCGCCACGGTTCCTGGTTTGTGCTGGGGGAATTGTTGACCTCTCTGCCGGCGGATGCCGACGCGCCCCTGCCCGATCGCTGTGGAACCTGCACCCGCTGCCTCGAGGCCTGCCCCACCGAAGCACTCACGCCGTACCAACTCGACGCCACCCGCTGCCTGAGTTACCACACGCTGGAAAACCGCGGCGAAATTCCTGGAGAATTTCATCACCCGATGCAACAAGCCGGCTACCTCATCGGCTGTGACATTTGCCAGACGGTATGTCCGTACAACCGCCGTCCCTTGCCGACCGGAGATCCCGATTTTATTGCCGCCGCCCCCGCGCCGGTGGTCTCTCTCGATCCGATTGCGCAGTGGAGCCAGAGCGATTGGGACAGCCAAACCCGGGGCCGAGCCTTCCGCCGCGCCAAGCTGGACATGTGGAAACGCAACGCAGCGATTTTGCGGCGGAGTTCTCCGGAAGCGGGACCGGAGATCGGCCGCTCTGAAAATAAGCCCTTGGCGGCGCCGCGCGCCGGGGCTTAAATTCCAGCAGCGGACCGCCCGGCGCGCCGGTGTCGGCCGGCTATCCGCAATGACAACTGCGCCCCGCCCGGCGCGCCGGCTAACTCATGTGGATGTCAAACTCTTGGCTCCCGCCATGCCCGGAATGGTTCTCCTCCGGCGCCAGTGCCGGGCGAGGCCATATTTCCGGGCAGCCCTGGGAGCGCGGCTGTCCCCAGCCGCTTTTTACTCCCTGGCGACTGCGCGGCGGCGTTCGGTCTAAGCCCTGCTTAGCAAAATTCGGCTGCTGCCCGGAAATATTGCCATGCCGTCCGGCGCAAATGGGAAGCGTAAATGTGACGTTTACGGAAGTAATATGGTATGATTTCTTTCGCCGGCGGGCGATTAGCTCAGTTGGTTCAGAGCGCATGCATGACACGCATGAGGTCACAGGTTCGAGCCCTGTATCGCCCAGTTTCAGGTACCAACTCCCAATGATCGTGCGGACAGTCGTTTCTTTCCGCTCTCTCCGCTATCTATCCTGTCAATCCATGTAATTTCCGCGGTTCACTGATACCGAAAATGATACCGGATTCGCGTAGCGTCCCCGGCTCGCAACAGAGATTTACGCCTTCGTTCGGCTCTTCCCTCTGGATCTGCTTGATCTCGCGGCTGGCCCAGATATCTATGCAATCCGCGAAGCTCCAGCGGCGAGATCTTTTCACTCGTCTCATTTTGAGCATCGTTGCGCCACGGACAGTTATGGTCGGCATTTTTGCCGCCTCCTCTAGAAAAAACTTGGGTTCACTTGAAACATCTGGAATAGTATATCGGACAAAAAAAGGAAAGCAACATAAAAAACTTGTAAAATGTTGGACAGGGTCATAGAATGCTGGAATAGAGGGACGGAGAATTGCGAGGATGGAAGAAAGAAAAACGATACAGGCGTATGTCTCGGCCCAGACGAAAGAAACTGTGGACCGTATCAGAGATCAGTTGGGAATGACGCAGGTGGAAGTTTTCAGCCGGATCATCAATTGGTTTTCCTCCCAGGATGAAACAATTCAGCGTTCGATCCTGGGAATCCTGCCAGAGGAACTACTGCCTGATATTGCCGCGGCGTGGATGCGCAGGCATCTGCAAAAACAAAAAAAGCGTGGGTGAGCATGTGTTACGAGCGCTCTTATTTGCGACTCACCTGGGAACAAGGGAATAAAGGAGGTAGGAAATGCCATTGGAAAAGTGCGCCAACTGCCAGAGGATAATTGGTAAGCTCGAAACACCCCATTATTGGCGAGAAGAAGTAGTCTGCCAGGAGTGTCGGAACCGGCTGGAAGCGTCACAATTTGGTCTCAATTCGACGCGTCCGGAGGAAATCTCCCCGGATCTTCAGAAGGGTATGGGAAAGATTGTGGACAAAAGCCAAGACCAGTACATCTTCGAGAAGATACCAAAGAAGGAAAGAAGAAGTTGGGAAGTTCCGAACGGAGTCATCCTTGCAACAGGTGTC
>JAJYDU010000121.1 GCA_021790475.1 Planctomycetota bacterium | reverse complement strand
CGGGACCGTTCGCCGCGCTGGCCCGGGCGATTGGCCTGACCTGGCTGGCCTGGGTGCTCTACATCGATTCCATTGTTTCGCCGGGAGGAACCGGGTTCATCTACGCTGTGACATCGTCCCGGGTGATCCAGGCGATGGGCGAAGACGGTTTTGTTCATTCCTCGATGAAGAAACTCAACCGGGCCGGTGTGCCGTGGGCGGCTGGTCTCCTGAGCTTCGCGGTCGGCATTCTGTTCATGCTGCCTTTCCCTTCATGGAAAAAGATGGTGGGTTACATTTCCGCCGTCATGTTGCTTTCCTACGGCATCGGGCCGATTGTGCTTTTGACGTTGCGGCGGATTATGCCGGAAGATAAATACAAGCGCCCTTTTCGCCTTCCCGGGGCGGGCCTGCTGGCGCCGATTACGTTTGCCATTTCCAACGTGATCGTCTATTGGGCGGGTCTGACGAAAGTAAGCATTTTGCTGGCGCTGCTGCTGGCGGCCTTTGCCGGCTTTGTGCTCTACCGGATTTTCACCCGCCCCCGGAGCCTGACGGAGATTCCGTGGCGAAACACGTGGTGGGTTCTTCCCTATCTGGCCGGTATATGGGTGCTGGATTTTCTCGGCTCCCGGAGCATGGTCGGGGGCCGCGGAATTCTCAGGTTCCCCTACGACGTGCTGGCGATGGTGGTCTTCAGCCTGGCGATTCTGTACCTGGCGGTCCATTGCGCCATCCCCATGGAGGAAGTGGAACACTATATCGAAACGCAGGAAATATAGAGCGCTTTTTTTCGTGAAACGGTTGGCTTTTCAACCGTAGCGCCAACGTGCTACAATAAGTATATGGCTAACGCCGCCGTGCTGGGTATTGCCCATCGTGGAGCATCCGGCTATGCTCCTGAAAATACCGTCGCCGCTATTGACGAAGCCATTCGACTCGGCGCTCTCGCCGTGGAATTCGATGTTCGCCTGTGTGCCGATGGAATTCCCGTTGTGCTGCATGATTCGACGGTGGATCGAACAACCAACGGCAAGGGCGCCGTGTGCGATTTGACCCGGTTGAGCTTGTTGCGGCTGGACGCCGGTTCGTGGAAACATCCGCGATTCGCCGGCACGCGCATTCCCACGGTCGACGAAGCGCTGCGGGCGATCGACGAGCAGGCCATCCCCGTGCTTGAACTAAAAACGCCGCTCGATCCGGCATTGCTTGAGACGTTGCTGCGGGATAACGATGCGCTCGGGCGCGCGGTACTGTTGAGTTTCGATCCGGAGATTCTTGCCGCCATGCGCCGCCGCATGCCCACCGTAACGCTCGGCCTGCTGGGAAATTCGTGGCGGCCGGATTTGCCGTTGCGCTGCCGCCAACTCGACGCCCGGATTCTGGCGATGAACCTCACGGCGCTGACGCTCGAGCGGGTAGAAAAGGCCGGCAAGGAAAATCGGCGATGCTGGTGTTACACCGCCAACGACGCGGGCACGGTTGCCGCGTGTGCGGCCATGGGCGTGCAAGGCATTATTACGGATTTTCCCGATCTGATCCGATCGCGAAAACGTCCCGGCTGACCGGCCGGAGGTAGCGCGGCGGAGGCGCCCACGAAAAGCATCGGTTCGCGCCGGTCCGAGCGGAACGGTACCACGGACAGTTACATAAAAAATGCGGCGCAATCGCAATACCGGCTGCGCCGAGACCATAAGTAATATGCGGTGAGGTTGACGGAATGTTGGATAATCAGATCACGGGACTGCTGGAAATATCTGAAAAGGGCCACGGCTTTCTGCGGATGGAACAGCGGAAATTCAAACCCGTGCCGGCGGATCCCATTGTTCCCGCCGAAGTTATTGAGAACGCCCACCTCCGGCCGGGGCTTATGATCACCACCAATACCAGGCCCAACGGTCGCGGCCCGGCGCCCCAGGTCGTCGAAGTGCTCCAGGTAAACGGCCAACCGCTTGATGTCTACTGGCAGATGCCGGCCTTTGGCGATCTGACCGTCATTGACCCGCGCGAACGCATTCAACTGGAAACCCCCGGCGGTCCCGATTCCATGCGCATCATGGATCTGCTCACGCCGATCGGCCGCGGCCAGCGCGGCCTCATTGTCGCCCCACCCAAAACCGGAAAAACCACGCTGCTCAAACAGATCGCCCAGGCGGTTCTGACCAACCATCCCGAAATGAAAGTGTTCATTCTGCTGATTGACGAGCGACCCGAAGAGGTGACCGATTTTCGCCGTACCCTGAACGCCGAGGTCTGGGCCAGCAACAATGATGAAGACACGCTCTCGCACGTGCGCACCGCGCGCACGGTGATCGAACGGGCCAAACGAATGGTTGAGTTCGGTCATCACGTCATGGTGGTGCTCGATTCGCTGACCCGCTTGGGAAGGGCATTCAACCATTTTGTGGGCAGTTCCGGCCGCACCATGAGCGGCGGGGTTGACTCGGCCGCCCTGCTCGAACCGCGGGCCATTTTCGGCGCCGCCCGCAACATCGAACACGGTGGATCGCTGACCATCATCGCCTCAGCGCTGATTGAAACCGGCAGCCGCATGGACGATCTGATTTTCCAGGAATTCAAGGGAACGGGAAACATGGAGTTGGTGTTATCGCGAAAACTTTCCGATCGGCGCGTATGGCCCGCGATGGATACGCCCGCTTCCGGAACACGCAAGGAGGAATTGCTTCTGGGCACCGAACAGGTCAAAAAAACGGCGATTTTACGCCGCGACCTGCTCAACCGCGATCCCGTTCGGGCCATGGAGGCGTTGCGCGCGGCGCTGCGGAAATTTCCCACCAACGCCGCGTTCCTCAACAGTTTCGGCCCCGGCGGCAAACTTCTTCCCGCCGGCCATCGCCGTTGACAAAATATTTATTTTGACAAGGCGGGAAAGCGGGCTAAAATAGCCGCAATTGGGTGATTCGCGGGCGTAGCTCAGTGGTAGAGCGTCACGTTGCCAACGTGAATGTCGAGGGTTCAAATCCCTTCGCCCGCTTTTTCCCGTTTCCCGTCAACACCCGCGGATAATTTTGAACCGGTTTGCCGACAGGCGGACCGTTGCCTTTAAGTTCAAGGCCACCCGGCGTGTGGGGAAAATGCAGGGTACTGAGGACCGCTGGCGCCTGCGGGCTGGCAATTACCGCATGGTCTATGAAAACAATGACTCCGAGAAACTGATTGTGGCTCTGGTGATCGGCCAGCAGAATTTTGCCGGGAATTATCACCACAATGGCAGGGGAACCGTGCGAATGCAGGGATAATGACACTGCGCCCGGCGGGAGTCGAACCTGCAACCTTCGGTTCCGTAGACCGACGCTCTATCCAATTGAGCTACGGGCGCTTGGGCATTTCGGCCGGCGATTTTCGGCGACCCACGGATTCTTCATTATCCGGGTTGCCGGAGGAAAAGCAAGATCGACGCAGCGAGATCGCGGGGGTTACGGTTCTTTGATCCGCGCATCACGCCGGCGACGGGACGGAGCCGGGGCCGGCATTAGTAATGTTATAATACATAACTAAATTCATATCAAATGAAGCGGCAAAACCAACCGGCGGCGAAAGGTCGATCGCCGATTATTCTCCGGGCGCATTTTTAACTTTTGCGCCCCTGATTTTCCGCAGGAGTATTTGGACCGGGTCATAATAACGGTCCACCACGCGTTCCTTGAGGGGGATAATGGCATTATCGGTGATATGGATATCTTCCGGGCACACTTCCGTGCAGCATTTCGTGATGTTGCACAAACCGAGTCCCGCCTCGTTTTTGAGTAATGGCCGGCGGTCCAGCGAGTCCAGCGGGTGCATCTGGAGGCTGGCGATGCGCACGAAAAAACGCGGCCCGTAAAATTCCGACTTGCGTTCGTGCTCGCGCAAAACGTGGCATACATTCTGACACAGGAAACACTCGATGCATTTGCGGAACTCCTGCACCCGGTTCACATCCTGCTGGCGCATGACCCAGGAGGCGCCCGGTCGGGGCGCAAACGGCGGGATTTTTTTGTTGATCTGATAATTCCAAGAGACATCCGTAACCAGATCGCGAATGACTGGAAATGTTTTAAGAGGCTGGATGCGGACCATTTCACCGGCGGGTAGAGCATCCAGGCGGGTTTTGCACATGAGGCGGGGCCGGCCGTTCACTTCGGCGCCGCACGAGCCGCATTTAGCGGCTTTACAGTTCCAGCGGCAGGCCAGATCCTGCGCCTGGGTACGTTGAATCTGGTGGATCGCGTCGAGAACCACCATGCCTTCTTCGACCTCAACCGGGTACTCTACAAATCGGCCGCCATTCCTGTCACCGCGCCAAACACTGAAAGTTCGGATGCTCATTTGGTTTCCTTGGCTTTTTTTTCTTCAACCAGGGGGATCAATTCCGCGACTTTAACCACGGGACGGGCCTGGACTTTCATACCGCCGGGTTCCTTTTTTATCACGATGTTATGTTCACCCCAGTATGCGTCGTACTTCGGGAAATCCAATCGGCTATGTGCCCCGCGGCTTTCTTTGCGTAAGAGAGCGGCGCGGACGATCGCCTGGGAGCAGATCAGCATGTTGTGCAGGTCCCGACACAGATGCCAGCCCGGATTGTACATACGCTGGCCTTCGACGACGCCGACATGGGCGGCGCGCTGCTGGAGGTCCTCCAGCCTGGCCATGGCCACGGTCAAGTCTTTTTCTTCGCGGAAAATGCCCGCGAGGTTTTGCATCGTATTTTGCAGATCGACATGAAGCTTGTAGGGATCCTCGGCGCCGGGTCGCTCAAAAAAGCCGAGCATTTCACCCGCCGCGTTTTCAACTTGCGTCGGATCGATCCGGGGCGGCGCGGCCCGGCTGGCGTATTCCGCGGCGCCGGCGCCGGCGCGCCGGCCAAACACCAGCAGGTCCGACAGGGAATTGCCGCCGAGGCGGTTGGCGCCGTTTACTCCGCCGGTACATTCGCCCGCCGCGTAAAGTCCGGGAACGCCGCTGGCGCCGGTGTCGGCGTCCACCTTGATCCCACCCATGATGTAATGGCCGGTGGGACCGACTTCCATCGGCTCTTTTGTGATGTCCACGTCGGCGAGTTCCTTGAACTGGTGGTACATGCTCGGGAGCTTCTGCCGGACGTAGGGGGCTTTTCGATGAGAGATATCAAGGAAACAGCCGCCATGCGGTGAGCCGCGGCCCTCTTTCACCTCGGTGTAGATCGCCCGCGCCACCACGTCGCGTGTGGACAGCTCCATTCGTTTGGGGTCATATTTTTCCATGAAACGTTCGCCCTGGTTGTTGCGAAGGATACCGCCTTCACCGCGAACCGCTTCCGTCACCAGAAGCCCCATCACCCCGGGCGGCCATACCATGCCCGTGGGATGAAACTGAACGAACTCCATATCCACCAACTCCGCGCCCGCTTCGTATCCGAGCGCGTGACCATCGCCGGTGGATTCCCAGGAGTTGGAGGTAATCTTATAACACTTGCCAATTCCGCCCGTGGCCAGCACCACGGCCTTGGCCCTGTATACCACGAAGCGGCCCGTTTCGCGCCAATAGCCGAACGCGCCGCAGACACGCTCGTCGTCTTGGAGCAGCTTCGTAATGGTGCATTCCATGAAGACATCGATGCCCTGGTGCACACCCTTGTCCTGCAATGTGCGAATCAGTTCCAGTCCCGTGCGGTCGCCGACGTGCGCCAGCCGCCGGTAGGTATGTCCACCGAAGGCGCGCTGCAAAATTTTTCCATCGGGCGTGCGGTCGAACACCGCGCCCCATCGCTCCAATTCGCGCACGCGCTCGGGCGCTTCCCGGGCGTGCAACTCGGCCATGCGCCAGTTGTTGAGGTACTTGCCGCCGAAAAGAGTATCCTGGAAATGGGTCCGCCAACTGTCCTGCGCGTCCACATGAGCCAGCGCCGCGGCTACGCCGCCTTCCGCCATGACCGTGTGTGCTTTGCCCAGCAGCGACTTGCAGATCAGGGCCGTTTTGGCGCCCAGTGCGGAGCACTCAATCGCGGCCCGCAACCCCGCACCGCCCGCGCCGATGACGATGACGTCGTGTTCGTGTGTTTCGTATTTTTCGTGCGTTTCGATTTAGAAAATCCTCACATCATGCCAAACACCCATCGCGCATAGTCGCACGTAAAGATCGGCGAATCCAACCGCAAACAAGCTGATCCACGCCCAGGGAGCATGCTTGAGATTCAACAACGAGACTCCACTCCAGAGCTTGTACCGCGTCCGCGTCGCCGCCGAGCAGGAGAAACAATCGAGCCGACCTCCGACAAGATGCCGCAGCGAATTGCAGCCCAGGGTAAATGCCGACAACGTCAGCACGTTAAACAACAGGACCAGCGACCCTACGCCCACCCCAAAGTGAAGTTGCCCCGCCGGGTCCCGGAAGAAAAACGATCGCACCGCATCGTACCACAGGGACAAAAGAAGCAGCGTCGCAAGGTAAAAGAAGTACCGGTGGATGTTCTGGAGGATAAAAGGAAAGGCTTTTTCCCCACGGTAACAGCGGCCTTTCGGCTCGCCCACCGCGCACGCGGGCGGGTCCAGGAAGTATGAGCGGTAGTAGGCTTTGCGGTAATAGTAACACGTGGCGCGAAAACCAAGGGGAATCCACAAAATCAGAAAGGCGAAGGAGAACGGCGGTTGTATCCCGAAAAGAACATGAAGATCGGGCGAGTAGAAAGGCGAAAGATAATACGCGCCCTGGGCGTGGTACAGGTAATCATTGCCCTGCCATGCCGCCCAGATTGCATACACGCCGAATGCCGTAAGCCCCAAAAAAACGAGCAGCGGCTGGAGCCACCACGCGTCCCGCCGCGCCGTGGCGCCCAGCCCGTTGCGTTCAAGAACGGAACCTGCTTGAGCCATATACTTTCAATCCCGATTTTCGTCGCGCGCTTTCCGGGGGCCACCGAAGTCAAGATGGCGAAATACCCGGCGCGTTTCGCCCTCTCTTTTCAAACACAGAGTCCGGATTCTAAGGACACATCCGGAATGTGTCAAAAAAAGTATCGGCGAAAATCGCGCCGGGCGCATGAGAGATTCGGCGGGGCGGCAACTTTATGGTTCATCGTCGTTGCGAACAGCGGGAACCACGAGGCACGAAGGCGCGAAAATACTGTTAACCGCGGACCTTGGCCCGCGCGTAGCTTCGGGAATGCAGCCGCGCAATCTGTCCCGCACGGTGCGCCGGAGATCAGGACGCCGGCGCCGCCTCAAAATGGCGGCGTATTTTATCCATAACGACCCGCGTGACATCGTCGACGGAACCGGAGGCGTCGATGGTTTTGAAATCTCCCTGCTGGGCGTAATAGGCGAATAACGGCGCCATGCTCTCCTGGTACGTTTCGATCCGCTTGCGGACCACGTCGGGCATGTCATCCTGCCGGATAATCAATTCGTGGGAGTCGTGATCGCAGACGCCGGGAATTTTTGACGGCATGGTATCCACGTGATACACCGCCAGACATACCGGGCAGATTCTGCGTCCCTCGAAGCGCCGGGCCAGCACTTTTGGATCCACGACAAAATTGAGCACCAGGTCGAGCGGCATGTCCGCCGCCTGGAGAATGCGCTTGAGCGCCAGGGATTGCGGCAATGTCCTTGGATAGCCATCCAGAACAAATCCATCCCGTGCGGCCAACACGCGTTTTTCCATAATCTGGATCATCAGATCGTCGGGGACAAGCAGACCATTGTCGATGAAATCGCGGATGCGGCGGCCGAGAGAAGTTCCAAACATCTTCTCCGCCCGCAGAATATCGCCGCTGGAAAAATGAATCAGATGGAAGGTCTGGCAGATGCGCGCGGCCTGCGTGCCCTTGCCCGCGCCCGGCGGACCCAGCAGGGCGATTCTCATACCGCGGATCCTTTAACCTGGTCGGAACCCAGGCGGGAGGAGGGGACGTCCGGCCGGGTCGCCGGCCTGCGGCGCGCGGCCTGGGAG